>DAMDEB010000081.1:0-1111 GCA_032090075.1 Caproiciproducens sp.
TTAGCCCTGTTTTCCACCATGTGAAAATAGTTGGTGGAACTTTGCAGGATAAAGCATTGTAATCAAAGATTACAATGAGATACGCAACGCCCAGCGGTGCTGGGCGTAGAACGGGTTTTATACTTGTAATCAAAATTTTTGCGCTGATTACAAAATGTGAATCAATATATTGATAAAAGCGCGTTAAAGCCGCTTAAATGCTGTAAATATGCTTGTAATCAAATTTGATTACAAGCATATTTACTTCTCAATGAATTTTGGAGGAATTTATATGGACAGTGTTGTTAATCCTCAAAGGCTTTCTGACAGTAACGTTGATGCTTCGGAGAAGCTACGAACATCAGTCTATTTGAAGAAAGACGCGTATTTGAAAATTGATGGTTTGATAAAATTATCTGGTGCAAATCCATCAAGAAATGATGTCATCGAGCAGGCAATCGATTTTTTCTTTGCCTACACTACTTCACAGAACAGTCAGGATTATTTGTGTGGAGTATTTGGTTCGAAGATGGAAGGGCTGGTAAACACGCTGGGTACCAGAATGTCCAGGAGCAATTTTAGATCAGCTGTTGAAATGGATATGCACAAGATAAAATGCTTTCCGAAGTTTGTATACGCGAAGCAATAGAGAGAAACGATACATACATCCTATCAGAAAAATCTCTTTCAAATCTAAATAATGAAATCAAACATGTCCTGGCAATTGTTCAATACCTCAACAATAATAATCTAACCGAAAGATCACTTTTGGAAGACATACGAGCAAACGCAGTAGGTGCCCCTGAGAATTCAGTATATAATGAGAACTTGCTGAGTAACAAAATTAGCTCTTTAAGGAGTCGTATACAACGCCTTGAATATTTAGATGCTACTAAACAAGTAAAAAAGGCTGAAGAAAAGAACAATAATTTGAATCAAACGATTGAAGAACTGAAATCACTTTATGAAAAGGCGAAAAAACGTTCCAATGAAATTCGTAAGTTTCTAAAAGAGTTGAATGATAATGAATATAACAATGTTGGACCATATCTTTATAAAATTTACTGCAAACTATCTCGAGATGTAAATATTTCTGGTTTTGACCTGAATGGTGGCAGGGGAAATGGTGTGC
>DAMDEB010000081.1:1121-1848 GCA_032090075.1 Caproiciproducens sp.
TGCTAATGTTACAGGATTGTGAAAGCAATCCAATTCAAAATATGCTTAGTGATGGTCAGCTTAGTGTGTTAATGCTTTCATATTTTTTCGGGAATGTATTTCGCCTGAAGGACTCTGATCCGTTTAAAGTCCATTTTTTGGATGATGTAACCGGCACAATGGATGATATTAATATGTTGGCTTTTCTTGATTTAATAAAGTATCAATTATCAAGTCAAGACAGTGCTATTGATCAGCTGTTTTTTACTACTTGCGACAGCAGAATTCAAGATATATTTCGTTATAAAATGAGTCAATGCGGCATTGATTATAAAGAAATTGGCATTAAAGAATTTGATGATTGATCACAGGTATATCTACAAGGGATTACACACTATTCTTAGTTGTCCAATAAATTTCAATGAAAATGTACTTCTGGTTTTGTTTACTTAATTTAAACTACAATAGTACAGGTAAGCGGAATAAGGAGAAGCTCGCACCGGAGAAGTAATGAAATAATTGAAATATTATAAGGTATATGCGCCGATTCTTGCTGAGGTTGACGCTGATAGCAAGCTGATTCACCTAGATAATAGCTTGAGAAGACAGCAGAAGGTTTTCAATTGACCTCTACATCATCCGGGAATAGGGTAAGAAAGTTACTTATTTTTTGAGTATTTTTTCTACAGGTAATATTGGAAGATGGTTTGATGAGCAACGTTCTTGTTGAAAATATATATGATATAAA
>DAMDEB010000081.1:1858-11766 GCA_032090075.1 Caproiciproducens sp.
GAGATTATGGGTTGTCCATGATTTCGTAGCTCCGTTTTTATGATTAATTATAATTCGACTAATAGCCTCATTCTTTGTTGTATTTGAATGGATATGGTAATATAATGAGCTATAAAAGAATAAATTTTTTAAGCTTCATTCTATCCCTTGATTTGGCTATTCGGACGAGCAGGGCTCGAACACCATCGAAAATATGTGGAACTTATTCTAAATGCGAAGCTGGACGTTTCCACTGTAATGACCGTTCTAAATAATTCAGCACATGAAACTCATGTGAATTGATTTTGGGAGTATGACATATGGCTAAGAAGTTCTATTTCACAAAAGACAAACAATTTAAAGAGATGGACTCGATTCTTGAGTTTGCAGACAAATCCCTTCAAGCGAAGCAATGCATTATTAACAATGCTGATACGCCCAAAGTCGTCCAAGTTGTATATAAGGACGATCATGTGAGGAAAACTGCCAAGCTCGCAGGAACCACTGCCGCAGCCGGTACAGGCGTTGTTTTTACAGTTTTAAATGTTGCCAACACTGTAGTAGGTGGGGCCGCAGGAGCCGCAGTTATTGGAGAAGCGATTGGCCTCGGGACAGCGACCACGATAGCAGGAAGCACAATCGGCGTTTCAGTCCTTGTTGGAGCAGAGGGCGGCAGCGGCGGTGGGCCTGTAGGTGTAATTGTTGGCACTGTTGCGGGTCTTATCGTCGGCGTTACTATTGCGATTTTCGCAACAAAGGGAAAGATGCAGAAACTACAGGCTAAAAGAGAAGTTCTATATCAAGAAATTATTCAAAAACAGAACGAATTATTGAAATTCATTACGCAAATTCTGAATGAGCAAGAGAGCAATGAAAAGCAGCGTGAGGACAAAGTATGTGAGCTTACAACTATTGCCGCAATTTTGCGGCAATACGCTGAGTTCCTGAGACATGACATTAATGAGGCGACAACATGAAAAAGCAAAAGACAGATCCAATCTTGGATGTTGCCAAATACAATCTTGATTTATCGGAGCAAATTATGCGGAATCTTACATCCAATACGCCGATAGATCTCGATATCACTGAAACTGACAATTGGGATCAGCTTATCAATCAGGTGAATGCGCTTGGATATTATGGAACAAGCGTAGAAGATGTACTTGCCTATGAAGAAATTGCAGCAGCGGATAGACAAGCTGCTGCGGTGATGGAGCGATTTCAAGCTGTAACAAAACTTGATAAAAAGGATATAGTATTTCTTGTTACAGCTGTCGCTCTGCAATGCGTACGCCAGTATGTGTTTACGCAATTCACCGATTTACCAGAACGGCAGACTGCAGATGAAGCCGGCGATGTAATGAACGGAAAATATGGCAAAGATGGTAAACTGGCAGGCAAATATTACTATGCGACCGAGAAGACAATTATTGGTCAAAAAAAAGTGCCTTTCGATGCCATTGCTGGCAGCAAAAAATTTGGCCTTGGTGGAGACAATACAGGATTTGGAAAAGGTCATGAGCATCGCTACTATACTCTTGGCCATGACCCAATCCTCGGATATATATTTGGAACCGCCAACATTCTGACTAACACTATGACAACATGGAACATAAAGTCTTACCACATCAAATATTGGCCAAACGCTATAGGTGTAAGCGTACCAACAATATATTCTCAAGCGAAAACTGAGAAAGTCTTCGAATATGTGTTCAAACGATTCTATTCAAGCCTGAAAAAAGGATTTAAAGGCGCGCTAAAGGGTGAGGACAGCGTTCGCATCGTTGCCGAAGCTGTTATTAAAGAGCATCTACACTTGAAGTCAGATAATTCTACCGATGGATTACCAATACCTTTCCTTGAATTAGTATCGCCGGAATTAGTACAAAAACTCGCTGAATATGGTATAGATGCTATATCTGTCGCACAAGTTGGTAAGCAAATTACAAAGCAGGTAGTAGGTTCAATGCTGATAAACTTTATTATATCTGTGCTTCATGGTATGCTTTACCACCTAACTGAGCAACCCGCTGACATGACATTGGAACTGTACAAGGCGAAAACCAAAGAAATTATTCTGATTTCAAATGTTATGGCATCAGCAAGTAATTGCTTTATTATGGTTTACGTTTATATAATAACGGGAACGGGGTAGACATTTACCCCATATAGAAGTTAATGGGGCGCTTGAGTATTCAAATCACCACCAAAATTTATGTAAAGCACGATAAAGATTTCCTTAAGGTAGCCTATCAAACGGATATGTGAATATAATCAGCAAACAGTATGCTACGCAGATAATGTTAACTAAGTCGACTTTAATCTAACACTTTATTGCAAGAATAATTAGAAAGTGTTAGAATCGGGGTTGGAAATTACTGGGGTGACATTGTTGAATTTAGCGGAGGGACAAACCATTGAACTGAAACAGGAAATCGTGAATCACATCCGAAAGACTGTGATTGCCTTTACGGAAAGTGAAGACAGGAGAATCTATATTGGCGCTCTTGATAACGGTTAAACTTGAGGAGTCAACGACTTGGACAGCTATATGCTGAAACTGTCCTGTATGATCCGGAATTTAATCAAACCGGATGTTACATGTTTGTTTTATAGTGCCCTGTAGTGTATCTACTCCTCAAATCAATCCATTGTATTACAAAACTCAAGGCAAGTAAACCGGTCTTTAATCGTTTTGTACCTTGAGCCGTGCGAAAGGAATGACCATAAATTTGAAATACCGTCACAGTATCTTATTTAAAATGATCATCGTGTTTTTAACTGCACTGATTCTTCCGGCCCTAATCGTTGTCATCTATATACCATATTACTATAACAGTAATATGGTAAGAAACACAGACAATCTTTTCGGTACAGTAATGGACATGACTGCGAAAAATATAAATACTTATGTGGAGGATCTTGAGCGCTTGACTGTCGTCCCTTACATGAACGACTCCATTATGAAGGCTTTTTATACACTGAAAGGAATTAATCAAGGCAAGGATATTCCAATGGCTGAGAGGCTTAGCGCACAGCGTGTTTTGGAACAGACTCTCCCAAATTATATGCAGAATGCGCGTCAGGACATCACGGGAACATTAGTCTGTTTTGGCGGTAAAAATGCTTTTTCAGTCTACAAGGATAACCGTTCTTTAGTAAGAAATTATGACTTCGCGGAGCAGGATTGGTATCAGAAAGCATATAAAGCTGATGGCAAGACAGTCTTTATCAGTTCTCATCAGCAGGATTACCTTATTGGTAAAGGTGGTGAAAGTATATTTTCCGTAGTGAAGCTGATTAAAGATCTTGACACCAAACAGCCGATTGCAGTAGTAAAAGCTGATGCTTCCACGAGAATTCTTTCTTCAATTTTAGATGGCGTGAAGCTATCAGTTGCATCCATAATTGTTATCTGTGACAATAATGGGAACGTCATTTGTACCAATCATCCGCTCAACGCGGGAATTCGTTTGGGAATTACAGAAAAACGAACAACTATAGATAGTGATAGAGAAGTTTACAGCGTAATCTCACAGCCGATTGAACGTACAGAATGGAAAATTATGATGCTGGTTTCTCAGACGGAATATCAGCAGCACATTCAATGGATGCAGTGGAATGTCATACTACTCTACGCCCTCGCATCAGTGATTTCAATTTTCCTCTATGTCTGTTTCTCAAACAGGATTGTCAAACCCTTGCGGGCGATGGTTGACGTAATGGCCAAGGTGGAGAAAGGGGATTTTTCAGCCCGGGTCAAGGTTCAAAAGCACGATGAGATTGCAAGCCTTGGTAATGCATTTAATCTCATGACCCAACAACTAAATCAACTGATCAATCAGGAATATAAATCAATTATTGCGGAACAAAAGGCGGAATATCGTGCGCTTCAGTCTCAAATAGAGCCTCATTTTCTTTACAATACACTTAACAGCATGATAGGCATGAACCGGCTGCATGATCACGACCTTTTGGAAAAAGCAATTCTGTCTTTGACAGGAATGCTGCGTTATGTAACAGAACAGGCCGATTCCACAACGATGCAAGCGGAGCTTTTAATGATTGTGCAATATTGCTGTCTGCAAAAGCTCCGATTCCAAAGTCGATTTGACTACGAGATTGAAATGGAGAAAGCCGTGGCAGACCAAATGATCCCCAAGCTTTTAATTCAGCCGTTAGTGGAAAATGCTATTATACATGGGATCGAGCCATCGGATAAACCTTGCAGATTGTTTGTGAAAGCAGCGGAGCAAATGGAAGCTGGCAAGAAGAAGTTAGTTATCATCGTGGAAGATACCGGTGTAGGTTTTGACACAGAATGCATTAGGGATAATACTCATGTGGGCCTTAGCAATGTAATGAACCGCCTGAAATATTTTTGTCCGGATGCCTTTGTCAATGTGAAAAGCCAGTCAGGTGTGGGAACCAAAATCACAATGCTTATACCTATGGAGGAGAAAGATGATTAATGTTTTAGTGGCAGATGATGAATTTTTTGTTCGGGCCGGACTCGTAAGTATGCTTCAGGAACTATATCCCGGCAAACTTTCTGTCATTGAGGTGGAGGACGGCCTTCAATTGATTGAGAAACTTCATAACTATTTTCCTGACCTTATATTTTTGGATATCAAAATGCCCAGAATGAACGGGCTTGATGCTTTTAGCCAAGCCAAAATTCTTGCACCCGATGCGCAGTGGATTATTCTGAGTGGCTATGCTGACTTTTCTTATGCACAGCAGGCATTGAAATTAGGAGCCTGTGACTATGTACTTAAACCTATATCGATGGAAAACCTGAAAAAGTTGACGGATGACGCCATCGAACAACGCCAAAAAACTTTGCAGGATAAAACTCGAACCTTTGCTTCCGAAATCGCGCTAATACTAAACGGTAAAATGGAGGTGCAAGATTTAACCAAAACAGACTACCTCCGCCACTATTCTTTCTCCGGGTGCGTAATGCTGTATGATACCTCTCTCAGTGAAGATGAGAGGACAACAATCCAGCGGCAATACGTATCTTCTTTGGAGAGGCATTGTATGCAAGCATCAACATTTTTCATCAGCCACGCCCTTTTGAATCTTCAAGGCAGCGGACTGGCGCTGGTTTCAGGTTATTCTCCTGAGAATAGCTCGCTCGCTCAGACTCAATTGGAAGCGTTTTATAGTGGTCTTTCCGAGAAAATGCAACAGCAAGGCAATTCCTGCTTCCAAATAACCGGATTGCTTACAAAAAATGATGATTCAATCAGCGAACTTCAGAATGAAATAGCAGAGTTGTGTTCTCTTTCTCCAGTCAGAATATTATTGATGCAAAAACCTCTTTTACGGCATGCAGAACTTGAGAGGATCACGAAAGATAAATTGGTGTACCGGTTGTGCGGCATGCTTGACCAATTTTGCACGGCGTACTGCGACAGAAATTATTATCAGCTTTCTATTAAAAAAGAGCAGATTATAAAGCTTTTGGAAGAAGAATTGAAGCTTTCACTCAATATGAAAAAAAGCATTCGCGATTTTTTGTTGGTTTCGCTTGGTGATATCGTGCAAAAATATGAACATCCTCTTTTAAAAGATCAGTGGCGGCAGCTGGCAGGCGAATGTGAAAACAGAATTCTGCTTGTAAGCCGGCAGGACAAAGAAGAAAAGACGGACATTGTAAAGCAGGTATTAATGTATATTGAAAAAAACTATGATAGAGATATTGGTGTGAGCACTATAGCAGAGATTTTTCATATTACTCCGAATTATCTAAGCACATTGTTTCACAACGCTACCGGGAAAACATTTGTTAAGTACCTTACCAGCATCCGAATATATAAAGCCAAGGAACTGCTGAATAATACAAATTTGCCCATACGAGACGTGGCGTCTCACGTAGGATATGAAAGCGCCAAACATTTTGCCAAGGTGTTCAAAGAATATGCTGGATGCTATCCCTCGGAATTTCGTAATAGCTTGCTATAAATTTGTAGAAATTGACCCTTATGATGTAGATATTTTCCCTATTTTTGGTTAAATAGAAATGATATACTTTTTAATATAATAAACCTGTGCGCATTTAGTGTACAGGGAAATGTATTAGGAGGAGAAAGGTAATGAAACTGCAGAAGAAAAAGATTTTTGCAATACTTTTAACTGTTGCTATGACGATGTCACTGACCGTGGGATGTTCAGGAGGAACATCGGATGCATCTGATCAAAAGGGATCCAAACCCACCACAGCGGTCCAAAGCTCTAAGTCCGATGAAGCCGTCACACTTACGGTCTGGACTCAACGAGCCGGCGATGAAGCCAGCATTTTTGAGGAAGTCATCAAAGATTTCGAAAAGGCTAACCCCAACATCAAGGTTGATTTCAACGCACCTGGCAAGGACTATGAAAATATGCTGCGCATCAAAATGTCATCCAATGAAATGCCGGATGTGTGGTCGACACACGGTTGGGCAGTTGGCAGATACAGCGAACTTTTGGCTGACCTCTCTTCTGAAAGTTGGGTATCCAGAATGATTCCCTCCATTAAAGATCAGGTAACGGATAAAAACGGCCATGTAATATCCATGTGTATTGATTCGGATACAGCCGGAATTGGCTATAATGTGGATGTATTTCAGAAATATGGTGTGACTCCCCCAAAAACCATTGATGAGTTGTACGCAGTTTGTGAAAAAATAAAAACCGCCAGCAACGGTAAGGTGACCCCCATCCATATTGGCGGTGGTGATGGATTCCCCATTGCGCAGGCAGTTGACTATTTGTCAAGTACCCTATGTACTACGGACTCAAAACATAATTATCAGGATTCCCTTAAGGATGGGACATTTGACTGGAAAAATTATCGTCCCCTTGCTGACTTTTTTAAGACCCTCAAGGCAAAAGGATACCTGAATACCGATGTACTTACAGCAAAAAATGACGATACAGTCAAAGCAATGGCTAGCGGAGATGCAGCTATGTCACTCAACGGCTTCAGCACCTCGGTAACTAAATATAATCCTGATGCGAAAATTGGTTTCTTTGCTATTCCAACCTTTTATAAAGATGACACACCGGTAATTGTCGGTGGCGAAACTGATGCTTGGGGAGTCTGGAAAGATACTAAGCATATGGAAGCTGCTAAAAAATTTGTTGCCTACTTCGCAGACCCTGCGGTCAATAAAAAAATATGTGAAGCAACTAAAATCCGTTCAGCATTTACCGATGTGACCGCCAACCTGGGGGATATGTCTCCTTATTATGCAAATACGAAGGATCTTCGCATCGTTCCGTATTTTGATCGGACATCTTTCCCTAGTGGCATGTGGGATTCTATGCAGAAATTTGGCCAAATGCTGTTGACTGACGATTATTCGGTGGATCAGTATCTTAGTGATATGAGCGCTGATTATTCCAGACTTAAAAAACAGTAAAGCACAAATAAAACATGAGTGCCCTCTACAATTTCTTGGAAGATTTGTAGAGGGCTGTGTTTTATCATCTGTTAAACAAATCTGGGTAAACATCCGCGATGAAATTATTGAAAGCAAAGGAGATACAACTCATGCAGCAAAAATCAAAGAAATGGATAAGCTCGCCGGCTATCATAAATTTAATGTATTTGCCTGCGATTATTCTTTTTTTATTGTTTATTGCCTATCCTTTCATACAGGGAATTGGCATTTCGTTCACGGATTGGAATGGCTATGCGCAAACCAAAAATTATGTGGGGCTCAAAAATTATGCACAGCTTTTTACAGATAAGAATATTCGCATGGTTATGCTGAACACGTTCATTTTTGGAGTGTTCAGCACTGTCTTTCAAAATGTTTTTGGGTTGCTTTATGCCTTACTGGTGGATATGAAATTTATGCTGCGCGGTGCAGTTCGTACTATCATCTATCTTCCAGTTATTATTTCTCCTCTTATTATCGGCTATATCATGTACTATGTACTACAGTACAATGGTGGAGCACTTAATGAGGTGTTGTCGTGGTTTGGGATAGCATCTACGGATTGGCTGTCACAAAGAGCAACTTCTATACCAGCGATTGTTATCATTAATACTTTTCAGTATGTAGGCCCGGCTATGATTATTTATCTGACAGGGTTACAGGCGATTCCACTCGACTATTATGAGGCAGCCCAATTGGATGGGGCGTCCCATTGGGAACGGTTATTAAAAATTACGTTTCCTCTGCTGATGCCTTCCATAACAATTAATGTAGTATACAACCTTATAGGTGGCCTAAAGATTTTTGATGTTGTTATGGCACTGACAGGTGGAGGCCCCGGTTATCAGACCGCCTCGATGTCTACTTTCATGTATTCAATATATTCAGGAAGACAGGACGCGGGATATGCCACCACTGTGGGAAATCTGATGTTTGTCATAATTGCGGTTGTGGGAATGTTAATTCTGAAGCTGCTTCGTAGAAAAGAGGTTGAATATTAATGAAAAGGAAACTTTGGAAGCAATTTTTGATTGCTCTGGTCTGTATTTGCATCTGTATAATACAGTTTGTTCCGTTTTATATGATGATTAATATGTCTCTTAAAAAGATGACGGACTATAAATCAATCATCAAGCTTCCTACCTATCTTTATCTTGACAATTTCGTAGAAGCGTGGAATAATGCAAATCTTTCGAGTGCGTTTCGTAACAATATCATCATTACTTTCAGCACGATTGCCCTTGTAGTGGTGTTTGCTTCAGCGGCGTCTTATCCGCTAGCCAGGCATAGATCGAAAATTAACATTGCAGTCTACACTACATTTATTGCTTGCCTAATTATTCCGTCACTCACACTGATGGTACCGCTGTACATGATTATGATTAAAATGCATGCACTCAACACTCTTTGGGGAGCTGTGCTGGTCCAAACAACGTTCTGTATGCCAATGTCAATTTTTCTATATACAGGATTTATTAATTCCATTCCGAAAGAACTGGATGAAGCAGGATTAATTGATGGCGCGAGCCGTGTCGGAATCTTTTTCCAGCTGATTTTGCCACTACTCAAACCGATTACTGCCACTGTTGTAATTCTACAGGGAGTTGGTGTCTGGAATGAATATGGCATGTCGTTGTATATTTTGCAGAATAAAAATGTTCAGGTACTCACTGTATCGCTTGCCCGATTTGTGGGACAAAACCAAGCGCAAATGAACTGGGTTGCGGCCGGGTGCCTGATGGCCTCCGCACCGGTCATCGTTTTATTTTTGGTTTTCCAGAAACAGTTTATTAAAGGTGTTGCAGCCGGCGCTGTAAAAGGATAAAGGAGGAATCATAATGCGTTTTCTGGATATTCTTCGTTCACCTGACAGTGTAAACCTACGCTCCGAACTTGGGTGGAAAACTATGGAATTAAGCCGAAACGGCTATTGTTGCGGCGATTGTGAAGTGATGACTGAAATAGAAAACGGTCGGCTCTGTGTCAGCGTGACCGCCAAGACAACAGAACCTTGTACCATTGTTCTGCGCTGGCAAGAGGAAACAGGAGAGAAAATTTGTGTTATGGGTGATCACTGGGAGCGTGGTTACGGAGACTTGGGGTGGATGCCTATGCAGCCGGACAGGGCACTTCCCTGGTATTTTCTTACAACCGACAGGGATGCAACCCATGGATACGGCGTTAAAACCGGTCCTGGTGCTTTGTGCTGCTGGTTTTTAGACGGTGGCTGTATCAGTTTGATGTTGGATGTAAGGTGTGGCGGTAAAGGCGTGCAGCTTAATGGCCGTACACTTTTAGCAGCAGAGATCGTATCACGTAAAGGAATAGCACAAGAAAGCCCCTTCGCTGCTGCGCAAGCATTTTGCCGGATGCTATGCACCACCCCACGTCTGCCGGAATTTTCAGTCTATGGCGGAAACAACTGGTATTATGCATACGGTAATAGCTCACAGAATGATATTATGAAAGATAGTCGATTGATTTCTGAACTTGCTC
>DAMDEB010000081.1:11776-13357 GCA_032090075.1 Caproiciproducens sp.
TTTATGATAATTGACGATGGTTGGCAGATCAGCCATGGTTGTGAGATGTCCTGCACCGCTGATACATGGATGCCGCATCCGGATAAGTTTCCTGATATGGAAAAGCTGGCCGCAGAAATGAAAAGTGTTGGTGTGCGTCCGGGTTTGTGGTTTCGCCCTACCATAACCACCCGCGCTACACCTGATAGTTGGAGGCTTCACAACCCGCATATAGTGGGGAAAACGGTGGAGGGTGAGATCCTTGATCCCAGTATCCCGGATGTGCTTGAAGAAATTGGAAGATACATGGACCGGTTCCGACAATGGGGATTTGAGTTGATCAAGCATGATTTCACTACTTATGACTGTTTGGCACGCTGGGGATCGAAATTTGATTTTCATATTACTGATGACGGGTGGAGCTTTTATGATCGTTCTAAAACGACTGCGGAGATTTTGTCGTCACTTTATGCGGTGATTCGTAAGCATGCGGACAAAATGCTTATTATAGGCTGCAATACCATTTCTCATATAGCGGCAGGATTTTTTGAGATTCAGCGTACCGGAGATGACACAAGTGGCCTTCAATGGGAACGCACACGGCGTATGGGTGTGAATACGCTGGCATTTCGTATGCCTCAGCACGGCGCATTTTACGCAGTGGATGCTGACTGTGCTGCAATTACGCCGAACATAGACTGGGCACTCGCCCGCCAGTGGCTGGATGTGCTATCAGAGAGCGGAACTCCACTTTTTGTTTCCGCTGATCCGCAATCAATGGGGCCTGAGCAGTGTTTGGCGGTTAAAGAGGCTTTCGCAGCAGCAAGTTGCAAACGGAATAATTCTGAACCTCTTGACTGGCTGGATACTTTTACACCAAGAATCTGGAAGAGCGAAGAATTAATAAAAAAATATGATTGGGTGGATAAAAGCCATCTCGAGAAATGTGCGGGATACCTTGAATAATTAGAGCGAAGAAAATAATCAAAAAGCAGCGGAATGAAAAAAAGCACCCTATGAAAGACGAATACTTTACCTTAAAGAAGATAGAATGGTGCTTGAGGGAAGCAAACAAAAACCCGCATGGCTCTATGAAGTGAAATAAGCCACTAATTTGAAAGGACTGAATTCGGTATTGAACCGGGCTTAGTCCTTTCGGTTTGTACGTTTGACTGGAATGAAATCATCAATAATACTGTGATTGCGGCAGCCACACTCAATCGTATGGGAGCATTCGGCAGGATCTTGGCAGCAGCCATTGACTATTTTTCAGGCGTTTTTTGTATCGGGCATTTTTAATTTGATCGTGCAGCTGAATAAAAATTGGGATTAACGGGTCAATGGAAAAATTTGATCAAACGGATTTTTTTGCATCTTGCTCTTTGCGGATCGGCAGTATATAGTAAATTCTATCTTCCATGTAAATATTTTTATTTAATTTTTCACATATCCAAGGATGTGGAATACGGTTAGGGGGGCGAGAAGCGATGATTGATGTTGGTAAGAATGAAAGCAGGCAGGCTGCACGTAATGAACAAGAATTCGAAACAAAAACTGGGAGAGAGAAGCGATGATTAATTTTAGCCAGAAAAAGTTGGATAC
>DAMDEB010000082.1:0-3175 GCA_032090075.1 Caproiciproducens sp.
TTGTAATTGTCCAGTCCAATAAAAGTTTGCTCCGCCATAGAACTAAAATCCCATTTAAAAAAGCTCATTAAAAACAGCTTTACGATTGGATAGATGGTAAACATGGCAAATACAATCATTCCGGGCAGAAGAAGTAAGAAAATTTGGATCCTGTTCTTTAAGGATTTTGTTTCCATCGCTTAGCCATACCTCCTGATGCCCTTTCACATGAAAGGGCATCTTTATTTAAACCTTTAATACCAATGTCTTAGCTGATTAGCCACACAAGAATCTTCGTTTTCCCATGTATTCTTGTCAACCAATTATTGACTGTCACCCTTTATTCAGTTATACTAATCTATAATATTATTATTCTTTTGCAAGAAGGGCGTCGATTTTTGGAGCCAGTTGATCCAGTACCGTTTTGGCATCCTTGCTTTGTACAATAATGCTGGTTGCCGCGGTTGTAAGTTCATTGTCAATTTCCGGCCAAGAAGCCACCGGCGGTCTTGCTTTCGCAGTTTTGATTGCTTCCAAGAATGGTGCAAAATCCGCACTTTTAACGGTGGAATCCTCAAGAGCAGTTTTGCTTGCGGGAATCAGTCCGCATTTTGCCATTTCAATTTGAGCATAGTCACTGGTCATAAATTGCATGAATTTCCATGCGCCTTCTTTATTTGCAGTTTTGAACATGGCAATGTCTTCACCGCCCAATACTGAGTGAGATCCACCCTGACCCGCAGGTACATCGGCGGTTTTATAAGCAAAGTTCGGATATGCGCCTTTCATTTCAGCGGTCTTCCACGGGCCTTCCAGCAGCATCATATACCTTCCCGTGCCAAAACCGTCCGTCATAGGAATATCTCCGCTGTTGAACCCGTTCAATTGTTTATTCTTGTACAAGTCCGCCAGCATTTGCATTGCTGCAATGCTCTTTTCACTGTTTATGTAGCCGCTGGCTTTGGTATAATTTTCGTCTGTGATTTCACCGCCATTGCTCCAAATGTAGGGTAAGATGTTCCAACCGGCAAGGGCGGGTTCCGTGAGTCCCCATACATGTTGCCCCGCTTTGTTTTTACCCGACAGTTTCTTTGCGGCGGCAATTAGTTCATCCATTGTTTTTGGAGTGGATAAACCAGCCGAAGCCAAGGCGTCTTTATTGTAAAATAAAATTTTTGTGTTCGTGTGCTGTACTCATAGCGCTTTCCAATAGATTTTTTGACACTTTGTCAAAATCACTCATCTCTTTGTCGAGTGGGACCAAAATGTTCATTTTTTGAAATTCCGGCACCCAGGCAATGTCTGCTCTTGCAACATCAGGAAGTGTACCTGCGTTGGCGTTTACCAAAATCTTTTGGTGCAAATCTGCCCATTCGTATGAAACAGCGTTCACTTTGTAGCCTGGATTTTCTTCTTCAAACTTCGGAATAAGCACTTTAGTGAGGGTTTCATTCTCCGGGGATTGAGCACTGTAATGATGCCAAAAGTTTAATGTTACAGTTTCTTTTGGTGTGGTTCCTTCTTTGGAAGCAGTTGACTCGGTTTTCGGAGCTGAACTATTTTCTGGTGTCTTTGATCCACACGCGGTAAGGGCTGTCAAAATCATTACTGCTGTGAGTCCGAGCGCCAGAATTTTTTTTGCTTTTTTATTTGTCATTACATTCACCACTTTCTTTGTTAATAAAAATTTTTACAGAGTACGCAGGCAGCGACGCTAAAATAACACCTTTGCTTTCCATAATGTCACCATTGTAACAAATAGCCGGGTTTGCTTTTTCTTCAGAGCATACCATTTCTTCTGTAATCACCTCCATAAATCTTGTGTTTTCCTCCCATACCGGAACGCTAACTTTTTGAATGTCTGAAGAACGATTTAACACAATGTAGGCGTTTTGGCTTTCATAACTTCGAATATAACCATAAACTCCTAATTTGTTATTACAAAAGTTGCTAGCAAAACTTCCCTTTGAAAAAATGGGGGATGACTTTCGGATACGAATGAACCTTTTGTACCAATTCTTGAGTGGAAGATTTTGTTTTTCTGTATCCCATTCCATTGCTCCGCGGCACCCCGGATCGTTATCTCCGCTCATTCCGATTTCATCGCCGTAATAAATAGCAGGGCAGCCCGGGAAAGTCATCATAAATGCTACTGCCAGTTTAAGCTTTTCAATGTTGCCTCCACAGTCAAACAGGAATCTGCTTGTATCATGGCTGTCAAGCAGGTTATACATGATTCGCATCGTAGGGGCACTGTACCGGGAAAGCATAAAATTGATACGACAATCAAAGGTTTCAGTGTCAATTCGTTCTTTCGCAATCCAATCGGTTACGGCGTCTTTAAACAGGTAGTTCATTGCAGAGTCTAACCGGTTCCCCTGGACCAATTTACTGGCGTCACCCCAAGTTTCGCCGATTAAAACCGTATCCGGATATTTTTCTTTAATTTTTTTGCGGAAACATTCCCAAAAAGCACCTTCGACTTCATCCGAAACATCCAGTCTCCATCCGTCTATATGTACTTCCTCAATCCAATATTTCCCGACAGTCAGAAAGTAATTCCTTGTTTCGGGATTTGCCAGATTCAGCTTCGGCATCCACTTGAAAAATCCAACACATTCATAATTTGGCGGCTCGGTTTGGGCAGGGAAACCATCAATGAAAAACCAGTCTTTATACCGTGAGTTTTCCCCGTTTTTAACCACATCCTGAAATGGCAGGAAATAAAAGCCGCAATGGTTAAAAACGCCGTCAAGGATCACTCGCATCCCGCGCTCGTGGCACTGCTGAACCAAATTTGCAAGGTCTTTCTTTGTGCCAAAATCAGGGTCAACTTCAAAGTAGTTTTCCGTGTCATACTTATGGTTAGATGTTCCTTTAAAAATCGGATTTAAGTATAGACAGGTTGCACCCAAGTCCTTAATGTAATCTAGCTTTTCCGTGATTCCTTTGATGTTGCCGCCCATATAATTGTCGCGTGTAGGTGGGGAGCCCCATGGCACCAAGTCTGGACGGTTGCAAACGCTGTCTCCGTTCTTAAACCTTTCCGGAAAAATTTGATAATATATCTGGTTTCCAGCCCACTCAGGAACGACATAACCGTCACTCTCATTTGCATACAAGAATTCAAAGCACCCTGTCACCTCTTCCTGCGCACTTGGGCCATAGGAGCCATACCAAACGGCTTTTCCCTGTG
>DAMDEB010000082.1:3185-6338 GCA_032090075.1 Caproiciproducens sp.
AAATAATACTTTATGTAGCAGGCGACCTGATGGAAATCAACCTCAATGTAAAAATAATCATGATATTGGTCCCGATAGCAGCGGTGCATTTTTATGTGGCGCCGCGTTTTTTCCTTATCATAGCGGTTCCAGTAGATTAGAAAACAGTTTTTCCAATCTTTTTGCTCTGTCTTCAACTTAAAAATTAGTTTGTGTTTCCGCTCCGGATATACATATTCTCTTGTGGCCTGATGGTCTATTGCAGCAATATTCATTGCGCACCTTCCTTTATTATAAATTTCCACTCTGAGTAACGCAGAGACATTCTCCGGTTCTGTCTGTGGATTCCCTTGCGATGATTTTTGTTGAAATCAAGATTTGTCTGCATGAAATATTTTTATTCTGAATTGCCTGAATAAGGATTTTAGCGGCTTGTTCACCCAAATCGAAGGTATCAATATCCACCGTGGTAAACGGCGGCTGCGAAAGCTCCGCAACAGGGGAATTATCAAAGCTTACAACGCCAAAATCGTTTGGTACACAAATGCCACACTTTTTGGCAGCACGTAAAGCACCGGCTGCCAAATTGTAGTCACTGCAAATCACCGCATCCGGCCTTTTACTTTGCTGTAAAAGTTCTATCATGGCCTTCATCCCGCTACTTACATCTGGAATACAGTGGCGAATATAATCTTGATCCACAGGGATTTGATGATTAGCAAGACAGCGGCAATAGCCGGTGATACGGTTTTTGTTGAAGGTATCCTTCTCGCCGCTTGACAAAAATGCAAGTTTTTTATAACCTTTGCTCAGCAGATGCTCAGCAGCGCTTTCTCCACCCTGAATATTATTAATATCCACCCAACTGCTATCGGACTGCTGCTGAGATGGCTCCCCTAAAATTACATAAGGAAACCCAATTTCTTTGAGTTTGTCAATAAAATCACGCTTTACTATAGAAGCCGGTAAAATAATACCATCTACCTTTTTTTCAAATACAAGTTTTTCAGCCGAACTAATATTGTCTGTGTTAACCCGGCCATTTGTGATAATAAGATTGTAACCGCTTGTATGTGCAACCGTTTCTATCCCGAAAACACTGTTGTTAAAAAAGTTATTGGAATACGCACGCACATCCACCACATCTACAATCAGTGCAATTGCTTCTGTGCTGCCGTTTACAAAGCTTCTTGCAGTGCTGTTGGGAAAATAGTTCATGTCCTTCATGATACGCAAAATATTATCACGTGTTTCTTCGGAAATGACCCCTTTTTTATTGATAACACGGGACACCGTAGAAGGAGATACTCCAGCCTCTTTAGCGACATCTTTAATCGTAACTGACATTTTATTTACCGCCTTTATGCAAACGTTATCTTTATTAATTTACTGATATAAGAGCGTATAGAGCCTTTTTATAAATAATACTTATACTTTATGTCATTACATTAGTTATTTTTTATATTTATTACAATAATGTTATGCAAACGTTTGCCTTACTCTCATAATACTCGTTTTTTTAAAAATGTCAATATTTTTTAGATATTTCATAAAATTATATTAGTATTACTTAATTTTCACTAAAATCAATTACGGTCGGTGATCTTTAGCCGATGGTAATTGACCTTTTAAATATAAACAAAGCAACAGCCTCAAGAACGTACTAGTGGCTGTTGCTTTGTCTGAATCACTGCGTCTACAATCCAATCAATTTGAAACTATCCTATATATTTATTTTATATGCATCGTTATTTCTACTAACCTAAATGCTTCGTGGCTCTTATGGTGTCGTCCATATTAAGTTGAAGTTGTGAAATTGGTTGAAAAAGCGCAGTTGTGGAGTGAATGTTATGTAACTACACTTTTTTATTTAATCAATTTATCATTATGATATACTTTGAAAATATAATATTATTATTTTTCAAGTGGATAGGCTACAATAATTGCAGTTATAGAAGATTATGATGACATGGGAAAGTTGATGTGATGCTATAGGTTTCCATTATGTTTATGTCGTTTACATACACCGCTCTATCAAAACTTCAATTTTCATTTATGATCACAATGGGAAACTGACCGGAAGCTTAACCGCCTCCGGACTTTTTCTCTTTCAAGAATTCCAAATCATCATATCCCGTGGCAATCAGTTTCTTAATTTCCGGGTTATCAGAATCAAGGGCAAAGCTATGAAAGGCTTTGTCCTTTTCCTCGTCTTTGAGCCATCTTGCGGAACCGTGCTGAAACTGTCCTACCGCTTTCGGCGTTTGTATATCTGGTGTTATTTCATCTAAATCGGATTGATACGGCCGCAGATTCGAGAAAAAATACATGACTGCCAAAATCAGCATGAAGCCCTGCAAACAAAGAAACAGCATAAGATGCTGCCGACTCGAAAAAATGCTGACAATACATTCACCAATCGGTAGTATAGTTAGCCTTGTCATTTTTCTTGTAAGCAGGCCATGCAGCGCGGAAGAGAAGAAAATGTTAATTAATCCTCCTGCAAAAAAAATGAGTGCGCAGATTATCAACTTCGGTTTTGTTTTCAAACTGTACACCTCAAATCAAAGTTCAAGCTCCAAATCAATCTCATTTACTGATTCAAAGCCTGTGTCAAGTTCTGTTTCGTCGAGCTGCCGCAAGTCTTCCTGCTTTGCAATAAATTCAGGGTCGGTCACAATGCCCTGTTCAATCAGTGTATCCGCCGCCACCGCAGCGGACAGCTCATCGGTAAAGCAAAGGTTCTCGCCGTCCGGCTCAGCCTGTGAAATGACCGATTCTGGTAGGATTTCCTCCGCCATCGCTTTTGGAATCATCACCCCTTTTTTACGCTCTCCAATGATTTCATAAATTCCGATAGCAATTTCGCCACAGGTAATAATATTGCCCCAAATGTTAGGACTCGGCCTACTGTCAGCCAATTTGCTCACCTCCGTCATACGGCATAAAAGCGATAATACTCAGGTATTGTTCACCAAGCCGCAAAATCAAATCATCCTGATGTTGTATTACCGTATCTACGGTGCTTTCCGGGCAATATTTTATCAGATCATCCACATATTGCCCGACATCAAGTTCCAAAGGATTCTTTAGGTAATCCTCATCGCTTATGCCGTCAAGCTGCTGGTTCAGATTGTTCTTATAAGCCAGAAATCGTGCAATGGCGATGGTCTG
>DAMDEB010000082.1:6348-7466 GCA_032090075.1 Caproiciproducens sp.
TTTATCCTCCGATCTCCATATCCGCATTCCGCATAAACTCTGCCTCAAAGTCAAAATCATAATCGCCGTTTTTCAATTCCGGCATGATATCCTCAATTTTGTCAATGATGCGCCCCACGGAAAAACGGTCGTCATTGGATACGTTGTTGTCGAGGACATTCATTTTGACAAGGTTGGAGTGCAGAACTTTAAGCTCGGTTTCGGTGAACAGAGCCTTTTTATCTATTAGACCGCTTCGTTTGGCAAAGTCCTGTCCTGCAAACTCCTTGTTATAAAAAAACTGCCGATGCATGATCTGGACGGAATCTGGTGCGGTACGGTAGGTGGAGAATACATACCCGAACAGGTGATGGAGCTTACAGGCAAGGGTAACATCATTGTACTCAGCCAGTTTATAGGAGCCGTTGGGCAGCTTTTCATTCACCTCAGTGTACGGACACTCATTACAAATTCCGGCTTTCATAGCCGTCGCTTTTGCCGTATCGTTAATCAGGTTGATGACCTTATCTTTAACGGATACAAAGGGATTTTTCTCAATGGTGTCCGCCTTTGTATAAAAGGCTACAAGCTGCTGTTTGTGGTAGATATCGGCAAGGTAATCGGACGATTCGGAGCGTTTCACCTCAAAGCCCCGCCTTGCCAACTGCTCGAAAAACTGCTTATAAAAATCAACTTTACTGCGCATAGATCAAACCTCCCCATAGAATAAAGATGGTTACTTCTCTGTAAAACAAAGAAGCGATAAAGTGGCTTTTTCGAGAATATAAATAGGACCTAAGGGGGCTTGCAATTTGAAGAATCGTATCATCGTTATACCGAAAAAGTATTTGATACATTTTACATTGATCTGCGCGGGAGTTATTTTTGCTGTGTCGATCATTTGCAATTTCCGCGATCATCAGGTTATTTCCGCTCTTAGTACGTCAATGTGGAAAATCGAACCTGAAACGCCACAGAACATTGACGATCCCCCTTTGGGGGAGCTTCCCGCTCCGACAAAGACGGTATCCGTCGATGAAGTAAATAAAAACGGGAAAGATCTACCTTTGCAGTTTGCCTACAATAATCCAGACTGGAAACGTCAAGCTTACAAATCTTATTGGCATAGTTCCTATGGC
>DAMDEB010000082.1:7476-13273 GCA_032090075.1 Caproiciproducens sp.
ATCGTATCCACTATGCCATGCACCGTATTTTTGTTACCTATCCTACAGCTTCCGTTTTTTATGACTTCATCCATGATCTCGGAATTGCGGAGGAAAACGGCGACTTTCAAAGGCCATCTAAAACTCCACATGAAAATATTGTGCTGGTTGTCATGCAGACAAAGGTAGAAAAAATTATTGCGCTTGGGAATCAAGTGGTGGTTATAGAAAAACCGGCGTTGACAGGATTACAGGTCTTACTCGTACCAGTGAAAGACCTAAAGCCATATAATACAAATGAAGGTATTTTGTTTCAATTGGTAACAGATGAAGGTGACGAAATAGATTATGACAGTGTGTTATACGCCACAGATGAACCAAGTCACTCACATTCCGGTTAATTTCACTTCTTTTCAGGTTTTTCTAATAATCGTTTATAGCTAATTTTTATAGCCTTTGCGAACTTCTACACGCTCCAGTTTTCTAATTAAAACAAAAAATGTGGTCGTCACTTTTGTCAAAATATTCTTTACAGTTATCTAGGCTTGTTGATGTCGTGCCAGAAACAACCGCCATCTTTTCTTTCGGGGAACATGCAGGAAGGTACGTTGGTTTGCAGTGTGTAAGGACAGCCGTGACAAGGATGTCCTTCTGGGAATTGGTACGATGCTTCCGGTTTCATAGAAATACCGTATTGGCATTGCGGAATCAAAATTGGAATACCGTTTCTTTTATAAGTGGTCATTATGTTATTCATTTTTCAACTCTTTCCAAACCGGAGGACAATCCGATTTTTTATAAAATAAAGGGCATGGAAGCTTAAACTTCCATACCCTTATCCTTGTGACGCAAGTACCATTCTTTTTTGGCTTCCTTTGAAAGCTCTGTACCCATTGCTTTCTGTGTATCGTCATATTCCATATCAAGACTTAAAATATTTTGTTCCAGCATCATAAGAATTTCACAGATCATTTGCTCGGTATACCAGGCTTTTCGCGCTTCGGTGTACTCAAAACCTGTAAGCTCCTTATCCTTATTTACCATGGATTTGATAACGCAAAGAATTTTATTGGCAATCAGCTTGTCGGCCTCGTCTATGGCTTTTTGCCTGTGAGCCGCCAAATTTTCAGGATCGCTGTCATAGAGCATGGCGAGGCGGCATTTGCTGTCCGCGTAATTGCTCACAAGATTTCGTATATACTCATTGGAATCTTTAAGCTCCGTAACAAAGGCGTCAACCTTGGCTTTTACTTCTTCGGGCAGCAACTTATAATAAAGCCTGCCTTTCTTCGGCATTAGTTTTTTCAGCTCAAACAGACGTCTGAGATACGGTGCTAAATCCATACTGCCAACCACACTGTCAAGGGGAGAAATGCCAAGTTCATCATCATCAATTCGTCCGAATTCCTCTTTAATGAGACGGTATTCCTTTGGATGAAGCTTTTTCATATACTCATCAAACTCGGAAACCACTTCATCGGTAACCGCAAGCAAGTCGCCTTTTATTTTATCCTTTTGCCTGCAATATTCTTCAATCTTATCTGCAAAGGTATCCTTGATAAGCTGTATACGGATGCTATTCGGAATTTGAGGTGGGGTAAAGTTCTTGATTACCCGCTGATTTTTATCCCAAAACACCACATGTAAATGCGGGTGACCTCGTTCATTATGGTTGGCGGCCACCCACGATAGATTTTCTGCACGGATACAGTTTTTTTGTGCAAGCGTCATGATATGCCGTTCCATATATTCCTCCCATGCCTTGTGGTCGCAAAGTTCAAGCTCAGCGGCGGTTTCCAGCGAAAAAGAAATGATTCCGCGAAACATATTGGCCCTGCGATAAGAAAGCTCACGAACCTCTCTTGCGGCTTCCTGCCATGTTTCAAATTCAGTGAGCGAACCAGGTGACAGTTTACCAAACAGTCCGTGACGCATACCTTCGTTTTTGGAAGCACCGGGGCGGGTAGCGATATACCCGATATGGGCGTAGTTGCATTTTGGTGTCTTTCGGTAGTTGGGATTCCGAAAACGCTGCTTATACATCAAAATCGACATGTTTTGGTGTTCCTCCCTTTAAATCCACGACCGCCTTTTTCATTTCCGCATCATCACAAAATACTTTGAGGGCGTCGGCATTTTTTGTATTTGCATAGGCAAGGGCTTTTTTTCGTGCTATACTTTCGATTTTTTCAAAGCTCGAATACCGGTCGGTATCTATCAGGTCGGAAATGATAGCAATGTTGGCATAATAGGCCGCCGCCGATATGATCGTATTTCGGTTGAGCATAGAAGCAAGTCGGTTGCCAAGAGCCTTAATCTGAATTTCAAGTTCCTGATGAATCACGCCGTTTATCATATTTATATTGTCAGCCGTAACCTCAACATTAAGGTAAGCGTCAATGGCATGGCGGATTTCTTTGGATAAATCTGTGCCGTTCTTGGCTGCCAGCTTTTCCAGTGCCTTTATGGTATCTACCGGCAAGTGCAGCGTTTTGCGTTCCGTTTTTACAGATTCTTCTTTCAAATGAGCCCTCCTTTCGACGTATGACAAAAATCATACTCTGAATACAAAATCATACCTGAGAAAACATGTTGAAAGCTCTGCTTTCAAGCTGTAATCACGCCATCAGTATGACGGCTATTCCTGCCTTACCGCAAAGGACAGACTTCGTCCTGTCATTTGGGTACGGGTCGGCTGTTCTGATGAAAAAAGAAATGAAAGAGGGGGATGCGTTAATGCTCATATTCATCCTCCTGTTCATCGGGCGGTTCTTCTACAGCATCCTTTTCAAACTCGGCCTGAAGTTCGGATTCTCTCTGATGGTCTAAATCATCCGGCGTTCTGCCTTTTCGCATTTCGGTCAGATCCTTATTAAAATCTTTTAGGTGGGGCCGGTGGATGGCACATTCATAGCCTTTCTCACCATACTTGTGACACCATTTGGCGGCCGCCTGCTGTCCCCAATTGGTAAGCACTCCATCCTTGTTGCGGGAAAGGTAGTCATTATCCACTGCAAAAACAATTCGCTTGATTTCGGGGTGACTTTGCAAATAGCGTTCCAGAGCGCCGTTCCACAGACAGCCAAGTGATATGCGGTGATCCTGTGTCCAATCTAGGCCATAATAAACCTTTGCAAGTGACGCATGGCTCATCAGGTCGATAGGACTTTCACTGGCAATCAGCAAATCGCTTTTGCCTTCATGATAAAAGGGGTAGCTTTTGTCAGAATTCACGGCATCCATTTTGAAGCTGCTTTTTTCACTGGAGGAACGCAGGGCACAGTATTTCGCCGTGCCATCTGTATCGTATCCCACAAACACGCAGTTGCCATATTTGGCCTCCTGATAGATCATCTTCCGATTCATAAAGTGGCTGACGATCTCCGGCTCGATACCGCGCACGGAAATGAGATACCAATAGGCGCGCTTGAAGTTTTGTGCTTTTTCGGGCAGAACAAGAGGTTCCTTCGGCGGCTTTTGATATGGCTTTACATCACGGATGGGGGTTACAAAGTCCTCCCCAATCAATTTTGCAACTGCCTCTGGAAAAGCAAGGTTTTCTTGTGCCATCACAAAATCGACGGGGCCTCCTTTTTTCTCACCTGTCCAATGGAAAAAGCGATTGGTTTCCGGGAAAATATACAGCCCGCCGCTGTTTTTCAGATGAACAGCTTTCCGTCCGCCGTTTTCCGGCTCAAAGCCATATTGCTTCGCAAGCTCCAAAAGACTCACGCTGTTGGCTTTCTGTATTTCCTCATCCGTAAAATGGCAATACGTTACATCACTGCGGCGCATAGGCAGTCACCTCACCGTTCCAGTTCGGTATCTGCTTCCGGTTCAAAATTCTGTTCCAATTCCTGTTCTTTGACCTTATGAAAGGAATCTTCACCGGAGATAATTGCAAGGGTACTGCCGTTTTCCCAAATACAATGGATTTGCCCAATATCGTCAACTTCTGAAACGATACCCTTAAGTCCCTTCGGCATGTCCCTGTACGGGTCGTCCATTCGGTCAAGCTCAATTTTTGTGCCTTTCGGATACGTCTGTTTGATGTGCTCCACGAATTCGTGATCGATTCTCATAATTCAAAATCCTCCTTATCGTTCCGTTTCCATGTCCTGTTCCAGCGTATGCTGCTGTTCATCCTTCATACATTGGGAATCCAGCACCGTGCCAAGCTTATACACGATGCTCTCAGCCGCTTTGATTTCGCTCATATCCTCCACATCTGAAATGCCTGTGGACAACGCTTTTTGATAAATAAATTCAAGCTCTTTTCTGTTAAAAAGACCGCTTTCTGTATCAGGGTGCTGCACAAGGTAGTCCAGCAGCTTTTTATCCTCATGCCGAATACCGAACAGAGTTCCATTTCCGTTAAGCTTGTCAGCTTCTTCAACGGACATGATTTCTTCTCTGATATTGCCAGGGTATAGCGCATAGGCTGGGACACCCCGCCGAACAGCTTCGTAAACCTCATCAGGAATGACATAAGCCATATCTTCGGCGGTGTATCCTCGACTATGAAAGTGCTCGCGCACCATATCTCTGACGTAATCATCCACGCTGATCGACTGCGTTTTTTCAAAACAGGCGGCCTTAATGTTATAAATGCTGTCTTGCAGAGCATGTTCGTTTTCCACAAGGTGTCTTTTGCTGAAAACATCACCATATTGGCTGTGAATGGAATACCAGTTTGTATCATAATCTTCAAAATCATAAACCCGCACAGCAGCAGGTTTCTTGAAAACAAGTTCTACGCTTTGCGGCTGAAGAGCGCTCTGTTTAACCTGATCTGCATGTTTAGGGTAATCAATTTCAAAAACTGTTCCCATAACCTGTTTGTTTTCAGATTTACCAAGCTCAATCCAAAAAGCTTTTACGCTTTTGTCGCTGCGGTAAGACTGCCACGAGTTATATGGGTGCGTATTTTTGACATATACCTCCCGTTCGGGGAAGCACCACGTTCCACTGTCGCGGCTCATCCATAAAAATGACCGATTCGCGGTATTGGATTCAGCGGCATCAGTCATTTCCCTTACATCATAATTAAAATCTGTTTGATAGTACCGTGTGTTGTGAAGCATAATTTTCCGCAGGGTGTCTATCACATCCACATTTTCAAATTTTTTCATCATATTCATCCTCCATTCTTCGGGTTCCCGCACATAGCTTCCCATCCTCCATCCGCTCGACATAACCGTAATTCAGGCTGGAGAATTGCAGGCTTCCGTTTCGATAGTCATGATGAAGGAGCCGGAATCCCGGCAGCCGACTCTTTCCCTGATACTCCATATCCCCTCTGAAAATACTGGAGCCTATCATAGAACAGAAGGTTCCAAAGTTAGTAGAAGCCCCAACCGAACACATACTGCTCCGCTCTTTACTGGCATTGCAGCCATATAAGATGTAAATTGGGCGGTTATCTTTCTCAAAGCTCATATTCATCCTCCGTTTCTTCTGTTTCCCGCAGTTCCTCCAAATAATCCTCAATATCAGGATTGTCATAGCGGAATTGCAGCGATTCCACAATGTCCTTGCACTCATCGGGCAGATAGTCCTTCACAGCATCCTGCACATCCCGAATCTCACCGAGAAAGCCCCAGCAGCTATCAATTTCTTCCTCGCCCTCAAAAAGCTGAAAGCCATAACACTGACCGGTAAGGTAGTAGTCGTAATTTTCAACCTCACCCTGCAACACCATTTGGGCTTTTTTTAAGGTTTCGGGTGTTACCTCACCGTATTCTTTCTGGATTGCTTCCTCATCGGCGTAAATCCAACCCACCTGACCGGAATCCCAGGGACATGAAAAACCTTTGGT
>DAMDEB010000083.1:0-1340 GCA_032090075.1 Caproiciproducens sp.
GCGCTTCGCGCTATAAAAAGGTTGATCAACCTTTTTAATGGATTTTAGTATAAAAACAGGCAAAGGAAACGCCAAAAGGCGCAAAGCTGCGCTTTTGACAAGGAACAGGGAGAACAAAGGGTATGAAAAATCAAACGGAAAACTTCGATTTGGCACAAACGCTCGACTGTGGCCAGTGCTTTCGCTGGGAAAGACAGAAAGACGGCTCCTACACGGGAGTTGCTTTCAGCCGCGTTTTAAATATTTCTGAAGAAAACAGGGCTCAGGTGCTGGAAGATGAACTTTGGCGCAACTATTTTGATGTTCAGCTCAATTACAGCAGAATCCGCACGGATTTGTCGGAAGGGGATACGGTGCTCGCCGAAGCGGCGAAATTCGCGCCCGGAATGCGTATCTTAAATCAGGAACCTTGGGAGGCGCTTTGCTCGTTTATTATTTCGCAGAACAACAACATTCCGCGGATTAAAGGAATTGTCGCAAGGCTCTGCACCCAGTTCGGCGAGGAGATCGGCGGGGGATATTTCTCATTCCCAACCCCAGAAAAATTAGCGGAGCTGAAAGTGGACGACCTTGCGGAAATCCGCAGCGGTTTCCGTGCAAAATATATTCTCAGCGCGGCGCAAAAGGTTGCAAGCGGCGAGGTTGACCTTGGGGCTTTGAAAACCGCGCCGCTGCCCGAGGCGCGCGCCCGGCTGATGACCATTACCGGCGTGGGGCCGAAGGTGGCCGACTGCACGCTGCTTTACGGGCTGCACCGGCTGGAGGCGTTCCCGATGGACGTGTGGATGAAGCGCGCAATGCAGACGCTGTTCCCCGGCAAAGAGCCGGAAAGCTTTGGACAGTACGCGGGAATTGCGCAGCAGTACATTTTTCATTACAGCAGAAACAACCCAAAACTGTTCCGCACCGAGGGATAAAGAACCGGATAAAATACAAACTATTCTTTTATAAAGATATTAAGATATGATAACAATCGTTTGTATTTTGTTGAAGCGGAGATAACAATGAATCAATCAAATTTTAAAAGATTACCCCGTCATATTGGAATTATTCCAGACGGAAACAGAAGATGGGCGCTCCAAAATGGCTATGAGAAGCAGGACGGCTATGAATATGGCATAGAGCCGGGATTCGAGCTGTACAAAATGTGCCTTGAGCTCGGGATTAACGAGATGACCTTTTACGGTTTTACAATTGATAACACAAAGCGGCCGTCCGTACAGACAAAGGCGTTTCAAAAAGCCTGTGTGGATGCGGTGCAGGCTCTTGCAAATAAAGATGCCGACCTTTTAATTGTTGGCAACACGGATTCACCTTTATTCCCGTCTGAACTTTTACCG
>DAMDEB010000083.1:1350-13179 GCA_032090075.1 Caproiciproducens sp.
CCGTATTCCAAAAGAGTAAAATTCGGAAAAGGGCTTATGAAGATTAACTTTCTTGTCAATTACGGGTGGAACTGGGATTTGAACTACTCTTTCAAAAACAATCGTCCGATCAGTGACAGCAACCTGGTAAAAGGAATTGCATCGGCGGAGATTTCAAGAATGGATTTAATTATCCGCTGGGGAGGAAGACGCAGGTTAAGCGGGTTCTTACCGATACAGTCAATCTATGCGGATTTTTATGTGCTCGATGATTTTTGGCCGGATTTTAAGCCTGAGCAATTTTACAGCGCACTCGAGTGGTATCAGGAACAGGATATAACGCTTGGGGGTTAAATGCTGCTTATTCGATCTGTTAAATTTGATTTGTTAAAAAAGTTACAAATTAAACTTTAAATTTTGCGTTATATGCGTTATAATAAGTACAAATAATAAATTAGGGGGTAATCATAATGCCATTAGTAAATACGATTGAAATGTTTAAAAAGGCATATGCCGGCGGCTATGCCATTGGCGCGTTCAACGTGAACAATATGGAAATTGTTCAGGGTATCACCGAGGCTTGCCAGGAGCTGAAGGCTCCGGTCATTCTTCAGGTTTCCGCGGGCGCGCGCAAGTATGCCAACCACACATACCTCACCAAGTTGGTCGAGGCGGCTGTGATAGAGAACCCGGATATTCCGATTGCTTTGCACCTTGACCACGGCCCGTCCTATCAGCTTTGCAAGGACTGCATCGACGGCGGATTTACTTCCGTTATGTTCGACGGCTCTTCAAAGCCTTACGAGGAAAATGTGGAAGAGGCTCGCAGAGTTGTTGAGTACGCTCATAAATACAATGTAACCGTTGAAGCTGAGCTTGGCAAACTGGCCGGCGTGGAAGACGACGTGAGTGTTGATGACGACAAAGCACAGTTTACCGACCCGGAAGAAGTACAGGATTTTGTTACACGCACAGGCGTTGACTCCCTTGCAATCGCAATCGGTACAAGCCACGGCGCGTACAAGTTCAAACCGGGCCAGCACCCGAAGCTTCGTCTTGACATTCTAAAAGAAGTTTCCAACCGTCTGCCGGGCTTCCCGATTGTTCTGCACGGTGCATCCTCCGTTATTCCGGAGTTTGTACGTCAGATTAATCAATTCGGCGGTTCTATGCCGGACGCAATCGGTATTCCGGAGGAAATGCTCCGCGAAGCCGCAAAGATGGCTGTCTGCAAAATCAACGTTGACTCCGACCTGCGTCTTGCCATGACGGCGAGCATCCGCAAGTATTTTGCTGAAAACCCAAGCCACTTTGACCCAAGACAATACCTTGCCCCTGCGCGCACTGCCATTAAAGACATGGTTGAGCATAAAATCAACACGGTTCTCGGCTGCGCGGGCAAAGCATAAGCGAAAGAAACTGAATATATCTATTTTGGGCGGGGAATTCATTCCCCGCCCTTTTTTCGTTTCCATGTATATTTTTTAGGGCAATATGAATAAAATGATAGGACGAGTATTGGAATATAAAATACATTTTTTAGTAATTTGGCATTGTAATCATTGTAAATATACGCTATAATTATCGTAAATTCGCTGGAACAATTGTATGGTTACACTAATTAATTCCTGAAAGGAGTATCTATAATGAAACAGTTTCTTGCTAAAAACATTTTCAACATTGCAATTGCGGGACATGGCGGTTCGGGTAAAACCAGTATTGCGGAGGCGATGCTTTACTTATCAGGCATGACCGACCGTTTTGGTAAAGTCGGGGAAGGTACCACTGTTTGTGATTTTGACCCGGAAGAAATCAAGAGGAAAACGACCGTGACCACCGCGGTGGCTCCGCTTGAGTGGAAAAATCATAAAATTAATCTGATAGATGCTCCGGGCCTGTTTGACTTTGAAGGCGGCTTGTGCGAAGCGGTGCGCGCGGCGGATTCCGTTCTGATTGCGGTTTCCGGCAAAAACGGCGTTGCTGTCGGCACAGAAAAAGCGGTTGACGCGGCAAATGCGCGCGGCCTTGCAAAAATATTTTTTGTAAACGGTCTGTGTGATGAAAGCGCGCGTTTTTATAAGGTATTTGAGGATTTAAAAGTGAGCTTCGGCCCGTCCGTCTGCCCGGTAGTAGTGCCGTTCATTGAGGACGGAAAGGCCAATATATATGTTAATATCCTGGAATATAAAGCCTATGATTACCAAAACGGCAAGCCGGTCGAGGTGAAGATGCCGGACATGGGGACAAGGCTTGAAGGGCTGCGCACCGCCATTTATGAGGCGGTCGCCGAAACAAGCGATGAAATGTTTGAAAAATATTTCGCAGGCGAGCAGTTTACGCCGGAAGAAGTTATTGTCGGCGTGAGCAAGGGCGTGAAGTCCGGCACAATCAGCCCTGTTTTCTGCGGCGATGCTCTGCTGATGCGCGGGATGGAACAGTTCTTGGACGGCCTTACCTGGCTGGCTCCGCCGGCAGCGGACAAAAGCGGCGAAATCGGTGCGGATGTGGACGGAAATCCGGTCGAGCTTTCGGTGAACGAGGACGGCGCGACCGCTGCAATTGTATTTAAAACGATTGCAGACCCGTTTATCGGCAAGCTTTCGTACCTGAAAGTAATTTCCGGCAAAGTTGCGACCGATTCCCAATTGGTAAATATGCGCACGGGAAATATGGAACGCATTGGTAAAACGGTGATGATGCGCGGTAAAAAACAGGAGGATGTCCCCTATATCGGTGCGGGCGACATCGGCGCGGTTTTAAAGCTTGCCGGAACCGGAACGGGCGATACACTCTGTTCGCCGGCACGCAAGGTCGTGCTTGACGGCATTCAGTATCCCACCCCCACGCTTTCCATGGCAGTGACGCCAAAGAACAAGGGTGAGGAAGATAAGGTTGCACAGGGTATTTTCCGTTTGGTGGACGAGGACCCCACCATTCAGTTTACAACCAACGCGGAGACGCACCAGATGATTCTTTCCGGCTTGGGCGAACAGCATCTGGACGTGATTATCTCTAAATTAAAAAATAAATTCGGGGTGGAGGTCACGCTGCAAAAACCGCGCGTGCCATACCGCGAAACTATCCGTAAAAAGGTACAGGTACAGGGCAGGTACAAAAAACAGACCGGCGGCCACGGCCAGTTCGGCGATATCTGGGTTGAGTTTGAGCCCTGTGAAAGCGACGGCCTAATCTTTGGCGAACGCGTCGTGGGCGGCTCGGTTCCGAAGAACTTCTTCCCGGCGGTTGAAAAGGGTCTGCGTGAATGCATCGTCAAGGGCCCGCTTGCGGGGTACCCTGTTGTCGGACTGCGCGCCACTCTTTACGACGGCTCATACCATCCGGTGGATTCGTCGGAGATGTCCTTTAAAATGGCGGCAACAATTGCTTATAAGAACGGGATGCCGATTGCCAGTCCGGCGTTGCTCGAACCGATTGGAACCTTAAAATGTACGGTGCCGGATGCCAACATGGGCGACATTATGGGCGAGGTCAACAAGCGCCGCGGCCGTGTGCTGGGAATGAACCCGGGCGGTGAAGGAAAACAGATGGTCGAAGCCGAAGTTCCAATGGCTGAAATGTATGACTTCAGCACTTTTGTGCGTCAGGTAACACAGGGTAGAGGTTCGTTTACATTTGATTTCTGTCGGTACGACGAAGCTCCGCAGCAGGTAGCCCAAAAGGTTATTGATGAGGCAAAGGCCATGGAAGAAGCCGAATAAATTTTACTGTTGATAAAGCAGCCGCTGAAAACGCGGCTGCTTTTTTGCATTTTTTACCGCCCGTGCGCATATTAATTTCTACAAGGGGGCGGAGATATGTTCGTATTTTCGGTAAAGGCCGGTAGGAAAAAAATGTTTATCGGTTTGGCGGCGCTTTTGCTCATCGTGACCGCCGCAATTGTTTTGACAAAGCTGCACAACTCCAAGCCAATCGCGTCGGCGGCAGGAATAAAATATAGCCTTTCCGCCGCTACCAATGAGGAGCGCGTTGCGTTTCTCGATCAGTTTGGCTGGAAGGTGACTGCTGAACCGGTTGAAATTAAGGAAGTTCTGATTCCCGCGAAATTCGATGACGTATATATTAATTATAACAATATACAAAAAGAACAGGGGCTTGACCTTGCTCCCTATGCCGGAAAAACCTGCAAACAGTGGATTTATGCGGTGACAAATTACCCTCAGGTTCCGGAGGTACGTGCCACTCTGCTGGTGTACAATGACAGAGTAGTCGGCGGCGACTTGAGTACTGCTGCGCTGGACGGTTTTATGACTGGGTTCACCGGCGAACAGGAAAGCAGCGATTACAGTATGAAGGTGCTCCAATCCTCTTCGCCCGCAAGTGAAGCGGAGGCAAAACCGAAGGCTTCTTCCGCTATTCCAGCCAACGCGTGGCCAACCGATTAATATGATTTTCCGAAAACGTCTTTCAAAAACATTGACCTATCTATCTATATAGATTAGAATACAGTTATATTGATAGGGGCGGTGAACTCAATGAGCAGAGAACGGCTTGATAAAATATTGGCTACCCAAAACTTAGGCAACCGCAAGGACGCCGGGACGATGATTCGTCGCGGCGCCGTTGCAGTGAATGGAAACGTGGTGAAAAAAGCCGATTTTAAGGTGGACACGCAGTTGGACGCGGTAACGGTAAACGGCGAGAGTCTGATGATAAAAGAATTTATTTACCTTATGATGAACAAACCGGCAGGCGTGCTCTCCGCAGCAAGGGATACACGCGCGCAGACAGTGGTGGATTTGCTGCAGCCCTCGCTGAAACGGCGCGGTTTGTTTCCGGCCGGCCGGCTGGACAAGGACACCGAAGGGCTGTTGATTATTACCGACGACGGCGTGTTCGCACACAGGATGCTTGCACCGAAAAGCCATGTGTTCAAACGGTATGAAGCAGTCCTGGCAGCGCCGGTTACGGCAGGGGATATTAAGAAGTTTGAAAAGGGAGTGGTGCTCAATGACATGACCTGTCTTCCCGCGGAACTAAAGGTTCTAACAGAGGGTGAAAATCCACTTGTGCTCGTTAAAATTCGCGAAGGGAAATTTCATCAGGTCAAACGTATGTTTTTGGCCTTAAATAATGAGGTTTTGAAACTAAAACGGGTACAAATCGGGGAACTTCGTCTCGATGAAACACTTGCACTGGGTGAAGCACGAGAATTGACTGAGGCGGAAATCGACGCTATTTTTGGTTGATGGAAGTATAAAATGTGTACTAAATTTTAGTGCTGTTTTTGTGTTTTATCGGATTTTCATAAAGTCGGAGATTAAAGTTTGGGCAAAAAGGGGCTGTTAATAGATGAACGCATCTGTTATCATTGGTTTATGAAAAACAGGAGCGTCCTTATATTGGACTCCGACAGAAATCAACAGTAATGATTCAGGAGGATTATAATGGCAAATGTAACATTGAAAAACATCTACAAAGTATATGATGGTGGGGTAACTGCAGTTTCAGACTTCAGCCTTGAAATTGCCGATAAGGAATTTATTATTCTTGTTGGCCCTTCAGGCTGTGGTAAATCCACTACACTGAGAATGATCGCAGGTTTGGAAGAAATCAGCAAGGGTGAGCTTTACATCGGCGACAAGCTTGCAAACGACATCGCCCCGAAAGACCGCGATATCGCAATGGTGTTCCAGAACTACGCATTGTACCCGCACATGACAGTATTTGATAATATGGCTTTTGGACTTAAGCTGCGCAAGGTACCAAAGGATGAGATTAAGCGCCGCGTCGAAGAAGCCGCCACATATCTTGATATTTCTTATTTGCTTGACAGAAAGCCGAAGGCTCTGTCCGGTGGCCAGCGTCAGCGTGTTGCCTTGGGCCGCGCAATCGTTCGTGACCCGAAGGTCTTCCTTTTGGACGAACCTCTTTCCAATTTGGATGCAAAGCTGCGCGCACAGACAAGAACCGTAATTTCCAAACTGCATAAGAGACTCGGCACAACCTTCATCTATGTTACACATGATCAGACCGAGGCTATGACAATGGGCGATCGCATCGTTGTCATGAAGGACGGTTTTGTACAGCAGGTTGATACACCGCAAAATCTTTATGACCTCCCGGTAAACGAATTTGTCGCGGGCTTCATGGGTTCCCCTCAAATGAACTTTATTGATGCAACAGTCGGCCAAAAGGGTGACGGCTTTACCCTTAAGTTCGGCAAGCACGAAATTGGTATTCCGGCACAGAAGAGTAAGGACAGCGCAGTTAAGGATTATGTCGGCAAAGAAGTCGTTCTGGGCATTCGTCCGGAAGATGTTCATGATGAGCCGGAATTCTTGGCAAAGGCTACCGACGGCATCGTAGAAGCCGACGTTGAAGTGACGGAGCTGATGGGCGCCGAAACTTACCTTTACCTCAGTGTTGAAGGCAACCCTGTCACAGCGCGTGTTGAGCCGACAACAACGGCAAAAACAGGCGACAAAATTAAGGTTGCTTTGGATCTCTCCAAGCTGCATCTGTTTGATAAAGAGACCGAAAAAACAATTCTTAACTAATACTTACCTCCGATATTTTGAGCCGTGCCTTTTGGGTGCGGCTCTTTTTCATCCGAACCCCGGCGGAAAACACGTTGAATGTCGTCTAAAAACCGGCTCAAAGGACGTTTAAATGTAAATTTTTTGTGAAAAGTAGATATTATCAATATTTTTTTACATTAATCTTCAATTCGAGGTTGATAATTGATTGGATTTTATGTAAAATGTATGTAGCATATTCTGATTACTCTTAAAGATTATACAAATTATATAAAGTGAGGGAGAGCTATGTCAAACAGATTATTCCAAGGGGTTATCCATCAAATGCGTGATGCGATTGACAGAACAATCGGCGTTATCGATGAAACCTCAGTGATTATAGCATGCAGTGAGCTTGGCCGAATCGGTGAGGTGAACGACAACATTACGGCGGAGATTTTAGCGACACCGGGAAATTTTGTGGTGAATGGCTACACTTATAAATCTTTTGGCAGCCGTCCGCGCCCGGAGTATGCCGTTTTCGTTTCAGGAAACGACCCGGAAGCCGGCCGTTACGCTTCGCTTCTTGCAGTTTCGCTGAACAGCATTAAGCAATACTATGATGAAAAATACGACCGCAGCAATTTTATCAAAAATGTTATTCTTGATAACATCCTGCCGGGCGACATTTATCTGAAGGCACGCGAACTTCATTTTAATGCGGATGTGAGCCGTGTATGCATGCTCATTAAAATCACCAGCAAGTCCGATATCTCGGCTTACGATGTGGTACAGAACCTGTTCCCTGACAAAAACAAGGACTTTATCATTAATATTAATGAGACCGACATTGCTCTTGTGAAAGAAATCCGCGCAAGCATCGAGCCAAAAGATCTTGAAAAGCTTGCCGCTTCAATTGTGGACACGCTGTCGAGTGAATTTTATACCCACTGTGTTGTCAGCATCGGTACGACCGTTACCGGCATTAAGGATTTGGCACGTTCCTTTAAAGAGGCTCAAGTGGCATTGGAAGTCGGAAAGGTATTTGATACCGAAAAACCGATTGTCAGCTACGACAACCTTGGCATAGCGCGCCTGATTTATCAGCTGCCGACCACACTGTGCGACATGTTTTTAAAAGAAGTCTTTAAGCGCGGCTCCATTGAATCCCTTGACCACGAGACTCTATTTACAATTCAGCGCTTCTTTGAGAATAATCTGAATGTTTCCGAAACTTCCCGCAAGCTGTTTGTTCACAGGAATACCCTTGTTTACCGACTGGAAAAAATTAAAAAAATTACCGGACTCGACCTGCGTGAATTTGAAGACGCTATTGTCTTTAAAGTGGCGCTGATGGTGAAGAAATATCTGTCATCGAATCCTGTTAAATTTTGACAAAAGAATCAAAAAAAGTAAAATGTTACAAAATAATTACAAATTAATTCTAATTTAGAATAATAAATTGAACACCCATTGGTATTATGTAAACATGCCAATGGGTTTTGGTTTATTCCAGCGGAACTCTGTACAATTATGCTGTTTTTTGTTTAAAAAGCGGGAATCAAGGAAGAAAATATCATCGCTTTTTAATAAAAAATCGGTATGGCCTTTTAACAAAATTAATGGAGCGATTATATTGATAGAATTTCAGAATGTAAGTAAAACATATGCAAATGGTACGAAAGCACTTAAAAATGTGAATTTGAACGTGGACAAAGGCGAGTTCGTTTTTATCGTCGGTTCGTCCGGTGCGGGCAAAAGCACTTTTCTAAAATTGATTATGTGTGAGGAAAAGCCGAACGAAGGAGAGGTTACTGTCGACGGACACAAGCTTTCCGATTTAAGAAGGCACGAGGTGCCGTACATACGCCGCACGATGGGCATTGTTTTCCAGGACTTCAGGCTGATTGATAATATGACGGTGTTTGAAAACGTAGCGTTTGCCATGCATATTGTCGGTGCTTCCAATAAGGAAATATGTAAGCGTGTGCCGTATATTCTTGGGCTTGTCAATTTACAGAAAAAGGCGAAATGCCATCCATGCGAGCTTTCAGGCGGCGAGCAGCAGAGGGTGGGCCTTGCAAGGGCACTGATTAATAACCCGAAATTAATTATAGCCGATGAGCCTACCGGTAACATTGACCCGGCGCTGTCGTTTGAAATCGTTGATTTATTAAATGAAATCAACAGACGGGGCACCACGATTTTAATGGTCACACATGAACACTCGCTGGTGAAGCACTTCCATCGCAGGGTAGTTGAGATTAACGATGGACAAGTTGTGGCGGATTCCGCCGCACAGGAGGTGCACGACGATGTTTAAAAGTGCAGGTTACCTGATAAAAGAAGGATTCAAAAATATTTGGAACAACCGGACCATGTCATTCGCTTCTGTTGGCGTACTGATTTCCTGTTTACTCCTGACGGGTGCTGCGGTACTGTTTTCGCTCAATATCAATACCGCGATGAAGACGATTGAGGGAAACAACTCCGTTAAAGTATATATGAAGCAAAACCTTCCCACCTTGTCGGCCATTAAGGTCGGGGAGGAAATTAAAAAGATAGATAATATCGACACCTGCAAATTTGTTCCCAAGGACGATGCGATTTTGCAGTATATGAAGATTTTAGGGGATAAGGACGGTACGATGCTGCAAGGCATGACCGGCAAAGAAAATCCGCTGCCGGATGCTTTTCAGGTATCGTTTAAGGATTTGTCAAAATATAAAGAAACGGCTGCTCAGATTAAAAAGATCGCCGGAGTTGAAAAAATAAATGATTACTCCGAAATTGCATCAAAGCTGACCAGCTTTGACAAGCTGATTACAACGGCGGGTCTGTGGATTATTCTGCTGCTCAGTTTGGTATCGCTGTTTATTATTTCTAATACCATTCGCGTCACCATGTTCTCCCGACGTATGGAAATCAGCATTATGAAATCGGTGGGCGCGACAAACTGGTTTGTCCGGGTTCCGTTTATCGTGGAGGGAATCATCATCGGGCTGTTCTCAGGCGCGATTTCGAGTTTACTGCTGTACTTTTTATACAGCAAAATCATATTGGCGATTACGACAATTACGTTCTTTACGCCGATCGATATCAGTTCTATGACGTTGAGCATTACGGCTCTGTTTATGCTGATTGGTACCGTGTTCGGTGCCTTGGGCGGCGCAATTTCAATTGGTAGATATTTAAAACAAGAGGGAGGGGATATCGTTGGGTGGTAAAAGATTCTTAAAATGTACACTTGCTGTTGTTTTAGCGTTCGCGCTGCTTTTTGCGCCTCAATTTACTGTACCCGCTTCTGCAAAAACCTTGTCCCAGCTGCAAAGAGAGCAGACTGATTTGAAGAAAAAGCAAACCGAGGTAGCCTCAAAGCTGAAAACGCTGAAAGCGGACAAGGCAAATAAACAGGCGTATAAAAGCGTCCTCGACTCACAAGTGAGTACCGTACAGAGCCAAATTGATGTTACGAATCAACAGATTGCTGCGCTCGACGATGACATTAACCAGAAGCAGTCGCAGATTGCCGGCAAACAGGCCAACATTCAGACGAACTACGAGCTGTTGAAGGAAAGACTTCACGCACTGTACTTAACCGGTGAGGCATCCAATCTCGAAATTATTTTAAATGCAAAAAGTGTAATTGATCTGGCGGATAAAACCGAAGCCATCAAAGCGATTACAACGCATGATACGGACTTAATTAATACGCTGAAAGCGGATATGGAAAGCATTAAAACACAAAAGGCTGAAATCGAAAATAACCGCGCGGCGGTTGCAACCGCAAAGGTTACGCTTGACACGCAGCAGAAGGTATTAACCGCATTGGTGAACGAAACCCAGGCGGTGATCGCGGATATTGCCGCGAACGAATCCTCGGCAAAGGCAGAAAGCGCCAAGCTCGCCGCAGCGCGAGCAAAGGCTGACGCCGCAATTGACCAGTGGTACAAGAATTACTACATCGAACAGGCGAAAAATCATAATAACGGCGGCGGCAGCGGCGGTTACACAAGCACGGGTAACTTTGCATGGCCTGTGCCGGGCGTTAACAGAATTTCCAGCGGCTACGGCGCGCGTTCGGGCGGATTCCACAAAGGAATTGACATTTCCGCCGCCGGTGTTTACGGCAAACCGATTGTCGCGGCGGATTCCGGAAGAGTCATTCAGGGTGGCTGGGGCAACTATGGTACCGGTTACGGCGGGTTGCAATTGACCATGGCGGCGGATATTCCACGCTTTACGGGCATTGCAGCAGTGTTGTTGTCAGCGCGGGCACCATTGTGAAAAAAGGGCAGGTCATTGCTTATGTCGGCAGTACCGGCGATTCCACAGGACCCCATCTGCACTTTGAAATCCGTGTAAACGGCGTTGCCAAGAATCCGATGAATTGGTTCAGCAGATGATAATTCCAAAATTTATTAAAAATGTAAAATTACATTTTTACAGCATAAAGCGCGTCGGGTTTTGCGCTTATTTTAAGTGAAGAGTAGTATGAAAACCAACAATAAGGAATGATGGATTCAATATGAGCAAAAAGCTATCTTGGGGCGCGATGATTACCTTAATTGCCATCACCGCAGCAATCACAGTGTCACTCACTTATGTTTACGCCATGAACAGTTTCAACTCCAAGGTGGCGGATGTAAACGAACGCCAGGCAATGTACACGAAACTGACGGAAATTGATCAAAAAGCAAGGCACGACTACATTGGCACGATCAATGAAGCCAATTTAAATGATGCCATCAGTGCGGGGTACGTAGCCGGACTGGGCGATTTGCAGGCAAAATATCTGACGGCCGAAAAGTATAAAGCGTACTTGAACGGTAACAATGAAAAGAATATCGGCGTTGGAATCAAAACGGTCATGGACAGTGACGGCAATATGGAGGTTATCGAGGTTATGCCGAACTCTCCGGCCGAAAAAAGCGGAATCAGGAAGGGCGACACCATCGTCGGTATGGACGACAAGGAAATTGTGCGTATTACTTACGGTGACGCGCTCAATAAACTCAATGGAATCGCTGGGTCAAAGGTGAAGTTTGCAATTCTGCGTAAATCCGGTACGGCAGGTGCTGCGAGTACATCGAGTACGGCAAGCGCGGCTGCAGCCAAGACGGAGAACATCAATGTTACCGTCACCCGTGCGGAGTATACGGAGCAGACACTTACCTCTTCTATGATTAACGGTAACGTGGCCTACATTAAAATATCCGAATTTACGGATACAAACGCAGCTCAGTTTAACACCGCACTTGCCGCGCGCATCAAGGCAGGCGCAGTTGGCATTGTGATCGACTTGCGCAGCAATTCCGGCGGCAGTGTCAATGGAATGGCAGCCATACTCGATACGCTGCTTCCGGCGGGAAAT
>DAMDEB010000084.1:0-2119 GCA_032090075.1 Caproiciproducens sp.
GCAAAAAATCAAGGCAGACAACACTTTTTGTGCTATTTGCCTTGATTTTTATTTTGAGAAAGATTCCTGGATCAGTTTATTAAGAAGCATTCAGGAAAAGAAAATTTCACTTACAAAATAAAAACTTTTCCATTTTATCTTGACATTATTGTTTTAATGAAAACCGATATCAACTTGAACTGCGGCACACATTGGCGACTTTGTTAAATAATAAAGGAATTGAAGCGTTTTACATTAACCATGTTTTGTCTGGTGCGGTTCTGACATGTTGGACGTACGCTATGTAAAACTCAGGTATTCACAGACCATATATATATTGGTGAGTATACCTCAAAACATCAGAGCACAATTCTTGGAATATCTCGGTGGGAACAAGGACTGAAATTCTCATCCATCAATTTTTCCAGTAAAGTGGCAAACAGGGTGTTGGCCCATGCAAACCAAGGTCTGGAGTAGTGCTCCGGTGCATTCGGATCAAAAGATTCATGCATCAGGTTGGTGCCAGCATGCGTTTCCGCCAGCATCGTGAGACATCCGCAAATTTCCTCTTCATTTTGCGAAGTGATGGCCTGCATAATAAGGGCGATTGGCCAGATGTATCCTTTTTCTGTATGCGGACTGCCTATCCCGTGGGCATACCGGCCCTGATAATAAAAAGGGTTCTCAGAGGAGAGAATAAATCTTCTTGTATTCTGGTAAAGAGTGTCATCAACGCTGCAGTATTCCAAGTATGGCATCGCAAGCAGACTGGGAGAATTTGCGTCGTCCATCAAAAGATAGTTTCCCGTGCCGTCTGTTTCATAGGCATAAATTTCACCGAATTTTTTATGCCGGACGATTGCGTGCTGCTGAATTCCGGCGTTAATTTCTTCTTTTATCCTCCGGCATTGTGCGGAAAGCGCCGCATCGCGGTAGACGGAGTCGGAAATTTCAGCCGCTTTTTCTAAGGCGACGCAGGCCATCATATTGGCCGGCACCAGGTACCCGTACGCACAGCGGTCATCGGAAGGACGAAAACCGGACCATGTCATGCCGGTGAACGCAACCGGGTCTCCTTTTCCGCCGCGGGGCAATGTGTCGGCAGGACAGCCGGGCCGTTCGAAAAAATATGGAGAATTGCTGTGATTCTGTTCGCATGCAAACACAGCAGCGATTTTTTGTAAAGCCGTGTGAAATTCTTCGGAAAATGTAGTACTGAACCCGGTTTCCTTCCAAAAACGGTGTGCCAGGAAAATCGGCGCGCAGAGCGAATCCACTTCATATTTGCGTTCCCAGACGCGGTCGTTTTGCAGGGTGTTGTCTTTGGCACCGTGCCCATTGGAGGAAGAATTGAAAGCATTTGCGTAAGGGTCGATACAGACCAGTTCAGCCTGCTCCTGAATCACACCTTCCAGTACGCTGCGCAGGCTGCCGGACTCTTTTGCATAGGGAATATAGGTGGTTACCTGTGCGGCGGAATCTCGAAGCCACATGGCGGGAATGTCTCCTGTGATAACAAAAGTGTGACGGCTGTCCAAAACTTGGATGGTGGTATCGATTGTGCTGAGAAAGCACGGCCCAGCCAGCGGCGCAAGGGAGGGGAATATTTTTTGACAGTATTCGGTCAGCAAGTCCGCACGGTCCAGAAGGACCTTGGGAATGGAAGTATGCATGGTGGAAAGTCTCCTCTCAAATATCCATGATGCCGCAAAAAAATGTAGGGCGGCTAAATATAAAACGATTTAAAAAAAAGGCTGTGGGGGGCAGGTTGAATGATTGACGACCAGCTTGGGTTCCAGTACAATTTGGGAACACTCGTCCATCCCGCTGCCCGCCAGAGATTTTTGCAGAAGGAGGCTGGCCTGACGCCCGATTTCGGCGGAATCCTGGTCCACATAGCTGAAAAAATCAGTCTTTTCCTGCTGGTAAAAATTTGGATTATCAAAACAGATCACGGACAAATCCTGTGGAATACGAATAAGGTTTTTCTGGCATAGGCGATAAACATCCAAGCCCACATGGCTGTTTGAAGCGATAATTGCCGTGATATTGCCGCTTTTTACCTTCTGTACAAAATCTTCCTGTGTTTTGCCAAAAGCGTCGCCGTGGGAAAAGTTTTCGTAGTCAATGGCCTTTAATT
>DAMDEB010000084.1:2129-8155 GCA_032090075.1 Caproiciproducens sp.
AGAATCGTCTGAATATAACCACTGTGTCGAACTGAAGTGATTTGCTCTTTATAAGTGGAATCCGCAATAAAAGCAATATTTCGGTGTCCTAAAGAAATAAGGTGTTTGGTCGCCATTTCGGTGCCCGCTTTGTTGTTCGAGGTAACGCTGTTGCAGTAAATCCCGGGGAAAGACCGGTCGACAAGGACAAGCGGGAACTTGTTCAGATGCATTTTCAAAATAATCTCACTGTAAAATTCGCAGCCAGAAGGGAAGAGAATCATGCCGGAAAAACCACTCTTTTGAAAAAAGCTCAGGGCATATTCCTCAATTAGACTGTTAAGGTTCAGTACGGTGCAGATGAAATAGTCTGGGTATTGTAGCGTCTTCATAACGCTGGAGATAATATTACCGGAATGGTAATCGTAAAATTCAGGGATAATCAGCGCAATTTTTTTCGGCCCGTTTCCATTTGGCGGCTGAAAGTTCGCGGTCAACTCGCTGGCGCGAAGTTGATTTCCGAGCGGGTTGGCAAAAGAGCCTTTTCCCTGGACCCGGTAAACGTAACCGTTCAGCGAAAGCTCGGTAAGCGCTTTTGTAGCGGTGATTCTGCTGACATTGTATTCTTTCATAATGTTTTTTTCGCTTGGGACCCGGTCTCCAGGCTTGTAAAACCCTTTTTGAATCTTTTCAATAATGTCGCTTTGAATCAGCTCATACAAAGGCTTTTGCGAATTATTACATGATGACATATCAATCATAACCCATCTTTATATACTTAGTCTTATTTGCCTATATCATATAATATTTCTTTAAAAAAGTAAACACAATAGTGCATTTTTAATTCTATTTCTTTTTAATTCTTAAATTTATTCGTCTTAATATCTAAAATATTATCGGTATGTAGAAAAGATTATTGTTAATATGTAGTTGCTATATTGACTATAAAAGGCGAGATGATATAATAAAAACAAGCCACCTTGGCAGGGCCAATTTTAATTGCACGGCCACCGGTTTTGGGCGAAATCCAGCTGTAAAAAGGAGATTAAGATGAATACTGATACTGTACATAATGGAGCTCCGTCCAAAAGAGGGGGCGGAAACCGGATTCGCGCGATGGGTCGAAAAGAAGTTTTAGACTGGAAAAAATCGCTAAAAAGAAATTACGACCTTTATCTTCTATTGATTCCGGTTATTGCCTATTTCCTGATATTTAGTTATGGCCCAATGTATGGCCTTCAAATTGCGTTTAAGGACTATTCCCCTGCGCTGGGAATAAGCGGCAGCCCATGGGTTGGGCTTAAGCATTTGGTGCGCTTTTTTAATTCCTTCTATTTTGGCAGGGTAATACAAAACACTTTGACACTATCCCTATACAGCCTGGTCGTCAGTATTCCCGCCCCGCTGATTTTGGCGCTGCTGTTTGACGAAATGCGGGGCAAAAAGCTGAAAGTGGTTGCACAGACCCTTTCGTATGCGCCGAACTTTATTTCCACTGTGGTTCTCTGCAGCATGTTGGTAATGTTCCTTACCCCGCAGACTGGCTTTATTGATGCGATCCTTCGGCTTTTCGGCTATACCGACAGCAGTAATATTTTATCGGATCCGAATGCGTTCAGCCATATTTATGTATGGTCCGGTGTCTGGCAGTCGGTCGGATGGAGTTCTATCATTTATACCGCGGCCATTGCGGGGGTTTCGCAGGATCTGTATGAGGTGGCCCGTCTGGATGGTGCCAGCCGGATGAAACAAATTTGGTATGTGACTCTGCCTTCCATCTTACCTACAATCGTCATTCTGTCCATCTTGGCAATCGGTAATGTCCTAAACATCGGCTATGAAAAGGTATATTTACTGCAAAGCACCTCCAATCTGCCTGCTTCCGAAGTGATTTCCACTTATGTTTACAAATCTGGCTTAGTGCAGGCACAGTATAGCTTTGGTTCAATGGTTGGGCTATTCAACAATTTGATCAACTTTATTATTTTAATCGTTGCAAATAAACTTGCAAAATATTTTACTGAAACTTCGTTGTGGTAAAGAAAGGAATACGAGAATGGAGAAGAACAAAACAATCCGCAATCCGCTTGGAGACCAAATTTACCATGTCGTTTCGCTTCTTATACTTGCATTGACTATGCTTACGATTGTCTTCCCAATCTGGACAGTTGTTATTGCGTCGTTCAGCGACCCGACCGAACTGTATCAGAAAACCTTTTTAATCTGGCCGTCGAAAATCACGCTGGAAAGCTATAAGCTGGTGTTTCGTGACGGCGATTTTTTGACTGGGATGTACAACTCGGTGTGTTATACCATTGTGGGAACCTTAGTGAACGTGATCATGAATATTTGTGCGGCCTATCCACTTTCGAAAAAGAATCTTAAGGGAAAGAACTTTTTGATGATGTTGTTTACGTTTACCATGTTCTTTTCCGGCGGAATTGTGCCAACATATATCCTGATCGCCAAGCTTAACCTTCTTGATAATTTCTGGGTAATGATTCTGCCGAGCGCTGTCGGTATGTTTAACATTATTGTAATGAGGACGTATTTCCAAACAAATATCCCTCAGGAACTGGAAGACGCAGCAAGTGTGGACGGCTGCACCAATTTTCGCTTTCTCATCCGTATCGTGCTGCCTTTGTCAGCTCCCATTATTGTTGTCATCGCCCTTTATTACGGGGTCGCTCGCTGGAATGACTACTTTACAGCAATGATGTATCTTACAAAACGTTCCATGTATCCGCTGCAGTTGATTTTACGGGATATTCTTCTGCAAAACCAGGCAGGTAATATGTTGAATGTTGTGACCGACGCTGCTTATGCGGAGCGTATGATGAGCCGTATGGGATTGAAATATGCCGTCATTGTAATTTCAACCATACCCATATTAGCCATTTACCCATTTGCGCAAAAATTCTTTTCAAAGGGAATCATGGTCGGCTCTGTAAAAGGTTGAAACCTGTGCGGGATTTTTATTTTGAACAGGTTACAATAAAGTTTTTAAAGGAGGCTATATTGGAATACATTGGGGTAACTGAGATGTTGCGTTCGTAAGAAAGATTTTGAAAAGGGAGATTAAAATGAAAACTAGATTTAAGAGAGTCCTTGCGATGACAATGGCAGCCACCATGTGCCTGGCCGCTTTTACCGGGTGCGGTTCATCCCAACAGCAATCAAGCGGCTCTGCTTCTGGAACTTCTTCCACGCAGACAGCAGAAAAAAAGGAATTTAATATTGTTTGCCTTGCAGGCGGCGACACAAACCCATCGGTCAAGGACTGGTGGATTTGGAAGGAATACGAGAAAAAGACTGGAATTCACATCAATTGGACGGAAATTCCGGAAAGCGCAATGAACGACCGGAAAAATGTAATTATGTCCTCCGGTGAACTTCCGGACGCGTTCTGGCACGTAACATGGACCAATGACGAGCTGAACAAATACGGCAGTCAGGGCCTCTTTACCAACATTCAGCCATACATTGATAAAGACGCGCCGAATTTGAAAAAACTGCTCACGCAGGACGTGAAGGGCGGCCTGGCCTCGATTACAATGCCGGACAACGGGATTTACTCCATGCCCTGGGTAATGACGGACCTTCCACAGGCCAACGCCCGTTTCTACCTGAATAAAAATTGGCTGACGGCGGCTTCGTTGCAGACTCCGACTACCATCGATGACCTGACGAAGACGTTTGCGGCTTTCAAAAAGCAGAATCCGAATGGATGCCCCATTTATATGCAGCCGGACGGAATTGGAATGCTGAATGAGATGCTCTGCGGCAGTTATGGAATCGGTAATAATGGATTCAAGCCGATTTCAGAGGATTATTACATTGACAAGAGCGGCAAACATTTGGCAAATATGAATACGAAGATTGGGTCACCGCCGGTAAGGTGAAAAAGCAGGTCGGTATGTTCGGCTGGGGTAATGCAGACTTCCTGTATTCCAACGCATCGGAAGATTATGTGGGAATTACTGCACTCAAGGGCCCGAACGGCGATATGGTTCAGTCCTGGTGCGACTACCCGGTTCGCAGCGCTTCGTCGTTTACGATTACGAAAGCCTGCAAAGATCCGGAAACTCTAATTAAATGGGCGGATTATTTTTATGGAGACGAAGGTTCGAACTTTGCCGCCTATGGAAAAGAAGGCGAAACGTACACGCTTGACTCCGCAAATAAAATCCGTTATGCTGACAGCGTTATGAACTACAAAGGCGGCGCTCAGTTGGGAGCGTGGCAGTACGGCTTGTTTGTCTACGGCGGCAACTTCCCGTGGAAATCTTACGACAGCACTACTATGGAAGCTGCCCGCAAGCAGGATGCAGCCGACTATAAGGGTGAAAAATTCTCAAGTTACACGGCAGATTCTCAAAAGTACAAGGCAGACCTGATGCCCGGTCTGATGCCGACAACCGAGGAAGCCAATGAGACTTCAGCCATTAAGACGGATGTGGATACATATGTCAAGGAAGCACGCATGAAGTTTGTGACTGGCAAGTGGAACTTTACGAGCGACTGGGAAGCTTATGTAAAACAGCTTCAAAAGATGGGCATCGATGATTATATTAAGATTAAGCAAACACAATACGATCGTTACAAAGCGCAGCAGTAATAGAACGCAGACTGCTTTCCATATAGCAGTTACAGAAAAACGGTAAATCCCATCATTGTGTCCTGTCAGTCCGGCAAGTGTCAGGTATGCCTGGACTTGCCGGACTGTCCAGGTTACAATTAGCGGCAAAATTCACTACCCAAAGAAAGGTTTTATCATTATGAAGAAATTAACAGAAAAATTTGTCAAGCTGAAAACATCGGTTGGCGGCAATCGAGAAAAGTACGGTTTTGAAGATACGTTCGGCCTGCCAAAAGAAGAACAACTTAACATCACACATCCAAGCCGCGCAAACATCCGAATTTTAAGTGAGCTTGAATTTGCACTGAATCTGTCACAAGAGTGTGGGGATCGTTTTTCCGATGAACTGGAAGAAGCACTGGATTATCTTCTTTCCACTTTGGAGAAAGAAGGCGTTCTGACGAACCAAGCTTGCGAAAGAGCGGAAGAAATTATGGCGCCGCTTGAAGAGGCAGCAAAGGAATATCATTTGATCCTGGTTGGTCACGCACATATGGATATGAACTGGATGTGGGGCTTTAATGAAACGGTTGCAATTGTAATCGCCACTTTCCGTTCCGTTCTCAATATTATGGATCAATATCCCGAATTCTATTTTTCGCAGTCACAGGCAAGCACTTATCAGATCATAGAAAAATATGCTCCTGAGATGATGGAAAAAATTAAGCAGAGAATTGCAGAGGGACGCTGGGAAGTGACAGCTTCTTCCTGGGTGGAAACGGATAAGAATATGCCAAGCACGGAATCTCTGCTGCGGCACATTCAATATACCCAGGAGTACCTGCGCACGGTCTGGGGGGCGCAGCATTTTGAAATTGACTTTTCGCCGGATACGTTCGGACACAGCGCCAATATTCCGGAAATCGATCAATTTGGTGGAGTAAAGTATTTTTACCATTGCCGTGGCCTAAAAGAAGACTATGTGCTATATCGGTATCGGGCTCCGTCGGGAAGGGAAATACTCTCTTATCGTGAACCATACTGGTACAACAGCGCAATTACGCCCCATCTTGGCGCGGGCCTGATTGACGTTTCCCGTAAATGTGCCGGTTTAAAAACGGGGTTGGTGGTGTATGGCGTGGGAGACCACGGCGGCGGGCCGACGCGGCGCGATGTGGAACGCGCGCTTGATATGATGACCTGGAAAATCTATCCTGAAATCCGTTTTGGAACACTTCGCGAGTATTTCATTGAGGCGGAATCGGTGTGGAATAAACTGCCGGTGGTTGACCATGAACTGAACTACTTTGCACCGGGCTGTTATACGACGCAAAGCAGAATCAAACGCGGCAACAAGCGTGTGGAGATGGCTCTTTGCGATACGGAGCGTTTCGCAGTAATCGCCGGGCAGGCTGCAGGTTTTTCTTTGGCGCAAAAAAACATGACAGAAGCATGGCAGGATGTCATG
>DAMDEB010000084.1:8165-9603 GCA_032090075.1 Caproiciproducens sp.
GTCATGTTTACACATTTTCACGATATTTTGACGGGTTCCTGTGTTCAGGATACCAAAGAGCACGCGATGAGCCTTTACCAAACATCTTCTGCAACGGCAAATTCACAAATGCAGAATGCCATGCAGATGATTTCGCAAAACATTGACACTTCTCCGCTTTTGGCCGACACAGACGCTTACGACACGCAGTCTGAAGGTGCCGGGGGCCGGTTACGGACTGGAGAACTTTATCGGTGTCCCCAGTACGGAACGAGGCTCCGGAAAAACTCGTATTTTTCATATTTTTAACACGCTTCCGCAGCTGCGTCGTGAAGTTGTGGAATTAACGGTATGGGACTGGATGGGAGATCTGCGTTATTTGCAGGTGCGCAATCACCTGCAGAACCCGGTAGACCACCAGTTGCTGGATGCTTCCCTCCAGAAATATTGGGATCACATGTTTTTCCGCGTCCTGGTCGATGTGGAGGTACCGCCTATGGGCTATACGACGGTAGTTCTTTCTGAAGGTTCCCCGGAAAATTATCGCAACTATTTTCAATCCGCGGAACGAATTGCGCGCCGTTTTGACAACTTTGTACTGCAGAACGAAAAGATAAAAGCGACTGTTGCGGCCGATTCGGGGCGTGTCTGTTCGCTGCGCAGTACTGCGACTAATGAGGAACTCATTGCCGATGGTGAATCGGCGGGCTTAGTTTATGTGGAGACAGAAGCGGCAACCTCCAGCGCATGGGAAATCGGTCGTTACCTTAAAGAGATCCCGGTCGACAACTGCGTAAGAATTGAAAAGATTACGGACGGGCCGCTTCGTCAAAGCCTGAAAGCACATTTTGTAATCAAAGGCTCAAAAATAGAAGTAACGTACACCATGGATCGGCATGCGACGGCACTTCGGACAGATCTTTATATTGACTGGCAGGAAGCCGGGAAAGAAACAGTTCCTCTTCTGCAATACAGAGTTCCGACAGCTTACCAGACAGATGAGTTCCTTTATGATATTCCCGGTGGAGCAATTCGGCGTCAGGCGGGCACGACAGATGTTCCGGCCCTTCAGTACGGTGTGGCCGTTCATTCCTCAGGCGACAGTGTCATTGTTGTAAGTGACAGCAAATACGGCTATCGAGGCTTAAACAAATCACTTGGTCTGTCTTTGATTAACAGTTCTACAGGTCCTGACCCGTATCCGGAACTCGGGATCCAGAAAGTTACCCTATGGACAGGCAGTTTCGAAGTGGATGAAAAGGCGGCGAAAGATTTTTCAGAAAGATGCAATCATGCAATGTTCTATCAGTCGTCGAATGCACACAAGGGTAATCTTCCGTTACAGGACAGCTTATTCTCTTTTCACTCCGATACTGTGGTTCTGTCTTCCGTTCTTCCCGCGGAAGATGGTGGAATCATAGTTCGTCTTTATGAAGTAAAAGGAGTAATAGGTAAAGTG
>DAMDEB010000084.1:9613-10775 GCA_032090075.1 Caproiciproducens sp.
AAGTGGCCTTAGACTTTAATAAGCCGGTTCGTATGGCAAAATCTGTAGACTTATTTGAGAAAGAAGTTAACACTCCTGTTTCAATTCGGGATGGTTATGTTTCCTGCGAAGTAGAGCCGAATTCTATCTGCGAGCTCAAGATTCTACTCTGAAATTTCTACTCCAATAAACAGCCAACTAAACTGAGTCGCGTTGGAGCGAAAATATTTGGTGAAAGATGCACGGCACATGCTGAGTCTGAGTAGAATAATTCGGAATGAACTAAAATTGTGATTAATTCTTAGGCAAGCAAGAGAACAAATAGGACGATAAGGTCGTATTTTATTTGATTGTTTCTTCTCAACAGTCAAAAAGGCGCCGTGCGCAATACATAAGTGCCTTTTTATCTACGCTCTGAGGTGGTTGTTGCAAAACACCTAAAAATAAAAATCAAGGCAAATAGCACAAAAAGTGTTGTCTGCCTTGATTTTTTGCTATAAAATACAGTTTTGAAACAAACATTAAAGCTCTTAGATCGAAATATTGGTATACAGTGGCAATCTGCAGTCGTTTCTTCGACAGATTATTGGCCATGTCTCACCGGAGACCGCTCAGGGAGGGTCAATCGCATTCGTAGAACAAGATAATTTGATCGAACTTGACATACAAAATCGACACTTAACATTATCAGGGTAAAGGGCGAACGAAAATCATTAGCGGTCGCTCCTATGCAAGGTGGCTATATGAAATGAAATATATTCCGATGCATAGTCAATTTACGGATAGTGTTTTCACAGGAGACTCACACTCAACAGAAAAACCAGTATTATCAGTAAAACTAAGTGGTTATACGTCTCTTATTGAGCGTCTTTAGCAATATCCTCCCATGAAATTTTAAAACTGAAATGCCACAAAATGATTGCAATTATCAGCGATGCAGCGATATTGATTGGGATGCCAAGAGGGACTAAACTTAAAAGAGCATAGTGCAGAGCCGCGCAAATGCCACACAATCCAAACGTGAGGAATACAATCCCCGTGTTATTGCTGTTTTGAGCATATTGAAAGTCCTTGTAAAAAGGCAATTCCTTCTTTGAGAAACGCAAGGTTGTAAGCATTAATACCATTAAATTAATAAAAATTAAGAATAGGTCAGGAACAATTCTCAGCCCAAAAATAATGA
>DAMDEB010000084.1:10785-13004 GCA_032090075.1 Caproiciproducens sp.
AGGCTACTGATAAATACATATACAAATAATACTTTCCGTGCGTTATCTGTGACAATGTATCTGCCGATAACGGCTCCCTTCCGAAGAAGCTTAGAAAAAAAATAAATGGCATTATTACCGAAAAAGCAAGACTTGGATATAACTTGAGTTTCAATTTTCTTTCATTGCTCAGCATTTGCTGCGTAAATCTGAAAAAGACTTTTTCCAGCCGATTAAAGCAGATGATGTTGGAGATACTCTGCTGGAGCGTTTTTATCTTCATTTCATATTTTTCGGAGCTGCCGTTCAGTTTCTGAAGATTTCTTTCAAAATGGGGCGAAACAACCTTAATATATAGAGTCATAGTAATGATGGGAACAATGATTCCAACAAGGCTCAGCAGAATATAATATCGGCTAAAATCATGATCGACCAAAAGGCTGAAAGGAGCGGAAAACCATGCTGACGGCAGCAAAAAGTTCCACCATTGGGGAGTAAGGCTCATATTCATATTTGAAACATTGAATATTCTTCCGACAAACTGGTACATTACGGTCATGAAAATGGTCAGAGCAATCTGAAAATAGTTGATAATGTCCTTTAACTTTTCTCCGCTGAAAAGTGTAAGGATTGCATAGTAGAAAAGGGATGTAAATAAAATCACGAAGCCGCAGATCAGTGCAATCTCAAATAAGAACAAGAGGAAAAACCAAAACCCATACCGTATTAATCCAAAAATTAGGGAACCCCCTGATATGGCAATTGTTATTTTAAACAGATAAACAACAATATGAATTAGCTTTGCTGCATTTAATGTTCGGGTATCGATCGGTCTTGGCAAGAGAATATTTTTGTCATTCACATCCAGAAGCACAGATGAAAAATCTGAAATCATGGTTGTCATAACCATAAAAATCAGCATGCCGATTACGATGTTCATTTTAAGGAATAAGGGAAAGGACGGGAACATAAATATCCCGATAAAGAGGCCCATGAACGCGTAAAGGAATAACGATGACCGAAAAGAATTTTTTAATTCAGAATTTTTCCCATTCATCATGATGGTGGGAACTCTTCGTTCATCCATCACAAATTTAATCTGTAAAATTTTCCTCATCATAGGATAGTCGATTCCAAAGGATTTAAAGATAGAACTACCTTTATCAAGTAATTTTAAAATAAAAAAATCTTTCATATTATCCCTCTTTCAAGATGGAAATAAATGAACGTGCGATTTCCTTATACTGATTAAATCCGGTCAGCTGGTTGAAGATGTCCTCGAGTGAACCCTCACTGCATTTTTCCTGCAGTTCGGAAAACGTGCCATCGGCAACAATCTGACCGGCATTAATCAGTATAATCCGGTCACTGATTTTTTCGACAACTTCCATAATATGTGAGGAATAGAAAATTGTTTTTCCTTCCGCGGCAAGCTCTGTAATAATCTCTTTAAAAACCATTACACTGTTTGCGTCCAATCCGCTTAAAGGTTCATCAAAAAATAGAATATCGGGATTATGCAGAAGGCTTGCGATAATAAGCACTTTTTGTTTCATGCCTTTTGAAAACGAAGAAATTCTGGCGGTGTAAGCCTCCCCAATGCCAAACAGCGATATCAGCTTTTGAGCTTTGCTGTCAACGGATTCAAAATCCATACCATATATTTCTCCAATAAAAGTCAGGTACTCCTGTGCAGTAAGGTTGTCATACATCTCTGCAGTTTCAGGAACGTAACCAATTCTTTTCTTATATTCAATGCTTCCTGTCGAGATATCTTCGCCAAACACCTTAACTTCACCTCGAAACCCTTCCAAGATGCCAAGCAGGATTTTTACGGTTGTGCTTTTGCCGGCTCCGTTTGGCCCTATGTAGCCAATAATCTGCCCACCGTGTATCTCAAGATTAATTCCATTCAAAACCTGCTTTTCACCGTAGTTCATTCTCAAATCTTTGATTGAAACCACCGGTTCGCTTAATGAATTCATGTGTTAATCCTCCTGTATTCAGTAATTATCAATATACTTTTAAACAGCAAAATAATTATGCTGTTAGAATAAGATGCTTGATTTCTTTTTCCAAGTTTTCACTATTGGTATTCGACTGGGATTCCATCTGTCTGAGCTTGCCAACAATGTTCAAAACCTGACTTTGCACGTTTGAAACGCTTTCCTGAGATTCATTGATTTTTGATTGCATAAACCAATCTGCAATTAGTCCGTCAAAGAAAAAATCTGCAAATT
>DAMDEB010000085.1:0-5904 GCA_032090075.1 Caproiciproducens sp.
AAATTTCTGAGGATTTATTATGCCAGAGTAAAAGAATTGTATCGCTAAAACAATTCCTATTATTTTACAGGGCATCTATTGATATAGATGTTTAGCTTTGCTATACTTATTTTAAGTCATTAACTATATCACATATCTTTAAAAATATTTCTTGACTTTTATTAGCAGGATTATGTTTGATATTAATCCCCCAAACTACAACAAGTTAATGTAAGCGGAATAAATAGTATTGAAAACGGCTGAAAGCAAGATCTTTGCCCGGAAGCATTCGTAATTCTTAGGCTGTCTTGTTAGAATAAAATCGCTGAGATCTGACTTTTACCAGACTCAGCGATTTTGCGTTTATGGACTCTTGACGCTTACCTTTATTCTTATTCTAATGTTTCAATAGGAAGATTCATTCCTTTCCAACCCTCAAGTGCACCCGCAAGCTCATAAGCTTCAAAACCTTCTGATAATAAAGTAAGTAATGCTGTTTTTCCAAGCGTGGTACCACCAGTCCAGTCATATACTACATATGTTTTGCTTTTATCTAATTCATCTAAATGGTTTCCTAATTCTTTTGCAGGCATTGCAATAGCGCCTTTTATTTGGTCTTTTTTTACCTGTGACGGAGCGTTGCGAACGTCTAATATGACATATGGCGAATCTTCTTTTTCAATGTTTTCTAACACAGTAAAATGATTTATATATAAGCTAAGGTATGTTTCCAATAATTCAATTTTTTTTGTTTGCATCTTTTATTTCTCCATTTCTTGGGTATATTTTTGAGTGCTATCATTAATTTTTCCTAATATATTTGAGAGTTGCTGAATTTCTTCACTAGATAGTATACCTAACAAGTTGTTAACGATACTAAAGTTTTTAGGTAAAAATTCCTCTAAAACATGATCTCCTGTTTCAGTAAGTTGGACAGATAATGAACGTTTATCTGTAGTGGAGGTACTTTTTAAAATCCAACCTTTCATTTCCATTGCTTTTAATAATTTACTAACTGTTGCACGAGTAGCTCCCAATTTTTCAGAAATAACTGAAGGCAACAATGTTTGGTTTGGAGCATGAAATAAAAACATCAAAATAATAAATCTTGATTCACTTAGACCGTTCTCATCAAGGACATAATCATATTGTTTTTGCATATTACGATATGTCCATTGAAAATCAATGAATAATTTGACAATATCTGAATTTAATTCCGAATAAACATCTTTCATTAACTGCAAACGCAGATTATCAGGACGATCAACAAAAGTAAAGTTATCCATAAATAATCTCCTTTATAATAATTAGCCGGCTAACTATTTAGACTGTAACATAATAATTTTAGAATGTCAAGTAAAAAATTACAACATAGAGCTGACAGAAAAGCATATCACTTCTTTTTTACTCGCCAACAGACATCAAATTTTCGACCTCGCACCATTCCGGCGTGTGTCTATTGACGAAAGGGAGAAATTGGAATCTCGCTTTTTGCGAAGAATTCCAACACGGCTTTAAAATCCAGGCGGTCAAAGGATAAGAGAGCAAAAAGCTTTATTTAGCTGACAAGGGAAGAGGATCTAGAAATGAAATCTTAGAGTTGTATTATTGTTTTTAATATTTTCATAGCTTTGCAAGTATTGTTTTAATCATATTCAGCATTGCAAAATATCTAAGTGAGTCAATTCAAGAAAATGGGTTTAAGAAACGAGCATATCTATTATCATACATCCTATGAATCCTTAGATTGCTTCATAAAATGAGCACAATGGAGGTTCTCCTAAAGCGGGTGAAATTTGTGCTTAAGTATTTACTCATAATAACAACAACCCTCTAACTATTTAGGTTAGGGGGCATTGTTCTGGTAAATTATATATTGATTTTGTCGAAATATAGATCTACAATAAACCTAATATTACAAATATATGCAGACGTTCAGCTCGAGTTTAGCGGTGGGTTATAGCAATAATATGAAGTTCAGGCTGACACGTGTAATGGCTAAAATTATGAACTATAAGTGGCTTTGTAAGATTTCCTATCATATAAAAAACAAATGCAGTCTTTACGGATTCTTCGGGAAAAAAATATTTTTGCGGATCGCTTGTCCAGATTATTAACCACATGACAGTGCAAGTCTGTCTGAAGTGATAAAAACGGTTTTCTCTATCGAAGATTTATATGCCTTCGATGGAGGTTCTGATTAAAATATATTAGTGTTTATAAATCTCACTTTCCAGTTGGTTTATTACATGGAACTCAGAACATAATCTGAACTTCGTATAAGATCAGTAATAGACGATTCAAGATAGCGATTTTTTATTAGACCCCAAAAGCATTTTAGTCAACCAACATAACGGTTATAGAACAAACCATTATTGCAAGATTTATAACAAAGGTAAATCTAAATATCCAGCACACTTTCAATTTAGAAAGTGTGCTTTTTTAATACCATTTTTAAGGAGGAATAAATCATGTCAAGTACAGTAGCAGGAGTCATTGCCATGTGCTCTGTGGGCGCAATTGTTATCATTTTCATCGTAGACGCCTGGAGGGGAAACCTCAATATCAAATCCAGAACAGTCGGGGACGGTCAATACGGCAACGCACGTTGGGCGACACAACAGGAGATTAATGAAACCTATTAATTTATTCCATTTGAGCCGAAGAAATGGCGCATAGGAAAAAGCTTGCCACAACTTGAAGGTGCAACCGTTTTAGGCTACCTCGGCCGCTCGGGGTATGTTAGTACCCGCATTGATACGTCGGACAACCATACCATGCTGATCAACGCCACCGGCGGCATTGATTCTTGAATATTTGGATATCTTTAATTAAATATTAATTTTTAGTTGTTTTATGGGAATATAGCGCTATTATAATAATATAATAGAAATATTCTCCGGGTTTCGTATTTGTAGGAAGCTGCGACAGGTTCTAAAAGAGTCTAAACAAAAAAGACAGCAGGGATGAAATTGAAAAAGAAATCACTTTATTTATGTATAACTATCCTAAGTGGGGCAATTGTTTTATTCGTCGTTATTAATTTTTGTAATCAACCCCATAATTTATCTTTTCAAACTGTTTTGAGCGACATCAATAATGTTCATGCCGCTCAGACGTTAGAAAAAGGGGAAGACTTGGCGTATATTAAACATGATATACCTGATAACCTTGGTTTTACACAAGATGAATTAGATCAACTTGAAAGTCCAGCATCATATCAAGAGGGTGGTATCATTACAAAGGAAGAAGCTAAAAATGATTTAGACTTGTTTTCAAGAAGTTTGTGTTATTGTTATGCCGGTTACGGTATCTTTGGTAAAGCTGCTTTTGACAAAGCATATACACAAGCTATGCAGCAAATTGATGAAACAGGATCGCCAATGAGAGCGATTGCATTGGACGGAATACTTGACAAAAATTATCAATTTATTCAGGATGGGCATTTTTATATCGGCCGCTATTGCCCGCTCATTGTAAATAATACCTTGTTCCTAAAAGGCAGGGAATTCGTGAAAGAACAAGATGCATATTATCAACAAAATAAAAAACATAATAAAATCATTTCGATCAATAGCACACCTTCAGAGAATTGGATGAAATTATCCATTGATTCTGATGGGAATCTTGTTTATTGCATATCCGATTTATCAACAAGGCAGTCTGAAAACGTAAATATTTCTTATGAAGATGGCACAGTAGAAAAAGTCGTTCTTGAGAAATCAAATTCAAAAACATATAACTCCCGGAAGCTTTTCTCTAATGAAAAAGTAAACAACATCCCTATCGTTTCCATACGCTCCTTTGAAGATCAAAAGGCAGATGAAAGCTTTCTAAATACTGGGGAAGAGATTAAGAACAGCCCGGTAGCCGTTCTCGACTTGCGTGGTAATAAAGGAGAATGGCCTTATTATGTGCAGCAATGGTTACAAAAGTATAATGCCGCTCTTGTGACGTATGCGGATGGTAAATCGTCTATATGGTTAGCTACAAGATCCGGATGCTATTTGATGGCACAGGATGCCAAGAATCGCCAAGGTATTTCACCGGATATAAAGAAAGACTATATAGATAATAATATGTATATTTACAAATATGGACAAAATTTTTGGAAGATTTCAAAACAACAATTTAAAAGGGTTCCCAATAATCATTTACTGTTTGCTTTAACTGATTCATCTGTTGCATCTGCCGGCGAGAGTCTGATTGCGACACTTCGGAATCAGGATAATGTTATTTTTGTAGGTACTAATACCAACGGCTGTCTGATAGGAACAACGCCTCGCCCAATTACACTGCCTCACTCAAAAATTCCAGTTTCTTTTTGTGGAGTAATTAAAAATTATTTTAATAAATCTGTATTTCAAGAAGGAAAGGGCTTTTCGCCGGATATTTGGCTGGATGGAGATGCTCTAAAGTGTACTTTAGGGTTTATCGCCAAAATGCATATTGCGGAAGGCTGATATGTCTGAATATATAAAATAGCAGGAGAAAAGATAAATTCTTTTCTCCTGCTATTTTGTTTTGGTGGGAGAGGATGGATTCGGACCATCGAAGCTATAAAGCAACAGATTTACAGTCTGCCCCCTTTGGCCACTCGGGAACTCTCCCATATGTGGAGTTTTGTTGAACAAAACTCCTTGTTCAGGCCTTGCCTGATTGGAGCTGGCAATAGGACTTGAACCTACGACCTGCTGATTACAAATCATTTTTGCCTAATTAGCAATTAATGATGTTTAAATTGACCAACAAATCTGTTGGCCTTTTTTATACCCTCTTTTACTTTAATACGAAAGGAGCGTGTTTCAATGACCAAAAAGATTTACTATCTTGTGACAATCCAGCGTCCGCATTGTAGCTCAGAAAAGTAGAAAGGGGATTACATTATGGAAAAAACATATTATTTGGTTCATATCTATTTTGGCAAGATAAATGAAGAGAATCGCTACACGGTGTATTCGTATCAAAAAAGCAGACGGTTTACGGCCAGACAGGCATGGTATTATATCTATCATGAACAGCAAAAAAATATATTTGCTTCAGGCAAGCTCTCAGCAAACTCCACCATTGAAATTTACTGGAATATTATTGAAAGCCTTAACCTTGATAAAAAGGTATGTGATCGGTACTGCACGATGGGTTTTATCTCATGATCAAAATTAGAATAACCGGCCTACCGGATGATGTTGATAACTTTCTGAGTAAACTCGGAGAGCTGTTTTCTGTTATGGATGAATCGAAGCCTTACAAAAACAGCAATAGTAAATTCGTTCGTAAATATGTTGATATTGAGAAAAGAGGAAATATAAATGAGTAAGGTAATTGCAATCGTAAACCAAAAAGGCGGCGTTGGGAAAACAACCACCTGCGCTAATCTCGGAATCGGTCTGGTACGGCAAGGAAAGAAAGTTCTTGTGATCGATGGGGATTCTCAGGGCAGCCTGACCGCAAGTTTAGGAAATGCACAGCCGGACCAACTGGATACCTCATTGGCTACAATTATGGGAAAAATCATTAACGATGAGGTCATCGGTGAAAAAGAAGGAATCCTCACCCATGATGAAGGTGTTGACCTTATGCCCGGAAACATTGAACTCGCCGGCATGGAAGTTTCGCTTGTCAATACGATGAGCCGTGAAACTGTGCTGCGTCAGTATGTGGACAGCCTTAGAGAATCGTATGATTATATCTTGATTGACTGTATGCCTTCGCTGGGCATGTTAACGATCAATGCATTGGTTGCTGCAGACAGCGTTATGATTCCCGTTCAGGCGCAATACTTACCAGTTAAAGGCTTGGAGCAGCTTATGAAAACCATCATGCGTGTGCACCGTCAGATCAATCCTAAACTTACGATTGATGGAATTTTGCTTACAATGGTGGATAAGCGCTCAAACTTTACGAAGGACATCATTGAACTGCTCC
>DAMDEB010000085.1:5956-12691 GCA_032090075.1 Caproiciproducens sp.
TATGATGGAAAATTGAGAATTTACGAAAGCACCATTCCTCTCTCCGTCCGCGCTGCGGAAACCAGTGCAGAAGGAAAAAGCATATATGCTTATGAACCTCATGGCAAAGTTGCAAAGGCCTATGAAGCCTTAACCATGGAGGTGGCAGCTCATGAGTGAAATGAGAAGTTGCGCAAAAAACATAAAGCTGTCAACCTTTGACGATCTATTCAAATCAGGCATCGAAATAGAACAGTCCTCACAAGAGCGGGTACAGGAGATTCCGCTGAATCAACTGCACCCGTTCAATAATCACCCGTTTCAGGTTCGCGATGACGAGGAAATGCAGAAGATGGTCGATAGCATTCAGCATAATGGTGTCTTAATACCTGCAATGGCGCGCCCCCTTTCAGGCGGCGGATATGAACTTATATCCGGACATCGTCGCAAACACGCAAGCGAACTTGCAGGAAAAGAAACCATGCCGGTAATCGTTCGAGAAATGGATGATGAGACAGCAACCATTATTATGGTTGACGCGAATCTGCAACGTGAAGAACTACTTCCGAGTGAACGCGCCTTCGCCTACAAGATGAAACTTGATGCAATGAAAAGACAAGGCAAACGAACCGATTTAACTTCGTCCCAAGTTGGGACGAAGTTGGAAAGCAATAGGGCTGATCAGATGTTAGCAGAGCAGACAGGAGAAAGTCGAAATCAAATCCAGCGTTTTGTCCGATTGACTGAACTTGTCTCCCCTCTGCTTCGAATGGTGGACGACAAAAAATTCTCGCTTAATCCTGCGGTTGAGATTTCCTATCTGAAACAGGCTGAGCAGGAAATGCTGCTTGACGTCATTAAGATGGAGGACAGTCTCCCCTCTTTGGCGCAGGCAAAACAGCTGAAAACATTCAGCCAAGATGGAAAACTGAATGAGAATGCTATTCTGGCTATAATGACTGCTGGCAAGGAAAGTCCTGTTAAGGTTACTCTTACCGGAAACAAACTCAAAAAATACTTTCCAAAAGAATTCACACAAACGCAAATGGAAAGTGTAATTTTTGATTTACTGGAAGAATGGGGCAAAACGCACGGATAACGACTAAGAATGGTGTGGTGCAATTTTCTTAATTGAGAATCTGATTATTTGAATGATATAACCGATATATTTCAAAGGAGCATTGATATGCTTAAAATAAAGTTTTATAACCTTCAGCAGAAATACATTGATGAAACAGATGTGTTTCCGCGTAAAGAAATAGTCCAAAGAATACAGCCGGCGAATTTGATTATGGAGAAAAGTTCAGCCATTTGTGGCTGGACGATTTACGAGGAAATTGGTGGGTGCTGGTTCCCCTACCGACCGTTTAACAGCAACACTCGCCATCAGAAAATACAGTTTGTGTCATAGAAATATGAAAGGATGTGCTATTATGGCAAAAGAAAGACTCTGCTATGGTGAAAATGGTTTAGATGGAATTGATATTCCCGAATCGGAAAACGCATTCATGACTGATATGTGCTTTTTCGGCGGCATGACGCAAGAAGAGATTGAAGCGGAAGCCGACCGGGAGGAAGCCGAGTACGACAGGTTTGCTTAACCCCTGCAAATTTTATTGACAATCCCTGTTAAAAGCAGATAATTAAAGCAAAGAACAATTATCGCGCTTTCTTACAATGAATAGTGTGGACGAAATTTTCAAGGCTGGAGGATACGAAAATGAATAAATTAAATATGACCCCAAGAGCAAAAAAGACATTGATCGCAACCGGCTCTGCGCTTGTATGCGTTTGTGCGGTCGCGCTGATTGTTACCATGAACAGTGGAGCGGCGCCAGCTGCGGTACAGCCTGAACTGGCTTCAAGCACTACAACATCGGTAGATGTGTCGGTCGGAGATATTGACGTTGTGTCCGCCGTTGGTGGACAATCCGATGCCGGTGCCTTCGTCCCATCAAGCGGCGCAAGCCGGAGCGCACAACTCACTACAATCTCCAAACCTACATCAGCACCGCCAAAGCCGGTCGTCGAAGGTGACGCAAGTACGGCAAGTAATGGTACAAAGACACAGCCCACCAATTCAGCTTTGACCAATAAAAATACCAAGCCATCCTATACAAGTAAGCCAACCGCTCCAGCAACAAAGCCGTCAAGTAAGCCATCGAGCAGCAAGCCTACTGGGGGCGCACCGGGGCAAATTTACGATCCCGTCTTTGGATGGCATTATCCATCAGGTGGGAAAGGTACTGTCGTGTCAGGTATGCAAGAAGATGGAGTTAAAGTAGGTATCATGGATTAGACACTGAAAAATAAATAAGTTAGAACACAGTTTATTAATCTAAACTGTGTTCTTTTTTGTTGGAGGTAAAGATGAAACGTATTATAGCACTCATCATGTGCGTCGCTCTCCTTGTGGCAGTCGTGCCAATAAACGCAGCTGCTGATGGCGATGGAAACATGAACGGCGGCGGCGGCGGCATGGGGAGCGGAACTGGCAACAATATTTGGCACGATGGAGAGGATGGTGTTCGGGTAACGGTAATACGGGTAAGTGACAATAAGCCCGTGAGCGTTCCAATCGACTTAACCAATAAAAACGAAAGCAATGTTCAAAATCAGTTTGGTAAAGTATGCAAGCTGCAATATCGCAATGGGGTTGTCTTATCGCTTCATGCCGATGCATACATTTATAAGAATCCCTCAAGTCCAATACCTAAAATCATTAGCGATAACGGCAATGCAAATATTACAGCTATTAAATCATATTTCACTGATCGTCAAATCTTAAAAAGTATAGCAGATATCATCGATGCATCCTATGATACCCTTATCAATGGAAACTACAAACTTCTAATTGAGCCCATTGCCTATTTTACTTTTCAAGGACAGAAATGTGCTATGACAGCTACTGAAGCAGCAATCTATGATCAAATGGCAAGCGGTGGACTACGGTCAAAGATGGTTTCGTTATCACATCAAAATTTGCCGCTTTCTATCTTTCTTGAGAAATCGGACTTAGGATATCCGGCCTATAGCGGTTCAACCACTCGCCCACAGTCAGATTCTACAATCATTTCTTCGTTGGGGTTAGGTATCGTCAAGTTTAAAGACGACGGTTCCAATGACAATGATAATGGTTCCGGTGGTGGAACGGGTAGTGGCTCAAACAGTGCAGAATACCGAGTTGATACCGATGTGGTCACCTCCGTGACATTATCCACGGGTTCAGCAATTACGCCGGACAGCCCTGCAAGCGTGACCTTCCGCATTGGCGGCGGCTCTTATTCTGTAACCAATATTGTTATTCCAGAAGGAGAATCACAACTTGTATGGGTTAAATGGCATACACCAAGCACACCTCAGACCGTCAATATTTCAGTAAGCCCTTCCAAAGGCTCATTGAGCGCTAATTCCATTACAGCAAAGGTTGTATCCCTAAATGAAAATCCGCCCCCGAATCCGACCGCTAAAGACCGTAACAACAGTTTTATAATACCAAGCATTCCGAGCAAAATACAAACTACTGCCAGCTCATGGGGCATTTGGCATGCAGCATGGATTCCGAACTGGATATGGAACGAAAATTGGGTATGGGAAGAGCATACCGATTGGCAATCCGGTGGTGAATGGGTTGATCACGGCAGTTGGGTTGATGCCGGTGATTGGGAATATAGCTTTACAAGTTATCATGCTACTTTATCAGCCAACATGAATCTGTTGCCGGATGATAAAGATCCCACCGCCAACGGAAAACAAATGCGCTCAGGCTACGGCGTTAAAATCAATGTTTCAAGCAACATTCGTTCCTCTGCCCCATCTTCTCACATTGCAGCTGCTCAGACCGCAGTCACCTACTTCCCCGAGTTCGCATATAATGCATATTGGCGGCTTCTTGCCCTTGCGAAAGATGGTGATTCATCATCCTTCACCTTTAAGACCAATATGTATTCAACTTATAACCGCAAAGTGCATTTTACGCCGGTATGGTACCCGGACGGCAAGTACACGGCCTACACTTATTTAGAAGATGCATGGACGCCTGCAGGAATGTTAAGCATGAACCTGTCCGATTATACCACCATCTATGGCAGCGTTTTCGATGATTGGCATGTTGGGCCGAAGTTGGGGAAATGATTCTAACTTTGAAATTCGGTAATATTTTAATGAAGTATTTTACAATTATTACATTTAATTACAATGTTGTTACTATTATTGATTTAAGTAATTATAATTGTATAATAGTATTACAAAAGAAAAAACCAAATATAGCTTGCTGAAGCCATTGGCCAACCTATTCAGAAAATTGTATCGATCGACAACACTTTTGGCTCAAATTATTATCCGTTCCACTGAGCTCCAACTTTGAGAGGAGGATAACTTATTGAATAACAGTAAACCTGTTAAAGCAGCTGCTTCAGTTCACCTTTTCAGGCACAGAAAGTTGAACTGGAAGATAGTTGTTTTAATTGCTGCTTTTGTTGTGGCAGTCATTTGTCTTATTCCTGCTTTGACCGGATGTTTCAATAATAATGCGGAAGATCCCAATTGGGACAAAACGCACACTACGGTTACTTCGCCCGAAGAGGCAATACGGCTATTCGGAAACGATCTGCTGCTTGACAAATTAGTCTTAAAAAAAGGTTATTCAAAACCTTACACCGAGTATATTCTTGACCATGCCGATAAAGATAATGAATATTTAAAGAATCGGCAAACTTGGCGGGATCTATCTATTCAAGTAAATTATGGTGGAAAACGGTTTAGTGTGGATGAAGATTATGTTAATCTCCAAATCTTCTTTAAAGAGAATGATCAAGCTTTGATTGGCCGTGAAAAATATCCCAATGACGGATACGAAAATATGTTGGAAGGGAGCACAACAACAAGAGAAATAAATGGAATAACAGTAACCTATCATGAATTTACAACAAGACGCTTTGCATATGCGTTTTGCGCTGAATTCAAATATAGTGGATACACCTATTTCTTAGAAACTTATGCTAAAGATAATCAAAATTTGTCGTGGGATACTATAAATCAAATGCTGGGTTAATAGAAGGCATAAGTTCTTATAATTATTTCTATTATATTTTTAAGAAGAGGCCGCCTTTGGGCGGCCTCTTTGACAAGCTAAGAAGATACAAGAAATCCTTGATACCTCTATGAGCTTTTAATGCTGTGTGATATTAAGATACCTGTAGTATGCCGATCATACGTCAAAAGAGATCTACTCGTAAATACAAAAACATTCCAGCTCATATCTACAAAATTGCGGATGAAATTGAGTAATGAAAAACTGCGAAATCAGGAGAAAACCGAAGTTTATAAAACTGCTCATTAACCACAACATCTTGTGGTTTTTGACATCCAATTTCAGACTTTGAAAAACAGCTAAATTCTAAATTCGCCGCTTTTTCGGGTTTGACTTTTTTAGGTGCTGTGAGCGGTACCTAATTATACAAAATGGCAGTTTGGGATAATATGAATATTTCTTAATTATGGCTTTTCTGTTTACGCAGGGAAGCTTTTTTGTTGCCCTCTACGCAGAGCAGCGGAGCTGACGGCTCCGTTAATGCGGCTCGGCCACTTAGGACGAACGGTTGCAAGCCCGTTGTAACGCATCAAAGACATTTATGAAAAGATGAGGAGAATTATCATGACAAGAAATTCAAACGGAGCGTTTCGCAGAAAAAGAGTAAACTTTGCGCAGGTATCCAATTGTGCATTGCATGATGCCAATCTGTCTCTAAAGGCGAAGGGCCTTTACTCGTTAATCCAGAGCCTCATTACGCTGCCTGATGAGGACTTACGCATTTGGAAGATTCAGAAGAAATGTAAAGAGGGTGATAAGGCATTTGAAGCAGCATGGAAAGAACTGAAGGATTGTGGATATTTGAAACAGTACAGAATGCCAGGCAGTAAATGCGGTCAGTTTGATTATGTTTATGACTTGCTCGATCAGCCGGATCTATCCACTCCGGCTGTCATTAATCTGAATAAGTTTGGCGAGCCGGTACGTCTTAAAGAAAATTCAGAAGGTGAAGAAAGTGACCATACCCCCCTAAAGGGGGTACATGGTGAATCTGACGCTGCCGAGCCTGTGGGGAATGATTCCGACCACTACCCCCAAAAGGGGGGGTATGGTGAAAATTGGGGAATTGAGCCTGACCATACCCCCCTTTTTGCACCCGATGGTAAAAGCACCGAATGCTTAAAGCACTCCATGGATAATGGGGGTTATAATAGTAATACTCTCTCCCGTAATATTATCTCTCGTAATATTAAGTCCGTCTATCTTACAGATGATCGGACGGATGAAATACGCGAAAGTTTAAAGGCGCAAGCTGAATACGACTATTTTGAGGACAATCGTCCGGAGGATTTGCCTGTTATCGACGCAGTGATCGAATATATGACTGAGATGTTGGCGAATAACTCGACGAAAATCAATGGAGCAATACAAAGCAGCGAAGCCTTATCAAGATACATATCACAAATGGACGCCTGTGCGCTGCAGGAGTTTTTAAGCAGCATGAAGGACAAATCTTTTAAGGACGTAAAGAATAAAGCTGCGTATTGGCGCAGTTCAATTATCAACTTTCTGCGCGAGCGTGCTGCCGAGCTGGTAACAGCATAAATTTGAAAGGAATGATAACTATGAAATTAACAAGCCTCACAGTAAGGCACGTAGAGGGCATGCCCCGACTAAAAGGTTATGCCCGGATCAGCTTAGATAATCAACTTGTAATTAATGAA
>DAMDEB010000085.1:12701-12950 GCA_032090075.1 Caproiciproducens sp.
CTCATATTAAAAAACCGTCCTATAAAGGGCGGTTTTCTTATACCGTGCTGCCGTACTTACGTAATCACATTCTTCAGCACGTTAGCTGACTTTATGAATAATTATTTATGCGGATACCCTTATTAAATTCGGAGATGATGAAGCCAAAATATCAATCGCAGCTTGCGAATCCGAGAGCCATAGATTCTTTTTGTCCTGGTCAAGCACGACTGGCATACGATTGTGAATCGCAGCCATTGAACTGTTTGC
>DAMDEB010000086.1:0-222 GCA_032090075.1 Caproiciproducens sp.
GTGTTTTGAACAGTATCATGAGCTACAGTGAGTTTACTGAGCTCGTCGACAAAATTTTTAAAAATTGATCATATAGGGTTGACAATTCCTGATTCATGATGATATAATAACTCTTGCTGAGTCGCGCGAGTGCTGGAATTGGCAGACAGGCACGTTTGAGGGGCGTGTGTTGTATGACGTACGGGTTCAAGTCCCGTCTCGCGCACCAACTAATAAAATCCG
>DAMDEB010000086.1:232-4297 GCA_032090075.1 Caproiciproducens sp.
TCCCGGATTTTGTTTTTGCTTAAAAACTATGCTTGGGGTTTATTTGTGATTTACGCAAGCTTTTTTGAAAGATAAAACGTTTGCAACCGCTTCAGATGCCTTGGCCTGTGTTTTGGCCGCATTATAAAGCAGATGGAAATTGGTCATTACTTTTATCTTCATTATCTGTACTGTTACGTATTGTTTTTGATGTTTTAGATAGTGGTTTAACTGATGGAACGGTTGAAGCGCTTGCAGAGTCTAAAACAGGTGAGTTATCTCTATTTTGTTTGTTTTTATCCATAAAGTTGATCTCCTTTCAAGATTAGTTTATCCAGTAGATCAGACTTTATTAAAAAAGAGCCGCCCCATTACAGAGCGACCCGAAGCAAATAGAAAGGAAGTTCAATCTAATTATAGGCAAAAAAATTAAGAATATTCAAAAAATAAAAAAAGCGGGGCGTTTCCGCTCCGCCCAGTATCAGTTAATATTCTCGGGGTGGCCTTGGTTGAATCGGCGGATGAGGTGGCCCCGATGGATGAAGTGGCCATTGCTCATCGCGGTACGGTTGTAAACAACGATCCTGTCTTCGACATGGTCGCTCGGGCCGGAACCACCACCAAAATGGAGGAAAAAATCTTGGCATCATATACATCTCCTTCCACACATAATATGCAGAAGAGGACAGGATTGAGCGGATGCATAATAAAGAAGCATCTCATACCCGTTAAGGGAAGAGCCGCAGAACATTATTTTGTAAATCAAGTTATCGATTTAAAATCCAAACATTGTAGCTTAAATATCCAGCAAAGGTGATCCACGCAAGATAGGGTATGAGCAGCCATCCTGCTGCTTTATTGCATTGGTAAAACAATTTTATCGTCGCTGCAAGAAGAATCCACAGAACAACGAGCCAAATAAAAGCTAACAAATAAGCATTTAGATTGAAAAAAATGGGTGCCCATATAAAATTCACGACCAATTGTACCGCATAAACAATGAGTGCAGGTTTCCTGCATTTTGGATCAGAAAGATAAACCAAGTAGGCAGCAATACCCATGAGAATGTAAAGAATCGTCCACGCGATCGGAAACAGCCAGGATGGTGGGGATAACGGTGGGAGGTTTAAAGATTGATATACACCTGTTTGACCTCGGATTATTAACCCTGATATGCCGCCAATACCCAGACTAATTAGCAAACTTATGAGAAGCGGTTTCCATTGAATAGAGCGAGTTGAATGCATAATATCAGACCTTTCTAGCCTTTTTTAAAGTATATGCTTTAAAAGTAAAAAAACAATACTTGGAAAGGTGAAGCAAATTGAAGGCAGATAAAGTCGTTGAAGCGATGCGCGGGAGGATTACGGAACAAGTATTCAACCTAAAACAATTATGGTCAAACAAAACACAAGGATCCGCTTCTTTTCATACCGTCGCCTGTTGACAGTGGGCGGCGTTATATTAACCTCGTCTTTTATATTTAGGTGGGATTTCAGTTAAAAAGCTCGTGCCCTCTGATTTATCACCGATATAATTTTTGCTCAAATTGCATTCAACTTTGTCACAAGTAACTTCATTGCAGGATTTTGACGGATAGCACGAATGGCTCGATTCTTTCTGATGATAGCGTATGCTGATTGAAACATAGCGGCTTAAATAGCCACAATACTTTCCAAGCGTTTTGTCGGATACCATATAAATCATCTCCTGTATTTATTATATCAGAAATTTGTGAACACATACTTCGGCAGTGAGCGACACGACTTATATTTTACAATTTATGCAGCGGTAATGGACGCATTTGACACGACGCCTGCGGAAACCACCCAATAGGCTGTAACTGTGACGGATGATGGTAACACTGCACCGAATCTTTCCTCGAAGTACAGTGAAATAAATAGATAGAAGGACATCCTTTTTTAGTAAATTATTTCTTTTTTGAGGGTTATTTTTTTATAATGCAAATAACAGATTGAATTCACTGGCATTCGTGATACTATTAATATGTAAACAGTGGATAAATTGGCAGTTGATTTGTTTTTTAGAATAGGACATGTTCAATCAGTTGCTCTTTGAAGCACATAAATAGATGAAATAAAAGAAATAAAGGTGTAAGTATAATGTCATTTAAAGATCCAAACAAGTTAAAAAAGAAGAAGCAAGTAGTTAAAAAAGTTACTCCGAAGACAGAAATTGGGCATGAATCAGATTCTGCCGACAAGCCCAAAAGAAATGCCGGAGCAAGCGCCGATAGCAGTAGCCGAAGAATGTGGCGACTGAGACAAGCAAAGAGCCAAGTGCATCCCCAAACACGCGGTATAAGTAAATAGACAAAGTTAAGCCGTATCGGATTCAGTTCCGGTACGGCCTTTTTAGCTCGGCATGCTTATGCGCCTGTTATGGCCTATTTTGTGCATAATGAAATATGTTGACATATATCCCATTATCAAGTATTCTTAATGAGAAAGTAGATGATATTTTGAATATTTTAGGATGGCTTATTTTAGGCGCACTGGCGGGATGGATTGCCAGCATGATCATGGGCAAAGACGCAGATATGGGTGCTATCGCTAACATTATTGTTGGTATAGTTGGCTCTTTTATCGGAGGTTTTTTGGTTAGTGCCGTTGGGGGACAAGGCTTTACTGGATTTAATTTATGGAGTTTGATTGTGGCAGTCATAGGTGCAGTTGTGCTATTGTGGATTGTCAATTTGTTTCGAAGAAAGAGATAGAAATCAAAGTTATAAACAATCATGGCCCGCTGATTTAGTTCAGAGGGCTTATTTTTTATCACAGCCTAACCGCATTTTAAGCTACATAAGTTTAAAATATTTGTACGAAGATTTGTATAAAAATGGAAATTTTTGTGATATACTTTACTCATTGATAAGGAGGCGCATTATGCAGTATATAAAAGTCGCACAAACAGATGAAGTAAAACCTGGCGAGAAAAAGAAAATTTCTCTTAAAGACAAGGTGTTATTGCTTACAAATGTCGAAGGAACCTATTATGCGATCGATAATAAATGCCCGCATATGGGAGGCTCCCTCTATGAAGGGAAATTGGATGGCGGTACGATTACTTGCCCCAAGCATGGGTCGGTATTTGATGTAAGCACAGGGAAAGTAGTAAAAAACGGCAAAATTGTTTTCATAAATCTCAAAGTTAATGATACTAAGGTGTACCCTGTTAAAATCGAAGGTAATGATATTCTGATTGGTATGGAATAAAACACCCAGTAGATCATTTCTGTTGGTATGAAACCGAAACCAATGTAAGAAAATAAGAGTGAAAGGGGAAAATAAAAATGAAAAAAAATGTAGGTAATGCGGATAAATGGATTCGAATTGTTTTAGGGATTGTTCTGCTGAGTTTGATTCTTATTATTCAGAGCAATTGGCGGTGGCTTGGCTTGATTGGTCTAATTCCGTTAGCAACGGCTTTTCTAAACTTTTGCCCGATTTATGCTCTGTTTGGAATAAGCACAAACAAGGATAAGTAGTGAAGCGCATCAAAACAGATAAAAATCCGGAAAACCATATTTATGATGGATTTCCGGCTTTTTTTTGAATTGAGATGGTATAAGTACGAAATAATCTTGTATGTGGCTGAGATTATACTTGCGATTGAATCGGAAATCGAGTAAAATTATAAAAAACAATACATATCTCTCAACTTACGCATTTGTAGGTATGTTCAGTGAGGAAGAAAAATGGAACTTTTAAAAGAACGAATTCGCATGGACGGCAGGGTCAAGGAAGGCAATATTCTTAAGGTTGACAGCTTTTTAAATCATCAAATTGACATTTCTCTGTTAAATGAGATCGGGCGGGAATTCAAGCATTTGTTCGATGGGAAAAAAATCACCAAGATTGTTACGATTGAAGCAAGTGGCATTGCAATTGCCTGCCTCACCGCACAATATTTCAATGTTCCTGTCGTCTTTGCAAAAAAAGCAGTGAGCAAAAATATCGACGGAGACGTCTACACTTCTACAATCAAGAGTTATACTCACGGAAATGAATACACCGCTATGCTGGAAAAACGATTTTTGACTCAAAATGATCAAGTACTAATCTT
>DAMDEB010000086.1:4307-7668 GCA_032090075.1 Caproiciproducens sp.
GCTACCGGAAAGGCGCAACTCGGCCTTTTAGACATTTCCAGACAAGCAGGCGCTACAGTTGCCGGTATCGGTATTGTCATTGAAAAAGGGTTTCAGGGCGGTGGTGACAAACTCCGGGCTGCAGGATATGATTTGCGCAGCCTTGCCATTATTGATAGCATGGAGAATGGTACACTCTGTTTTCGGGAATAAGCACCTCTTCTTGGAACATAGGGAGGGTTGCAAAACTCAAATGTGGGATCATGTAATCACTCGCTGATGTGTTTCCTAACGGGAGAAAGTTAAATAGAGAAAGTTAGGGTGCACTGGTTTGATTTCCGGTGCGCTTTTTTGCTGTTTGATGGGGGGAATTACTACGAAGAAAATATTATGTTTTATATTGTCATTCTTAATGATGACCGCGGTCGGTTGTTCAACCCAAGCTTCTACTTCGGGTACCGAATCTACAAAAAAAATGAAGCAGCCGGAACCTTTTATTCACATTTATATGGTAACGATAAGCTCCGGATATGCCATGACTAAAAATTTTCATGTGCTAAAAACTGTAGACAGCGGAGTAAATTGGACAGACACACTTACGATTAACAGCGATTCTTATTCGGATGGACCAGCATTGTATGTCTTAAATGACAAAACAGTCTATGTTGCCTCCTATACAGCTTCTGGAATCGAGATTCAAAAATCTACGGATGCTGGCAAAAGTTGGTCTAAAAACACAATGAACATGCAGGTAGATGATTTTAATTCCGCTTATGGTGGGAGCCTGACGCTGAGTTTCATCAATCAGTCTGATGGATTTCTGCTTACCAGTGGTCTTCCGGCAGCCGGTCTGATGAGCAAAGCGCTTTACAGAACGTTGGATGGAGGAAACAACTGGGCTTATATTGGAAAAAGTGAGAATCCAGAGCAGGGAGTCGGAGGCCTGTCGGGAATCAATGGCTATACAACAGGAATGACATTTTTTAATTCAGTTACTGGATATATCACCTGCACCTACCATGGCCAAAAAGAAATTTCAGTGTATAAGACTGGTAACAGCGGGAAAAGCTGGTCTGCTGTTGCAATCCCTCTTCCCGAAAAATATGCATCATCGGCTTATGATAAAGAATACTACGCAGATGCATACCAACCCGTGGTTTATGGAAAAGACAGGCAAAACGTAAAAATGGAATTGTATTTCTGTCATGACGAGGTACGCTACCCGTATATTTACAGTTCAGATAACGGGGGAACTACTTGGCATATAGATGGAATAAGCAATTTGTTGATGAAAGAATACTGCTTTGTAGATAATAGAAACGGTTTTGGATTAAATGAAAGCGGAAAGCTTTATACGACGAACGACGGCGGTATTTCATGGTCGGAGACTTTATAGTGATTGGGGGCACAAAAACGGATGAGCAATTATTTATTTTGCTTAATCACTTGACAATAAGTGAATGTTCGTTTATTATATAGTTAATCCTCAGTTTCATCCAGAAAATTAGGGGGGTTCATATGAGAAGAAAAGATGATGAAAAGCAAAGATGCATTAAAAATGCTGTAGTACAGCTGATTTTAGAAGAGGGCTTTCAAGGTGCATCTGTTTCAAAAATAGCAAAATCTGCGGGTGTGTCGCCTGCTACAGTATATATTTATTATGAGAATAAAGATGCAATGCTCCGCGATATCTATTACGAATACGCGGAAGACACCATGCAATATTTACTTCAGTGTTTAAGCCCGAATATGCCGGGGGACGAAGTGATCGCTGTTTTAGTTCGAAGGTATTACTGCTTTATTGTTGAAAATAAAGAAATATTTCACTTTATCGAACAATACAGTAGCTGCCCGGTTCTTCAAAACAGCTGTGGATTAATGAAAGGCCCGGCAAACTTAAATCAGTTGTTAATGGATTTAAAGAATCGGCATATCTTAAATGATTATAACATTGATAATTTGTATGCCATTTTATTTTCCCCGGTTAAAACGATAGCAGTAAAGAACTGTGCTTCCGAAGACATTGCGACGGAGCGCTTGGATGAGCTGATTTACATTATTCAGAAAGCACTCCTCAAAGACTTTTAACCAAATCCGGGTGATTTGATCTCGAAAAGTTTATTTACCCTTAAGCGAGTATAAAATCTCGCTTATTAATTATAAAATAATTAAATGAATATTCATTTATAACCGAAAGGATTGTTGATATGATAATACCAATTGAAGATTTAGTCTTATTACCGCAAATGACTTACCCGTTTAGAACAGGACACTTAAGTGAAGAAGAATTGACTGCTATTCGCCATAACGATCAAGACATAGTGGCTTTGCCATTAAAGCAGCATCGCGGCAGACACGAGGTTAAGGCAGAGGATTTTCACAAAGTAGGCGTTACATTGGAACTGCTGGAAGTGAATACCGACGAAAAAGGAAACCGTATTCAGGCAAAAGTTTTAAATCGTGTGGCAGTATCCGATATTATCGGGGAAGACATCATCACTGGAAAAACTGAATTAATCCCTGAAGTTATTGACCTTAACGAAAATAGCCAAAAAGAAATGATGACCTATATTCAGGATATCTCTCACCAAATTGGAATGAACTTCAAAAATTCAGAAGGCATCGTTAAAGCAATTGATGACATAAAGGATCTTAATGTTTTGATTGGCTATATCTGCCAGTTCACTCCTTTCACAAATGAAGAGAAAAATACTTTGATGGAAACTGCTTCTTTAAAAGAGCGTGGCTTGACTTTCATTGATTATTTTCTGCATTACAAAGAGTCCATTCAGCTTCAAATCGAAATGACGGAACGCTTTTCCGAGAGAGCCAACAAAAACTACCGTGAAGCAGTTTTGCGGGAACAGCTCAAGGCAATACAGGAAGAACTTGATGAAGAGAAACCTGCCTCAGCCAAAAAGGGTAAAGATTATAAAACGCGTATTGAAAATGCGCATATGCCTGAAGAAATTCAAACAGCCGCGCTGGAAGAGTTAAGCAAGTTGGAAAGTCAGAGCCCTGCAAGTCCGGATTACAATGTGATTCAAAACTATTTGGATCTTATTGTTGAACTCCCCTGGGAGATGAAAACGGAAAAACTCGTCAATATTGCCGAAGCTCGTCGTATTCTTGATCAGCAGCATTATGGTTTGGAAAAAGTGAAGGAGCGCATTATACAGCACCTTGCAGTCATGCAGCTGAAAAAAGAGCAACAGGGTTCCATCCTTTTGCTTGTCGGCCCTCCCGGAACCGGCAAAACAAGTCTGGGCAAAAGCATTGCGGAAGCATTAGGCCGAAAGTACATTCGACTCAGCTTAGGCGGAATCCGTGATGAGGCTGAAATCCGCGGGCACCGCAGAACTTACATCGGTGCAATGCCCGG
>DAMDEB010000086.1:7678-11718 GCA_032090075.1 Caproiciproducens sp.
ACGTATCATCCAAAGCATCAAAAAAGCGGGGACAATGAATCCTGTTTTGGTTTTGGATGAAGTGGATAAATTGATGACCGGTTATAACGGCGACCCGGCGAGCGCGTTGCTTGAAGTCTTGGACCCAGAGCAAAACAACACCTTTACGGATCATTACTTGGATTTGCCTTACGATTTGTCCAACGTACTTTTTATCGCAACAGCAAACTCACTTGAGAGCATTCCAAGACCTTTGTTAGATCGTATGGAAATCATCGAGCTTTCAAGTTATACTACAAATGAAAAGTTTCACATTGGTAAGAACCATTTGATTAAGGAAGCCCTTGATGAGCATGGGTTAACAGAAGCTGATGTTCAGATTAGTGATGAAGCACTACAGAAAATTATTTCAGATTATACGATGGAGGCCGGCGTCAGGGGACTGAAAAAGCAGCTGGATGCCATTGCGCGCAATGCGGCGGAAAAGATTGTTTTGGGAACCGCTGAAAAGCCATATGTAGTCGAAGCAGACGCATTGGAGGAAATCCTTGGCAGACGGATGTCAAGACACGACATGGCACAGGAAATGAACCCTCCCGGGGTTGTTACAGGATTGGCATGGACCCCGGTTGGCGGTGAAATCTTATTCATTGAGGCCACTGAAATGCCCGGAAACGACCAGATTATATTAACCGGTCAGTTAGGGGATGTTATGAAGGAATCTGCAAGAATCTCTTTAAGCCTTTTAAAGTCCCGTTTGCCGGTAAATGCCATTCAGTTCAAAGAAAAAGATATACATATCCATGTACCGTCCGGTGCTGTCCCAAAGGATGGCCCTTCGGCAGGAGTTACGCTCTTTACGGCTCTTGCATCTTTGATTACCAATATTAAGGTGAATCCGAAACTCGCAATGACGGGGGAGATCACCCTGAGGGGTGCTGTTCTTCCGATTGGTGGACTGAAAGAAAAATTGTTAGCTGCGGAACGTGCGGGTATCACAAAAGTTTTGATTCCGGAAGATAATGTAGCAGATCTAAAGGATGTTTCACCGGAAGTGAAAGAGAAAATTCAGATTGTGCCGGTGACAACCATTGAAGATGTTTTGCAAGAAGCATTAGGGATCGCATTGCCTAAGGTCCATCAAGTTCTTGCTCAGCCAAAATTTTTTACGATGTTAAATGAGCACCAAGAGTAATGTGAATACGCAAAATATCCCGCAAAAGAAGAATCACAAAAATCAGACCCGAATTGGCGTTACCAAACGCTTCTTCGGGTCTTTGTTTATAAGAAATTACAATAGGGGAGAGCTAAATCATTTTTTACGCTTCTTGCATTTATTCGTGTGACGGTCAGTAATAACACTTCGCGAAAGAATTATATTTTTCAACTTTACATACGCGGCTAAAGCCACAATTAAAAACAGATAAGATAAAATTTTATATGGGGAGAATATTCCGTCTGTCGAAAAAATGCTTGGAACGAGCAGCGCCAAGACCTGCAGTAATGTAAAAAATAATAATATGTAGTTGAGACTTGAAGAGTCTAATCTGTCCAATAAATCGCGCTGGGTGTTAAATACTCTTTGTAGTTGTTCCTGATTTCTTGCGAGGCGACGGAGTTGTTCGTCAATCCGAAAGGCATGCCTCAGCATAGCGAGAGATTTTTTAGAAGATGGATAATTTACTTCGATATCCCAAAATTCGATTGTCTTTGAATAGTCTGTTAGAATTTGATTTGTTTGAGATAATATTTTATTCGGGTTGTGTTCAGTCATGGAAGACAGAAATTCTACAATTCGCTCATTTGTCATTACAATGGCGGACTCTTCGAACATTAGCAATTCTATGTAAAATAAAGAAATGGATTCACAGGAAATTCTGTTTTCCACTTCAAAGGGGAATGAATTGGAGATCTGTATAAAAATATTGGAATAAGCATATCCGTGCGCATATTCATACTGAGCCATCCCGTGATCATCTTCTACGATTGCTGTAATATCGCTGTCAATCACTCGTCCCATCCCTTCATCCTGACCATAAATCGTTTCGGTAAACAGTAAGGAAGACAGTTCGTAATTACTGATGTTGGAGCGGTCATTGCGAATACTGAGGAACGCCTTGGGAGTTCCTCTTTTGATGAGCTTATATTCTTTTTCAATATATTCGTAAAAATTCAGCAGGCTGCCATCATTTTCGACGACGATAAGCTGATTGCGTATGGTGCTGTCCAGCAGGTGGCTCAGCAGAAATGGGCAGGATAACGAAATGACCGACGCAACCCCACAGCTGCTCAGTTTGTCGATTGACAGAATAATGTCCACATAGGCGGGCTGTCCAATGGGATTCCCGCCTGTTAAATACGTGTCGGGAGTAGTTTCCTCTGTTACAAGTACCCTTTTCTTTCCCAGATAATAACGCTGGATACGTTCTTTAAAGTCGCTGGGGCGTCCGCCTCCATCGCTTTTTTTAGGGATTCCAGATTCAAAATGAGTGCGGAAGTCAAGCAGGTCTAAAATCTTCGCCACCATTTTGTCATACTTTTGGGGCTCATTCTCATCCGGTAAAAAATCCCGGTTGTATTCGACCGGGAAACTGATATACGCGTCGGAAATGATTTCCCATTCCGATTTTCTGGTCTTCAGCATATCGGTGAGCAATGGGTTATACAAAGCGGGGTCTTGGTAGGGATACGTCCGGTAATAAATAAGATATTGAAATCCACCTTCGTCGCTGCGGTATTCTTCAAAGGTATTTGATAGGTTTATAAATTTCTGGTATTGAAAAAGCTGCTCCGGAGTAACTTGCACAAGTACAGCATTGCAGTGTACACCGAGTTTTTTTATAAAGCTGAAGAAATTATAATCTTTCTCAATTGTAAAGTCTAAAATTTCAATGGACTTTATCAAAATGGGAGGTTCGCTAAACACGGAGGAAAGCATGTCTTGGTTCGGAATAGCAAGATATACTTTTTCGTCTTCCACATTGCGAACATCCAGCAGGGGAGACGAACTGACCCAATAGTAATCCTTGCTGATCTGTGATTGTTGAAAGCCTAATTTTTCATAAAGCCGGAGCGATAATGGATTGGATATATCGCTTATCAAATAATTGTTCGGAAAACTATTCCGTATAAATTTCACCAGTTCAGTGGCAAATCCTTCTTGTCTGTGGGTTTCGTCCACTCCGATGGACAGGAGATAAGTTGAGCGAATCCCACATTCTTCAGCCTTTAATTTTATAAAATTTTGATCTGATATTTCAGGTTCGCGCATGGCTCTATAGCGCGATTTTTTGTCCGACGCAAAGCCGAAAAATCGCCGCATCTGTTTGTCGTCGGATTTATTAAGCTTATCATAATCAAAAAAGAGCGCAAACGCAGCCCAAGAGCCGTCTTTCTTTATTCCATAAGCGCCGTCTTCGCGGCTGCAATAGCAAATTGAATCCTGAAACATTTCTTTTAGCTTTTCTTTGCGTTCCTGTTCTTCTGGAAACATTTTGATGAAATAATGGTCTTTCAAAAAACAGGCTACTGCCAGATTTGAGATTTCTTCCGTGTCTTCCGTATGAATTTTCATGATATCCATAGTTGCCGCCTCCGCCATAATCGTCTCTGTATTTTATAAATCACAAAATCCATTTCAAGCCTTAATCAAGGCATTGATGATGCATTTTCCGCATAATTATATTTTCTGTACTTCCATTATCTATGATTGAAGAGTAGAATGCAAGTAAATTCTATTTATTACAAATCAAAAAATATATGTGTACCTTATCATTATTGTAACTCAATTCAAATCCATTCACAGAGCACTGAAGCCATATGTTCATGTACTGAGTTAAAATAAACAGCCTGCTTTCACAGTTCGTAAAAGCAGGCTGTTATTCGATTTATATAGGATATTAGGATTTACTTAGTTAAAAGCCTTATCGCCTGGGAAATATGCGCTGGCACCCAAATTTTCTTCAATTCTTAGCAATTGATTATACTTCGAGACGCGCTCGCTGCGGCTCGGGGCTCCTGTCTTTATTTGACCCGCATTCAGAGCAACTGCCAAATCAGCA
>DAMDEB010000086.1:11728-12803 GCA_032090075.1 Caproiciproducens sp.
TATCCTCTGTTTCACCGGAACGATGTGATACAATTGCGGTATAGCCCGCTTTGTGCGCCATCCTGACTGCGCTCAGCGTTTCTGTTAAGGTACCGATTTGATTCAACTTAATCAGAATTGAGTTGCTGCAATGCAAGTCGATGCCCTTTTTAAGTCTTTCTGTATTCGTAACGAATAAATCGTCACCGACCAATTGGACTTTTTCACCCAATTCGCGGGTAAGTTTTTCCCAACCCTGCCAATCTTCTTCGCCCAAAGGATCTTCAATAGAGCGAATCGGATATTTTTCGCATAAACCTTTCCAATAATTGATTAACTGATCGGTTGTATAGGTAATTTTATGTTTTGGCAGAAAATAACCGGTGGTGGATTTCCATTCGCTACAAGCGCCGTCAATTGCAAGCACAAAATCATCATAAGGCTTGTAGCCTGCCTTTTTAATCGCTTCTAAAATCAATTCGATTGCTTCTTCATCCGTATCCAAATTCGGCGCATAACCGCCTTCATCACCAACAGAAGTCGACAGACCCTTTTCTTTTAAAATTGAGGCAAGTTTGTGGAACACTTCCGCAGACCACCGCAATCCCTCTTTAAAGGAAGGAGCGCCAACCGGCATAATCATAAACTCCTGAATATCAATATTATTTGCTGCATGAGCGCCGCCATTTAAGATATTCATCATTGGTACGGGCAATGTTACCGCGTTTATGCCGCCGATAAAACGATAGAGCGGCAGTTTCAGCGCATTCGCGCCGGCTCGCGCAGCGGCAAGGGAAACAGCCAAAATAGCGTTTGCTCCTAATGAGGACTTGTCCTTTGTGCCATCTGTTTCAATCAGCCTACGGTCAATTTCTGCCGTATCCGTACTGTCCATCCCTTTGATTGCCTCACGAATAGTGGTATTGATATTGCCAACGGCTTTTGTAACGCCTTTGCCGCCGAACCTCGAAGCGTCTCCATCACGCAATTCCAGCGCCTCAAAGGAGCCTGTGGAGGCTCCGCTTGGTGCTGCCCCTCTTCCGGTTATTCCATTCTCAAGTGTTACGACGGCCTCTATAGTAGGATTCCCTCTGGA
>DAMDEB010000087.1:0-9376 GCA_032090075.1 Caproiciproducens sp.
AAGCGCCAACCAAATCGAGATGATTGAAATGCTCACCGCGGCACCGGATACACCGCTTGCGGCGGCACCAGCGGCGGCGCCCGCAGCGTTGCCGGCATTCGTGTTCTGTGACGCATATAACATATTGATGACAAACGATATGGCATAGCTTTGCGCAATGCCGATTATGCCTCCCATAAATCCGATTGCACCGGCTTCCATCAGGAACATGGAGCGAATATTGTGAACTACGCACCCAAGTACCTTCATAATGCCGATTTCATGTGTCCTCTCATAGATGGACATAATCATGGTATTTGTGATTCCGAGCGCCGCAACCAACAGGGAAATTGCACCAAGTCCGCCAAGGATCATCTGAATTGTCCTCATTTGCTCCTCAAGTGGCTTACGAACGCTTTCCATGCTGTACGTAGTAAAACCATATCCCTGAATTATCTTCTCCACAGCGGGCACAGCCTCCACTGAGGAGACCTTAACGCTTGCGCTGTCATAAGTTTCCTTTTTACTGGAGTCGGTTTTCACACTATTTAATTTGTTGAATTTTGCTTTCAGCTGTTTCGCATAATTTACATCCATAAAAACAGCATGACTGGGGGAGGGGTTTTTCCCACGGTCGTCGGCTAAGATTCCGGCACAGTTTATTTTGACAGGCTTACTTTTGGTTGTGGAATTTTCCGGAAGGTTGACGCTTAACTGGAGCTTGTCGGTCAGTGGATCGACATACGGGTCTGGCTTCTTGCCGCTTTTGTTTGGGGTTGGGAAAATCATATTATTGCTCGTTTTTCGGCTGTCTATAAAGTCGTAATTCGCATCCTTGCCGAACAGAATGGTCGTTTCCTCGGCACCCTTTGCGGGCAGGGTGCCTTTTTCCACTTGATAACCGAAGTCCTTGAGCGCATCCATGTAGACGCCGTAAATCATACCCTGGTACTTGTACTTCCCGCTTTGAATCGAAATGCTTGAGCCGTCCATGTAATAGATAGGAGTTAGTGCAGTAACATTTTCAAGAGCCTTGATTTTTTCAAGGATTTTGTCGTCGAGTGGGGTAGAGTCGGGGGTTTGAGAAGAATTGTATATTGTGATCATTGTCAAATCACCCATGCTTAGCATCGTCGTTTCCATTAATTGTTTAATTCCGATTCCAAACGACAGCATAACGACAATGGCACAAGTTCCGATTACTACGCCCATGACCGTCAACAGCGTTCTGATTTTACGCTTGAACAAATTGCCGAGAGCCATCGAAATCATATCTTTTAATTTCATTATGATTTTCCCTCATTGGCAGTCGGTTCATCGTAGTCGTCATTATCCTCCAGCATACGGAGTTTCTTAGCTTTTCTTTTTTTATGTATGATGACAAATACAATTGCCGCGGCAATGACCGCTCCACCGATCATCAGCCAGATCATCCATGGGGAAGAAGAACCGCCCTGTTCCGGCACAGGGCCCGGTTCAGAAATGACACCTCCATCCGTGGGGGTGTCTGCAGGCATGACTTCACAAGTGAAGTCCTTTACAACATTTTTTGTGGTTCCATTTGCATCTTCATAGCTGAATGTGGCCTTGCCGGTGAGCGTTCCCTCAGTGGAGGGGTTTAGTGTGGCCTGAAAGGAATCACCTGCGCCGGATTCAATATTTCCTATGTAGGAATTTGATTCGCCGCTGGTGAAGTTGCCCTCCAGCTTAACAGACAAATTAAAAATTTTACTTTTACCTTTATTAACATAATTGATATTTAACTGGCCCGGCTGTCCAAAGTACATTGGCGTTTGCAAATCTGCATTGTTTGCCTCAAATCGATCCGGCTGTGTAAGCGGAATCGAAATCGTTTCAGTAGCCTCAATTGTTTCACGTTTTCCATCCAGTACTGATTCATAATTAAATGCGATGGATACTCCATAAGAATTTGGAGTGGCGTCTGCTTTTGGAATCAGCGCGATTTGTTCCTTAAAGGTTGCACCCGGACCGGCTTTGGAAATAAAAAAGGTATTGGAGGACTTCGCCGGGGTAAATGCTCCTGCCACAGATTTATCATCTGTTCCTGCAACGGAGGAAACAGTTATCTTTAAATTTTCAATTTGCGTGACGGTATTCGTGTTTTTAAAGTGCATGGTCAGGTTGAACTCTTTGCCTCCGGTGACCGGCTGCCCGCCATAATCATAGCTTTCAATGATAATCAGCGGCTTGCTTGCGCTCGGCTTGGCGGTATCGTCCTTGTCGGTCTTTGTGCCGGTGACAGGAACGAAAATTTTTGAGGAAACTGCCTTGCTCAGTTCATCGGCAGACAGGATTAAACTAAGCGCGTAATTATTTGTCGCCATTTTTGAAAGACTGGTCATTGGATAGGAAATTGTTGAGGTCGCGCCCGCCTCAATTGAATTGATGTACTGTGTGTCGGTGACACCGCTAATGCTGATCCCCTCAGCAGTTGAGCTGTCCAAAACGGCCATTACGTTATTACACGCACTGGTGCCGTTGTTTTTCAACGTAAAAATCAGATTGAATTTTTCCCCTTCTTTAATAGGGGAGTGGTCAACGTGATAAGATTGAACCGACAGCTTACCGTCTTGTTCGGTCGTGCTGCCTGAACCGATGGGGTCAAAAATGGTTTTTTGTACGGTGAAAGTATCCAGCCTTTTTCCGGTGAAATCATAATAGTTGATTGTGAATCTTAACGTGCCGGAGCCGTCTCCCACGCGTTTCATATATTTTTCGGGGATGGTAAGACGGTAGTCTACATGAACATCGGAATCAACAACGGGGTTTTCGTCTATCTCACTGTTATCTGTTGAAAAAGTTTTTTTACCCAGTGAAATGGCACCGTTTGGGCTGCTCACACTGATAGTGATTTTTTGATATGAGTAATTATGTACAAAGTCGAAGGTAGCTTGAAATGGACTGCCCTTTAAAACTGTCTGCTTTTCGCTCTGAACAACCGGGTCGGGCGGGACTATTGTCGCGGCGGCAGCGGGCAGGCTGCCAAAACAGACGGCGGTGATCATCAATAATGATAGCAGCAGTGAAACACCTGTTCGTATTTTTATTTTCATATCGCTTTTTCCTCCTCATTTTCCGGACTCTTTAGAATTGAAATATTGCTTACGTCGTTTTGAACATTGCCGTCGTAAATGGTGATAATCCGGTCAGCGTATTTTGCAATTTGAGTATCGTGCGTAACAATAATTAAAGTCTCGTTGTACCTTTTGGCCATGGAAACCATAATTTCCATAACCTCACGGCTGGTTTTACTGTCCAGGTTTCCCGTAGGTTCATCGGCAAAAATAATCTTCGGACGAGCCACAAAGGCGCGCGCGATTCCGACACGCTGCTGCTGCCCTCCACTCATCTGAGTGGGCTTGTGCAACAGACGGTTTCCCAAATGAACTGCTTTTAACATATGTGCCGCGCGTTTGTTGCGCTCATTTTTGCCCATTCCCTTAAACACAAGAGGAATCGCAACATTTTCAAGAGCGGTTAAAGTAGGCATCAAATTATAGGACTGAAATACAAAGCCGATGTTTTTTTGTCGGAACAGCGCCCACTGTTTTTCTGAAAGATTAGTTACATCCACTCCGGCAATTGTAATGCTGCCCTTGGAGGGTTTCTCCAAACCGGCCAAGATATTCAGAAGCGTGGATTTTCCGGAACCGGAGGTACCCAGTACACAGCAAATTTCGCCTTGCTCAATATTGAGGCTGATACGGCTGAGAGCTACTATTTTTTCTTTTTCCACGTGATATACCTTACGGATATCTTTTGCACAAATCAAACTCATAAGTCTTCTCCAAATTTCGTATCATATTCAAATAAAGTTGTTCTCACTGTATCCTAAATAAAACTGAAAATAATTGGCAATATTTTCTATATAATATTATATTTATAATTCTTTTTCAATCAACAAATATGTAACCATTCTAATAAGGAATTAAAGAAAAAGCAATCTTGCATATTTCGATATATATGTTAATATTAAAATAGATAGATTACTTTATTTAGTAGCAGATAATCAGTTTGGAGGGAGATGTTTTCTTGAATCTTTACATTAAACAAAAAATATTTTCGTTGGTGGATAAATACAGCGTATACAATCAATTTGGCGAACCGATTTATAATGTACAGGGTGAATTGTTTAGCTGGGGTGCTAAGATACACCTGTACGACTTAAATGGTACTGAACTTTATTACATTAAACAAAAAGTTTTAACTTTTCTTCCGGAATACGAAATTTATAAAGGGGAATCCTTTTGTGCCAGAGTAAAAAAAGAATTTACACTTTTTAACCCGAGGTTAAATGTGCAAAGCAGTTTTGGCGATTTTGAAATTCAAGGCAGCTTTTGGGAAATGGACTTTGATATTCAATGCAACGGGCAGAGCTTTGGCGAAATACATAAGGAATGGCTCACATGGGGGGATACTTACTGCTTAAGTATAGTTGACCCCGGAAACGCTGCGTTTTTTACAAGTCTTGTCATTGCAATTGACAACTGTCTGCACAATGGTTCAAATAAGCAATGAGAGATTGATTTTGACGGCTTACCAAAATGTGAAGTGAAATGATAATGAAGTTTAGTATTAATAAGCTAAAAAAATATGTTTGTTTATCAGACCAAAAGAGTGCGTTTTATGATTACCAATTAACTGCTTTTCACAAGTACATTGGCTTGGTTGCATTTGTACTTGGTATATTTAATATTGCATTATTAATTCCGGATTTAATTTTTATGAATGGAATGTCAAAAAAGCTATTCATCATCATTTTTCGGCTTGTATTTTCCGGCATGCTCTTTCTTCTATCCTATAAGTTTAAAAAAATAACTAAAATGATTGTTTTATTTGAGATCGGAACTGTCTTTGAACTATTGAGCATTGTTGAGTTTTTGTTTGTTTTAAATCTATATTATCAACCCAATTTTATGATACAGGCAATGGGAATGCTGATTATTAATATAGCTGTCTTTCTTTTCCCAAACAGGTGTTTAAATATGTTTGTCGTTTCCATACTTGGCACAGCGGGATTTTTAATTTATTCATTTTTTGTAATGAAACCTTTAAATCTTGAGGAATTCTGGGCTGGCGTGGTGTATCTTTCACTTGCAATTTTCCTTTGTTCCCTTTTTGCTCTTGAGATTGACAAACATCAATACAATGAATTTATTGCAAAAAAAGAGCTTATTCATTTAAGTTCAACAGATCAGTTAACTCAAGCTTGGAATCGGAATAAACTTGTCAATGAGTTTAATGAATTGCAGAAATATTACGGGGAACATAATTTGCCTCTTACGCTTGCCTTATTAGATATAGACAAATTTAAAGTTGTTAATGATCAAAACGGACATTGCATTGCAGATACCGTACTTGTAGAAATGGTCAAACTAATCAATTGTAATTTAAGAAGTACCGACATATTGGTTCGCTGGGGTGGGGATGAATTTATTTTGCTGTTCCCCAATACTAATTTGGGTGATACAACGGTCATCTTAGAAAGAATCAGGATAGCTATTGAGAAATTCGTTTTCACGGATTCAATAAGAATTACTTGCAGCTTTGGTGCCGTAGAAAAGAAAGACATCTTCGATTTAGACATGATGATTAGGCGTGCAGACAGCTTAATGTATTCAGCAAAAGATATGGGCGGAAATCGTGTGCAATATGACAATTAGCCAATGTTGGCGATCACTAAAGCAAAAGCTCCATGTCAATTTTTTGTGAATTGGCATGGAGCTTTTTTATACGTTTGAGTTCCAATCTGTATTTATCGGAATAATAAATATAATTAATACGATTTTAATTTGACCTAAACTCAAAATTAACATGCAGACAGTAATCTTAATAGAGGATAAATGTAGAAGGAGAGAAGAAAGTGAATAAAAATTTAGTACGTATTTCCGCATGCCTCTGTACCATGGCAGTGTTCCTCACTGGCTGCGCAACTGGTTCCGCGGCAAAAAAAGTTGATTTGAACTCGATGACTGTTGACCAGATTGTTGCCGAAGCAAAAAAAGAAGACCGTGTGGACTCAGTGGGTATGCCGGATAGCTGGGCCAACTGGGTTGGCACATGGAAAGATCTGAAAACAAAGTATGGAATTGATCACACGGATACAGACATGTCCTCCGCGGAGGAACTGGCTTTGTTTGAATCCGAAAAAAACAACGCAACAAAAGATATTGGTGACGTGGGTCAGTCATTTGGGCCAACCGCGTTGGCAAAAGGGTTGACACTCCCATATAAAACAAGCCACTGGAACGATATTCCCGACTGGGCAAAGGACAAGGACGGCAACTGGATCATCGGCTACTACGGGACCATTACTATCGTGACCAACAAGAAGCTTGTTGCGGATGCCCCGAAGTCTTTCTCAGACCTACTCAAAGGGGATTACAAGATAGCGGTGGGGGATGTTACCAAGGCAAACCAGGCACAAAATGCGGTTCTTTCAGCGGCGATTGCCAACGGCGGCTCCGAAACAAACATTCAGCCCGGACTTGATTTCTTTAAGAAGCTTGCGGAACAAGGCAGACTGGACAAAGGTGAATTGACTCTTGCCCGTTTGGAAAAGGGTGAAATTTCCGTCGCACTGCTCTGGGATTACAATGCATTGAATTATCGGGATCAGTTTAAGAAAAATAATCCGGATGCTGACTTTGAAGTGAATGTTCCATCCGATGGTGCAATTCAAAGCGGTTACTGTACAGTCATTAACGCGTACACCAAGCGTCCATATGCAGCAGCTCTTGCAAGGGAATACATTCTGAGCGATGAAGGTCAGATTAACCTTGCCCGCGGCTATGCGAAACCCATTCGCAGTAATGTCGTTTTACCGGCGGATGTAAAATCAAAAATGATTCCTGACGAACAGTACAAAAATGCCAGAATGGTCAAAGATCAGGACGGTTGGAATGCCACTGCAAAAGATTTGGGAGCAAAGTGGCAGGAAGAAGTTGTCACAGCGGCTAAATAAATTTTCAATACATAAAATTTGTAAAATGAAAAGCGGAACACTTCTTTGTTTGCAGGGGAGTGTTCCGCTATCATCAATCAATAGAAATGGAGAAGTCATGGCAAAAACAATTTTTGTCCTGCTGGATGGCTGCGGCTTTGGCGTTGGGGAACGGAATTTGGGTTACGCCGAGCATTTAATTGAACAGGGGCTGGGTGCAAAATACCGCGTGCTCGGGGAACTGCCATCAATGTCCCGTCCGATTTACGAAACATTGCTTACTGGTTTGCCGGTGTGTCGGCACGGAATCAGCAATAACCTTGTTGTCAGACGCTCTAACTGCATCAGTGTATTTGACCTTTGCCGCAAAAACGGATTAAAGACCGCAGCTTCCGCTTATCACTGGATCAGTGAATTGTACGTTAAATCGCCGTTTCACTATGCCAAGGATCGAATACAGCTGCAAACAAACAGCAGCATAGAAGACGGCATTTATTATTTTGAAGACAGCTACCCGGATTCTCATGTATTTGCGGATGCGGAATTTCTGAGAGAGAGGAGTAATCCCGATTTTTTATTGATTCACAGCATGAATATTGATGATGCAGGGCATCGGTTTACATCGGACAGCCGGGAGTATGAAACCGCCACTGCAAAGGCAAACATTGTGCTATCCTCCTGCCTGCCTCAGTGGCTGGAGCAAAAATGCAGCGTTTTGATTACCGCAGACCACGGAATGAATGAAGTGGGACTGCATGGCGGCAATACTGAATTACAGCGTGACGCGCCCCTGTACCTGTTTGCAAACGATGTACTACCCGGAGATTTTTCCAGCAAACATATTTCTCAGCTTTACGTTGCACCGCTTCTTTGCCATTTACTCGGAATTGAGCCATCAGATGAAATGAAAAACCCAGAGGAAACAGGGGTGAAATTTTTTGGTGAATAAAAAACCAAAGCTATACCTACTCGCGCTTGCTCCGTTTTCTTTGCTGGTGCTGTTCTTTGAAATTGCCCCTTTGCTCATGGTAATTGTACGCAGCTTTATGCCGGAAGGCAGAATTGGATTTACGCTGGAACACTACATTTCGATTTTTAGTAAAAAGTTGTATCAACAGGCTGTTTGGAACAGTGTTCTGGTCTCAGTCGTTTCCGCGCTGGCAGGAATCGCAATCGCGTTTTTCGCCGCAAAATCGGTGCGTAGCGTGGGCAGGCGCATGAAAAACTTTTTTATCAGCGTTTTGAACATGACCTCGAATTTTGCGGGTATCCCGCTTGCGTTTGCATATATTATCCTTCTTGGAAATGTCGGAGTTCTTATTATGATTGGGAAAAAATATGGATTTTCAGCGCTTGCCGGGTTTAATTTGTACAGCCTTGTTGGATTGATGTTTACATATGTGTATTTTCAGGTTCCGTTGGCCACTTTGCTGTTGATTCCTGCATTTAACGGAGTTCACCCGCAGTGGCGTGAATCGGTCGAACTGCTCGGTGGAAACGGCCTCACCTTTTGGTACAGGGTTGGTATTCCAAATCTGTTACCCAGTATTCTTGGCACACTCGGCGTACTGTTTGCTAATTCGCTTGCTGCGTATGCTACTGCTTACGCCCTGCTGCAAAACAATTTCTCGCTGCTCCCTATCCGACTGCAGGAACAGTTTACAGGGGATGTAACGCAGCACAAGGAATTTGGCAGCGCACTTGCTGTTGTGCTAATGCTTCTGATGGTTTTGGCAATCGGCATTAACAATTATATTTTAAAAAAGAACCGAGGGTTACAGTATTGAAAAGGAAAAAATCATCTTCAATCTTGATTGTGGTTATTTGCATCTACCTGATTCTCCCGCTTCTGCTTACCTTCTTTTATTCCATGTTTCAGCAGTGGAATGATATTCTGCCCAGCGGTTTTACCACACAGTATTATCAGCAGTTGTTTGCGGACTCTCGGTTTTTATCCGCCCTTGTACGCACTGTTTTGATCTCTGTCTTTCCAATTTTTATTTGCACGGTTATTGTGCTGCTTGCCATGTATGTGGTGATAGTTTACCTTCCGGTACTAGATCGAATCATGCAGGTACTTTGCATGATTCCTTATGCGATTCAGGGCATTATTTTAGCTGTGGGCATTCTTTCGCTTTACGTGGATGCTCCCGAACCTTTTTCCAACCGAGTTTTTATGTTGACCGCCACATACTGTGTGATGATTTTGCCATATATGTATCAAAGCATAAAAAATAATCTGAATGCCGTTAACGCACCGCGCCTACTCGAAACAGCCCAAATTTTGGGTGCTGGTAAGCTGCGTGCTTTTTTCAGCATTATCGTGCCGAATATTCTTTCCGGTATTGTGATATCAATGATACTTTCAGCATCCATGATTTTCGGCGATTTTGTCATTGTAAACACCATCGGTGGCAGTTACTTTGAAACCGC
>DAMDEB010000087.1:9386-12016 GCA_032090075.1 Caproiciproducens sp.
ATCTATACAAAATGCTCGCACAGTCGGGGCAGCTCTCCAGCGCATTGATTGTACTGCTGTTTGTTACAACCTTGCTGATTTCCGTGTGTGCAATGGCCTTAAAATCAAAAAATAAGAGTTCCGAAAGGTAAAATTTTATGTCATACATACAATTTCAAAATATTCATAAGTCCTTCGGCAGCAATGAAGTGTTGAAAGATATTAATCTCTCTGTGGATCAGGGGCAGCTAATTACGCTGCTTGGTCCCTCCGGCTGTGGCAAAAGTACCCTGCTGCGCTGTTTGGCGGGACTGGAAGATGTAACAGCCGGGCAAATTTTCCTTAATGGGGAAAATATAACCGGCAAAAGTCCCAAAGAGCGCAAAATGGGAATGGTATTTCAGCAGTACAGTCTGTTCCCAAATTTGAATGTTTACGAAAATATTGCATTTGGTTTAAAAATGAAAAAGCTTGCAAAAGACAAAATTGATAAACGTGTCAAGGAAATGGTTCTCATGGTTGACCTCATCGGCAAAGAACATGAATACCCTTATCAGCTTTCCGGAGGTCAGCAACAGCGTGTTGCACTTGCACGCTCAATTGCTACGGAACCGCAAGTACTTTTGCTGGACGAGCCGCTAAGTGCCATTGACGCCAAATTGCGCAAGGAACTGCAAACCCGTATCCGACAGATCAACCGGCAACTCGGTATCACCACCATTTTCGTCACTCATGACCAGGATGAAGCAATGATTTTAAGCGATGTGATTCACTTGTTCCATGGTGGAAAAATCGAACAGTCTGGCAAGCCCACCGAGCTTTATACAAGTCCCAAAACAAAATTTGCCGCCAGTTTTATTGGCAGTTACAATATTTTATCCGGTTCTGATTTTGGTAAGATCATCGGAGAAGAACGTAATGCGCAGAAGAATTTCGCCATTCGCCCGGAGACTTTCACTGTTTCCCCGAATCCGCTTCCGTTCACCGAGGGCTGCCACCATTTTCACGCCATCGTGGAGTCCCATATCTCGCATGGAAATGTTCTGCGCTATACGCTTTGCACCAACGGGGTATCGTTTCATGTTGATGTTTTATTCCGCAGTTTTCAATTGTTTGAAATCGGTCAAAAATTATATCTGAGTGTAGAAAAGAAAAACTGTTTGGAAATTTGAACTATCCAAATCTCTGTTATTGAATCTATCAGCTAAAAAGTATATTATGTATTAAGGAACATAGAGTAATAAGAAACTCTTTGTGATTTTCTTGTGTGTCAATATAAGCAGTTTGCTGCTTTTAAATTGAATTTAAGTACGCAAAAGCATATAAAAAAGCCTGAAATCCGCATCAATACTGCGTCTTTCAGGCTTTATATCTGGCAGGGGCAGAAGGACTTGAACCCTCGGCACGTGGTTTTGGAGACCACTGCTCTACCAACTGAGCTATACCCCTATGTTTTAACTGCGGATATTATATTATCATTTTCTGCATTTTCTGTCAATACGAAATTTTAAAACTCCGCGAATTTCTTAAAGTTACCACATTGGACTTGACAGATGCAAGAAGGATATGTATAATTATTTTTATGTAATATGATTTACTAATACCCCTGCCTTATGGCGGATGGGAGGGAAGATAAATGGCTGAGATTAGAATTAAAGACAATGAGTCCTTAGATAGCGCTCTTAGAAGGTTCAAAAAGCAGTGCGCAAGATCAGGTGTAATTGCTGAGGTTCGCAAGAGAGAAGCTTATGAAAAGCCTTCTGTTAAACGCAAGAAAAAGTCCGAAGCAGCTCGCAAACGTAAATTTAAGTAAAGCATTACAACACTACAAATGATTTCAAAGAAAAGCGGGCTTAGTGCCCGCTTTTTTAACACAAATTTATATTCTTTCTCCGAAATGGAGGTATCGTCTTGGCGCTATTTCTGCCTACAGTTGCTGTAGAAAGGGTTACTGATATAACCCCGAACCTAATTCGCGCGATGAAGGTTAGTGCAATTATTCTTGATGTGGACAATACGCTTGCGATTGATGGTGCTCCCGAACCTCTTGACGGTACAATAGAGTGGGCGCAGCAGATGATCAGCAACGGTATTAAACTGATTATTGTATCAAACAATAACCACAAGCGCGTTGAACCCTTTGCCGCTCAGTACAATCTGCCGTTTATCACTCTTGCCTTTAAACCTTTTCCGGTTGCTTATTTCCGGGCGATCCGTAAATTAGGGGTTAATCACAAAGACGCGGTCGTTGTCGGAGACCAAATCTTTACTGATGTCATCGGTTCTAATTTGTCTTTTATGAAGTCGATCCTTTTGGTACCGATTCATAAGGAAAAATCGCTTTCCTTTAAAATTCGGCGCGGCTGTGAAAGACCGTTTCGGCATATCATGAAAGCGTCAAACCGTGGCAAAAAATATTTTGATTAAAGGGATGTTTAAAATGGGCAGAAAAAAAGTGCTGGTTATTTTGGGGCCAAACCTCAATATGGTTGGCGTACGTGAAAAAGGTGTTTATGGGGATGAGAGCACCGAAAGCATCAATCTTCAAATTGTTGAAAATGCGAAGAAGCTTGATTATGATTGTGACATTTTTCAATCCAATCATGAAGGCGCCCTCATCGATAAAATTCATGAGGCAAGGGGCGTTTACA
>DAMDEB010000087.1:12026-12707 GCA_032090075.1 Caproiciproducens sp.
ATAGCTACGCGCTGCGCGATGCAATTGCCTGTGTACGCATCCCATTTATTGAAACTCATATGAGTAATATTTATGCCCGTGAAGAATTTCGCCATAAAAGCGTCATTTCAGCCGTATGTGCCGGCCAAATTTCCGGTTTTGGGAAAAACAGCTATTTTCTTGCTCTTGCTGCACTAAAGGATTTAATGTAGGGCAAAATAAAAAATCACTTGAAAAATATCAGAAAATACGATAAGATAATAGACAGGAAAAAATAATTGGAGGATTATACCATGATATCAGCAGGCGACTTTAGAAATGGTGTTACTTTTGAGATGGACGGGAACGTGGTTTCCATCATAGAATTCCAGCATGTTAAACCGGGAAAGGGAGCGGCTTTCGTTCGCACCAAAATCAGGAATGTCATTACGGGCAGCGTTGTGGAAAGAACATTTAATCCTAACGATAAATACCCAACCGCATATATCGAGCGTAAGGATATGCAGTATCTTTACAGCGACGGTGATCTTTATTATTTCATGGACTCGGAAACGTTCGAGCAGACTCCAATTAATAAAAGCGTTCTTGGCGATAATTTTAAGTTTGTTCAAGAAAATATGAACTGCAAGGTTCTTTCCTACAAAGGCAATGTCTTTGGAGTTGAACCACCCAACTTTGTTGAACTTAGAATCATCAAAACCG
>DAMDEB010000088.1:0-1063 GCA_032090075.1 Caproiciproducens sp.
AGCCGAAACTGCCGCTAAAGCAGCTATGGAACACGGTATGAAAACGGTTGAGGTTTTTGTTAAGGGACCGGGAGCCGGCCGCGAAGCGGCTATCCGTGCACTTCAGGGCGCAGGCCTCGAAGTCAGCATGATTAAAGACGTTACTCCGATTCCGCATAACGGATGCCGTCCTCCGAAGAGAAGACGCGTATAGTAACTAAACCGATAATAGGAGGTGCAACCATAATATGGCAAGATATACAGATGCTGTGTGCAAGCTTTGCCGCCGTGAAGGCCAAAAGCTGTTTTTAAAAGGCGCAAGATGCTACACAGATAAATGCGGGGTTACCCGCAGACAATACGCCCCGGGCCAGCATGGCCAAGGACGCAAGAAAACCTCTGAGTACGGCTTGCAGCTGCGCGCAAAGCAGATGACAAAGCGTTTTTACGGAGTACTCGAGACTCAGTTCAGGAACTACTATGATATGGCCACACGCAAAGAGGGCAAAACCGGTGACGAATTGCTTTCTATTCTTGAAACCCGCCTCGATAACGCAGTTTATCGCCTTGGCTGGGGCAGCTCAAGAGCAGAAGCCCGTCAGTTGGTTGTTCACGGCCATTTCACTGTGAACGGCAAGAGAGTGGATATTCCTTCTTACCTCACAAAGCCGGGAGAAGTTATTTCCATCAAGGATAAGAGCCGCCAGAGCGAAAAGATTAAGGCTGTTGTTGAGGCTAACTCAGCTCATCCTGTGCCAAAGTGGCTTGATATCAATCGCGAAACACTGGAAGGCAAAGTCATTGCACTGCCAACCCGCGAGGATATCGACCTTGCAGTCGACGAAACTCTCATCGTTGAGTTGTACTCCAAGTAATGCCGTTGTTTGACAGCATATAAACATCATGGCAGATAAATTAATCGGCTATATGTCAAGGAGGGTCGCTAATGATCGAGATTGAGAAGCCAAAAATAGAAACAGAAGTTTTATCGAATGACGGAACCTATGGCAAATTTGTTGTAGAACCGCTTGAGCGTGGATTTGGCACTACTTTGGGCAACAGCCTCAGACGTGTGCTCTTATCA
>DAMDEB010000088.1:1073-12594 GCA_032090075.1 Caproiciproducens sp.
CTGCTAAACTCCATTGCGATGGACCAAAAACAGTTGAGATCTGCGCAGAGGGTCCGTGCGAAGTAACGGCCGACTCTATCAAGTGCGACAGCGAGGTTGAGATTCTTAATCCCGAGATGCATATTGCAACTTTGGGAGACGGAGCAAAGCTGTATATGGAATTGACCCTGGACAAGGGCCGCGGATATGTTGTCGCTGAAAGAAACAAGCAAAACATGACTGCTAACGTAATCGGTCAGCTTCCGGTTGATTCTATTTACACTCCTGTTTATAAGGTGAATTTTAATGTTGAGCCAACCCGTGTGGGCCAAAGCATTGACTTTGATAAGCTTACACTGGAAGTCTGGACCAACGGAGTAATCGGAGCTCAAGAGGCCGTTTCTTTAGCCGCAAAAATTCTTACCGAGCATCTGAACCTCTTTGTTGATTTGTCTGATAAGGGCAGCAACACCGAGATTATGGTCGAAAAGGATGACAAAGGCAAGGAAAAGGTGCTTGAAATGACTATTGAAGAGCTTGACCTTTCGGTTCGCTCCTTCAACTGCTTAAAGCGCGCCGGTATTAATACGGTTGAAGACCTTATCAATAAATCCGAAGAGGATATGATGAAGGTTCGCAACCTCGGACGTAAATCCCTTGAAGAGGTTGTCTGGAAGATGGCCTCTCTCGGTTTTAATCTGCGCAAGGATGATGAATAAAAATCATTCATGCAAACCTAAGGTAAAGGAGTGATATTTCGATGCCAGGAACCAGAAAGCTCGGAAGAGCCACTGATAACAGAACCGCCATGCTGAGAGCGTTGGTAACCTTTCTGTTAGAGAACGGTAAGATCGAAACCACAGTTACTCGCGCCAAGGAGGTTCGCTCCCTGACCGAGAAAATGATAACGATTGCGAAAGAAGACAATCTGCACAATAGGCGCCTCGTTTTAGCCTTTGTTACAAAGGAAGACGTTGTCTGCAAATTGTTCAGCGAGATTGCTCCTAAGTATGCTGACCGTAACGGCGGCTATACTCGCATCAGTAAGCTTGGTCCACGCCGCGGCGATGCTGCTGAAATGGGAATTATCGAGCTTATCTAACAATAACCGTGTGTCTTAAAGGCTGCCGCTTTTGCGGCGGCCTTTTTTGCGTATGATCGAAGTTATTTGCAGTTAATACTAAAGTCCTATAAAGCATGAAATCACGTTTTATAGCGCGGGAGTAACCAGGCGCTCTTCAATTAAAATGCTATGAATAGGAATAAATAATGTAATATTGTACCAATATAATTACATTATTGAAATATTCTATGTAGATATTGACTGTGCAATTCATTTTTCATAAGATAGAACAGGACACAGGTCAGATAAATAGCCTTATGATTTGCGTCCAGACCTAAACCTGTGCTTTGGCACAAACTGAAAGGGTATGAAGAATGAAAAAAAGCATTCGATTGACAAGTATGATTTTAGCGCTTACTCTTATTATTTCCGTTTTCGGCGGCACGGCTGCCTTTGCAGATGACACGGAGCCGACTACAATCACATTTCCTCATGCATTTGACACGGTTAATGAAATTGGACAGGAAAGCATGTGGGATATCGCGGTGGCTGTGAATAAGCCGGATCAAGAAATTACAGCTAAGTCCAGCGACCCGTCTATCATTTCCTTAGAGTTCGATAAAAAGGTCGCGAATGTGATTCCACCGTATACAGACTTTTTAATGAAAGCTTATCAGAAGGGAGTAGTGACGCTCACCTTTACAACAACCGACGGTACAAGTATTTCAAGGACGGTAACGGTTATTGATAATAACAATTTTGGGTATAAACTGACTTCGGACACGACACAGAATTTCTCAATCCAAAGTGGAAACAGCTATTTCATCAAAATTCACGCCACCGATGTTTCCGGTCTGATGACCGTAATTCCGAAATTGACTTCGTCCGACCCCAATGGATTAAGAACGACAATGGTCGATTTTAACGACGCGAAGCATGACGTCACCTTTCGGGTAGACGCAGCCGGCAGTGTGGGGAAAAGTTATCAGCTTTACCTTGGAGTTACAAATCAACTCCCCAAAAAGCTGTGCTCAGTGACGATTACGGCACATAAAAATCTCAGGCTTGATACGACAGGTGCCATTGTTTACACCTGCAATATAGGCGATACCTACCGCTTTACAGCATACACGAATTCATCCGTTGCTCCGGCATCCAGTGCGAATAATACTGTGGCTTCCGTGAAGTATTTGCGTAAGGTTGCGGGTGGGTATGAGTATGAAATGAAAGCTTTGAAATCCGGCCCATCCATCATACGGGTGTCACAGAATGGTGAAACCGCATCTTTCCCTGTCTCAGTGAATTATCTCAATGCTTCCGGACTGGACGGTTATGGAAATGACCCGTCAGTTACCTCGGACTCGCCCGCAAAGATGTCCTATGCGGTCGGGGAATCCTATATTTACCGGTTTGCAGTTATGGGCGGCGGTGAACCCAAGTTTACAGCGGGTACGGGCAGCGTACTTTCCACAAAGCTTGTAAAAAAAGATGGAATTAATTATTATGTAAAGGCAACCGCGATCGGAAAAGCGCAGGATGGAACCACGCTGTACGTATCTTTTCCAAACGGGCAAAGAAATTACAAAGATTATAAGGTCGCGGTCTGCGATGTTAATCTTGTTCAGATGAAGTCCGACACGACCGCAAAATTTTCTGTCAAGCAGAGCCTCAGCTATACCTTTAAAATTACGGGTGCTGCGAGTTTTTACACAGATGCAGAGGGCGTATTTAAGACAGAACAGGTGAAAACCTCCGGCAGTACTGCGTTCTATAAAATCACGGCGCTTGGCGAACCGGGTCAGCAGGCGGACTTTTATATGGCGGCAGCAGACCAGTCGGTACAAAAGGTCTGTACAGTGACGGTAGCTGCACCACCGCCACCGATTGTCATTCAGTCCGACACCAACGCGGATTTTGCAATCGCGCCGAAGTTTAGTTACCAGTTTAAAATCACTGCACCCGGAGCGACGGCATTGAATTTTAATGCGGGTACTGCCGGTGTGTTTGAAGTGAATTTTGTGCGGCGTATCGGCGACGATTTTTACTACAAAATCATAGCGATTGGTCAACCAGGCAAGGAAGCGGGAATCTACGCGTTCATACCGGGTAAGACTCCCCAAAAGTTGTGTAAGGTTGCCATCTCATAAGGGTGACGCTCAAGAAAACTCGCTTCTTTGTAAAAAGAAACGGGTTTTCTTCTTTTATCTGCATACCGCGATCAAATGTGACAAATAAGCTGTCTTGCAAAACAGCCTCCTCCATTATATAATGAAAGAAATAAAACAGGAGGAAAGTTGTATGAAAAAGAATGTAAAAGTGATGTCCTTGGTTTTGGTATGCATGCTGATTACTGCCGTGTTCGGGAGCACTTCCGCTTTTGCTGAGAGCACAAAGTATCTGAATTTTTACCCCACAGGTGGCCGTACTGTCAACATCAATGCGCAGGATTATTTTCAGGTGCTCAGCAGCGCAGCGGAACCGCCGACTGTAAAGGTAGACGATACAGCAAAACTGAAAGTTGAGTTCGATAAACAGGTTGGCGACGCGACACTGAAAACATATCAATACAGATATGAAGGACTGAAAGCGGGAAATGTGACCGTTACGGTTGCATCCAAAGACGGTATGACCGCAAAGGAGACTTTTACAGTAAAAGCGGTTACCGCTGCCGTCGAAGATATAACCATCAAGTCCGACACGACCGGCAATTTTAGTTTGAAGCAAGGAAGCTCTTACGTCGTTAAAATTACCTGTAAGGATAAAAACGGAACTGCTGTAAAACCGATTTTTACGGTCGGCAACAGTAAAGTATTGAAAGTGCAGTTCTTAAAACAGAGTGGCATTAACTTTTACTACAAAATTACGGCTATCGGCAAAGTCGGGCAGGAAACCGGCATTTACACTGCGTTGAAAGGAATCAAGGCTGTACGGCAGAGCAAGGTCCTTATTACAAGCGCAGCTGCAGAAAAGATTAGCATTAAAAGTGATACCACTGGGGAATTCGGTCTTGCAAAAGGAGTAAGTTACAGTTTTAAAATCACTTCACCCAAAGGGGTTGTGCCGATTTTTACAATAGGAACAAAAGGTGTTTTCAGTTTTGAGCTTGTTAAAAAGTCCGGCAATGATTATTTTTATAAAATTACTGCAATTGGAAACCCAGGTCAATCGGCAGGCGTTTATACAAGCCTGCCAAACGAAAAAGCAGTAAAACAATGTAAAGTTCTGATTGCACGCGGATAATTTTACGCATAAAATAAAAGGCTGTCACTTTTGTGGCAGCTTTTTGTGTTAATTCATAACGATAGCCACACGATGTTTCATTTGAATGCCTTGAATAAAATTATTTTTCGGTTTATAATTAAGAAACAGGATAAAATATTTATTTGTATCAAAATTGTATTCAGAGGTGTAATATTATGATATTTAAAAACGCTAAAATTGTGGACGATAGTTTTCACTTAGCCGATGCAGACATTGCAGTCGGTGGTGACAAAATCAGTGAAATCGCACCCGGCCTTTCAGGCGAGGACGAATGTGACCTGACGGGTTGTGTGATTGTACCGGGATTCGTGGATATACATATTCACGCATGTGTCGGAGCGGATACCTGTGATGCCGAACCCGAAGGAATCGCAAAAATGTGCGCACATTTAATTACCAAAGGGGTTACGTCCTTTTGTCCTACAACAATGACCGTATCCCATGACGACATCAGCAAGGCTTTGTCGGTGGTAAAAGGCTGCATGGAACAGCCGCCGAAGGGCGCGGCAATCGCCGGCGTCAATATGGAAGGCCCGTACATTTCAATCCATAACAAAGGCGCGCAATCCGGAAAGTATATCAGGGAATTGGATATAGGTGAGTTTGAAAAAATGTTTGATGCCTGCGGAGGGATTGTGAAGATTGTTGATGTTGCTCCCGAGTGCGGCGGCGCGGAAGGATTTATTAAGAAAGCATCAAAGCTTTGCACGGTGTCGATTGCACATACCAAGGCGGATTATGAGTGCGCGAAACACGCTTTCGATTTGGGCATCACACACGCAACTCATCTTTATAACGCAATGCCGGGTTTGACACACCGCGCACCGGGCGTTGTCGGCGCTGTTTTTGATGATGAACGCGTCAGAGCGGAAATTATCTGCGATGGTTTCCACATCCACCCCGCAGTGCTGCGCATTACCTTCCAAATGCTCGGGAAAGACCGCGCGGTTATTGTCAGCGATTCCATGCGTGCGGCAGGCCAGCCGGACGGGGTTTCCGAACTTGGCGGACAAACGGTTTATGTCAAGGATGGTCAGGCACGGCTTGAAGACGGCACCATTGCCGGTTCTACCACCAACATTCATCAGGAAGTTAAAAACCTAATTGGCTACGGAGTTCCGTTCCTGAATGTAATTCAGGCGGCCACGCTGAACCCTGCAAAGGAAATTCACGAGGATGAACGCATCGGCAGCATCAAAGTCGGGAAATACGCCGACCTTGTTGCACTCGATTCTAATCTCAATATTAAATTGGTCGTTGCCCGCGGAAAGATTTTGGTCGACAATCGATAATATCACAAGTTATGAATAATGAAAAAGATGCCGCTGAAGGAGCTTCCCTCAGCGGCATCTTTCATTTTATTTTCGACTCATTATGATTGGCTACTGAATAATTCTTACTCGAATAATTTCGGGCAGCTTTTCAATATTGGCAGCCGTGTCATCCTTTACTTTTCCGGTCACATCGAGAATGGTATAAGCGTAATCCTTCTTGGATTTACTCTGCATGTTTTCAATGTTGATGCCGTTGTCTGCAAGCGCGCCGGACAAAAGGCTGATGGTGTTCGGAACGTTGCGGTGCAAAATACAGATGCGCAGGGAACCGTCGCGCTGCATCGAAACCGCGGGCATATTGACTGAGTTTTTAATGTTGCCGTTCTGTAAATACTCCATCAATTCACCGGCAGCCATGCGTGCGCAGTTGTCTTCCGATTCCGGAGTGGAAGCGCCAAGGTGCGGAATGGCAATCACGCCGTCCACACCGATTAAATCGTCACTTGGGAAATCGGTCGCGTAAGCCGCAACTTTGCCCGCTTGAATTGCAGAGAGAATATCCGCCGAAACAACCAAATCTCCGCGCGCAAAGTTCAAAATGCGGACGTTATCCTTCATTTTAGCGATCGATTCCGCGTTAATCATCCCCTTTGTGTCGGGCGTGAGCGGAACGTGAACCGTAATATAGTCGCATTCAGCGTAAATCTGATCAAGCGTGTGCGCATGGTTAATGGAGCGGGAAAGACCCCATGCCGCGTCAACCGACAGATACGGGTCATAGCCGTAAACCTCCATGCCGAGGCTTTTTGCCGCGTTCGCAACCAAAATTCCGATTGCGCCAAGGCCGACCACGCCGAGTGTTTTACCGCTGATTTCAGGACCGACGTATGCGCCTTTTCCTTTTTCGACCAGCTTGCCAACCTCGTCGCCCTTGCCTTTCAGTGTCTTTGCCCACTCAATGGCAGGAACAATTTTGCGGGAGGAAAGCAGCAGACCAGCTAAAACAAGCTCCTTGACGGCGTTCGCATTGGCGCCCGGAGTATTGAACACGACAATGCCCTGCTCACTGCACTTTTCAAGAGGAATATTATTGACGCCTGCGCCCGCTCTTGCAATGGCCAGCAGGCTTTTCGGCAGTTCCATTTCGTGCATGGATGCGGAGCGAACCAGAATCGCTTCAGGGTTTTCAATTTCTCCGCCGTAGCAGTAGCTTTCATCAAAACGGCATGTGCCGACCTCTGAAATCTTATTCAAGCATTTTATGTGAAACATAGTTCAATCACCTACATTCTATTTTAGTTGTTCTTTTCAAATTCAGCCATAAACGCAATTAGCTTTTCCACGCCCTCAACAGGCATTGCGTTATAGATGGAGGCGCGCATTCCGCCCACGGAGCGGTGCCCCTTCAGGTTGACAAAATCCTGTGCGATGGACTCTTTCACAAACTTTGCGTCAAGCTCTTCGCTGCCGGTTACAAAAGGAATGTTCATCAGCGAACGGTCTTTTGCAACAACCGTGCCCTTAAACAGTTTGGAACTGTCGAGGAAGTTGTAGAGCAGCCCGGCTTTCTTTTCGTTTATTTTTTTCATTTCATCAAGTCCGCCGATGGTGTTTTTCAGCCAGTCAAGTACCAGCATGCATATGTAGATTGTGTAGCACGGCGGTGTGTTGAACATGGAGCCGTTGTCGGAATGGGTCTGATAATTGAACATGGTCGGGGTAAAGTCCATTGCGTGGCCAATTAAATCCTCGCGGATAATGACGACGGTTAAGCCGGCAGGGGCCATGTTTTTCTGTGCACCGGCGTAAAGCAGGCCGAATTTGCTCACATCAATCGGCTCACTTAAAATAATAGAGGAAATATCCGCCACCAGCGGAACGGTTCCGGTTTCAGGCAGATGATGAAACTTTGTGCCGTAAATGGTATTGTTCAGGCAAATATGGAAGTAATCCGCGTCTTTTGTAAAGGTAGACGGGTCCAAGTCCGGAATATAGTTAAAAGTCTTGTCTTTAGAGGAAGCAACCACATTCGCAGTGCCGTAACGCGCGGCCTCCTGATAGGCCTTTGTGGCCCACTGACCGGTTAGCACGAAGTCGGCTGTATTGCTTTTTGTCATCAGGTTCATGGGTACCATTGCAAATTGAGAGGAAGCACCTCCCTGTAAAAACAGGACTTTATAGTTTTCGGGAATATTCATAATTTCACGAAGTAAACTTTCCGCGGAAGAGATAATTCCCTCATAAACCTTGGAGCGGTGTGACATTTCCATCACGGATTGTCCACTGTCCTTATAATTGAGCATTTCATCTGCTGCGCGACGCAGCACAGGCTCAGGCAGCATTGAGGGGCCTGCGGAAAAGTTGTAAACACGTTTCATTTAAGTGCAACCTCCAATATAAATTTTAGGGATGGTTAGGATATATTCTAATATTATATCGCTTTAGTTAGTTGAAGTCAATGACGCATATGACAATAAAATAACAAATAAAAATTCGTGTGCAGTGACTGCACAAAAGCGTCTATTATTTTATTGCCAAAGACTATATTTATGCTATAATATAAATACAATTTATTAGAATTCTATTGAAATTATTGTTTATATTTAAGATTGAAGGAGGGGTTTTGATGACAGTCAGAGATATAATTTCTATTTTAGATGCACAAATCATTGCGGAAGGCGACTTGGACGCGGAAGTAAAAACAGCCTGTGGCAGTGATATGATGAGTGATGTCCTTGCATTTGTGAAAGATCAATCTGTTTTGCTGACCGGGCTGAATAACCCACAGGTGGTACGTACCGCCGAAATGATGGATATGCGCTGTATTATTTTCGTCCGCGGAAAAGAAGTGAACAGCGACGTCATTGCGCTTGCACAGCAAAAAGAGATCACCGTTCTGCAGACACGGTACAGGATGTTTACCGCCTGCGGGCTGCTGTATGCAAATGGATTGAGTGGGGGCTGCGAAAGTTGAAAAATATCCTCTCCTTTGACTACATTGTACCGGGGGATGATTTTACCCGCGCGGGCGAGGCGTCAAGCGACGTGAAACATAAATTAAAGCAAATAGGGTATGATCCAGACGCAATCCGGAGGGTTGCAATTGCCATGTATGAAGGAGAAATCAACATGGTGATTCACGCCGGGGGCGGTCAGGTACATGTTGAAATTAACCCGGAAAAAGTCGATATGGTTCTTGCCGACCAGGGTCCCGGCATCAAAGACATTGCGTTGGCGATGCGGGAGGGCTACTCCACCGCACCGGACAATGTGCGTGAGCTGGGCTTTGGTGCGGGAATGGGACTGTCAAATATGAAGAAATGCACCGACACCATGAAAATAGATACCGAGGTAGGCAAGGGAACAACCTTGCACATGACAGTGTTTATCAAGCGGTAAACAGTGGAGGGAATCATCATGAATCAATTTTTTCATTCCGTTACGCTGGACAAGGATAAGTGTATGGGATGTACAAACTGCATTAAGCGCTGCCCGACAGAGGCGATTCGAGTGCGCAATGGGAAAGCGAAGATCATCTCCGAACGGTGTATCGACTGCGGGGAATGTATCCGCGTTTGTCCTCACCACGCCAAAAAAGCAAAATACGACACGCTTGATATCCTTCAAAATTTTAAATATAAAATTGCTTTACCTGCTCCCACTCTATATGGTCAGTTTAACAACCTGGATGATATTGATATTGTGTTGACCGGCCTTAAGCACATTGGCTTTGACGATGTATTTGAGGTTTCGCGCAGTGCCGAACTTGTTTCCGAAGTCACAAGGAAGCTGCTGCAGGAAGGCAAACTCAAAAAACCGGTCATCAGCTCGGCTTGCCCTGCGGTGGTTCGGCTGATTCGGGTGCGCTTTCCGGACCTGTGCTCCCATGTGCTGCAATTAAATTCACCCATGGAAACGGCCGCGCGGATTGCCAAACGTGAAGCGGCAAAAAAAACCGGACTGCCAATCAGCGAAATCGGCGCTTTTTTCATCACGCCCTGTCCGGCCAAGGTAACTTCGATCAAGATGCCGATCAGCTGCAAAAAATCCGAAGTTGACGGTGCAATTGCCATCAGTGAAATTTTCGCTAAGCTGGCCGCCGCAATGGAGGATCAAAAAGAGGTTGAGCAGCTGTCGCAGTCCGGCATCATCGGGGTCGGATGGGCATCCAGCGGCGGGGAATCCACCGCACTGCTAAGCGATAAATATCTTGCAGCCGACGGAATCGAAAACGTAATCCGTGTGCTCGAGGAGCTGGAGGACGAAAAGATACGCGAACTTGATTTTATCGAGCTCAACGCCTGCTCCGGCGGGTGCGTCGGCGGTGTGCTGTGTGTGGAAAACGCCTATGTTGCAAAAGCAAGGCTCCAGCGTCTGCGACGGTACTTGCCGGTTTCGCAAAATCATATTGACGGGAAAATACCGTCCGGCATGGCATGGCGAAAAAATTTGCTGTTCGCTCCCGTTTTAAAGCTTTCAGACGATATGAACGAAGCGCTGCGCATGATGGCTGAAATCGATAAAATCAGCGAAGAACTGCCCGGCCTTGACTGCGGTTCCTGCGGAGCACCGACCTGCCGCGCGCTGGCCGAGGATATTGTCCGCGGCTTTGCAAAGAGAAATCAGTGTATTTTTGTTATGCGCGAAGAAATTAAAAATGTTGCCGATGCATTGTCCTCAATGGGTACGTTTCTGCCCCGGAATGACAAGGAGAAAAAAGAGCAATGACAGTAAATGAACTTTGCAATCAATTGGAATTGAATATTTTAGCTGACAATAGCGGTTTAAATCAGTTTGTTACGGGATGCTATACAGGGGATTTGCTAAGCTGGGTGATGGCGCGGCTCCCCGAAGGGGCCGCATGGCTCACTGTAATGGGCAATATCAATGCGATTGCGGTTGCGTCTTTAAAGGACGCTGCCTGCATTATTCTGACCGATTCGGCTCCGCTCGATGACGACGCGCTCCGAAAAGCCCAGCAGCTTAACCTTGCCGTTCTTTCGTCAGAACAGGACAGCTACAGCCTCGGCGCAAGAATAGCCGCGATTTTAAAGTAATGCGTATTTATTATGACCTTCACCTGCACTCATGCCTGTCACCCTGCGGAAGCGACGAAATGACACCCGTCAATATTGTAAATATGGCGTTGTTGCTCGGCTATGACATAATTGCGCTGACCGACCACAACTCCTGCCGCAACACGCCCGCCGCGGTTAAAATCGGGGAGGAAAACGGACTCACCGTTGTGCCGGGGATGGAGCTTTGCACTGCGGAAGAGGCGCATGTGATTTGCCTTTTTCCAACGGTCAATGCGGCAATGCGATTTCAGCGGTACGTTACGGAAAGAAGTGTTAAAATAAAAAACAAGCCGGAAATTTTCGGCCGCCAGCTTGTAATGGATGAATATGAGACCGTGATTGACGAAGAAGAAAATCTTCTGCTCAACGCTGCCGCAATCAGCGTGAACGACATCCAAAAAGCAGCACACGATTTTGGCGGAGCGGCGTTTCCGGCCCATGTGGGTCGAAATGCATTCAGCGTAATTGCAAGCCTCGGCGCAATTCCGCCGGAGGCCGGCTTTGCTGCGGCGGAAATTGCTGCGGGGAGCAATGCGCAAAAGCTTTTGCAAACCAACCCTGAACTGAACGAGAAAATATTGCTGCTGAATTCCGACGCGCATTATCTGGAAAATATGCCCGAACCAAAAGCGTGGATTGACCTGCCGGAAAAAACGCCGGAATGTCTCATTGAGGCGCTTCAGGGAAAACTCATAATCAATTGGAGTCTGGGTTGAAAGTCCGTAATGCAGGCATATTTCGGATTGATTACTATATAAAATTATGTTTAAAAGAGACAATGTTTTCCTGCGATGTTTTGTGACATTTTTAACGAAAAATATAGATTTCTTCATTTTGCTATGATATACTAAAACATAATGAAAGTG
>DAMDEB010000089.1:0-7594 GCA_032090075.1 Caproiciproducens sp.
TGGTTCGTGTAGCTTAGATAAATTTGGCTGACCACATTGGAAAAATACATGTACCGGTCAAAATGAGGCGGCACAATCAATAAGTCTGGGCATTTCCTTTGTGCTTGCCAAACAGGCTCCGCCGTTTTTACGCCAAAACCTTTCGCCAGTTCATTTTTAGCAAGAACGATGCCATGCCTGTCCTCCACACTGCCGCAAACGGCAACTGGGTGACCGTTTAATTCCGGATGGTCACGACACTCCACCGATGCAAAAAAATTGTTCAGATCACAGTGCAGGATACTTCGCTCCATTTCACAAACCTTCTTTCATACAGCGGTAATTATCGAACACATGTTCTTAACGATTATACATCAAAACATACATTCTGTAAAGTGATTCAAAAAATGTAATCCTATTATTGAGATTACCCGCTTTGATGCGGTAGAATACATTAGGCATAAAATTACTTATTACATAAAATAACTGCCAAAGCATTTTATTGCTAAGGCAGTTATTTATGGCTTTACTAAAATTATATTCCTTGATATTTTCCTATCCGTACGGGTTCATTAAGTATTTTCGTTCTTGGACAGTTTAAACTTATTAACCTCAGTATGGAGCAATGCAGACTGACCGGACAATTCCTCACTGGCAGCAGCACTTTCTTCTGCAGTAGCCGAATTGGATTGAACCACGGCGGATATTTGTTCCAATCCTTGAGTGATTTGTGCGATTGCAATTGCCTGTGCAGATGAAGCACTGTCAATTTTACCGATGATACCCTTTATCTGTGTTGCCTTGGAAGAGACATCTTCAAGCGCTCTCGCGGTATTTTCCGCAATTTTCGAACCTCCGGCAACCGCTTGGATAGAGCCTTCAATCAGCACGGTCGTTTGCTTCGCAGCATCGGCAGACTTCGTGGCGAGATTGCGCACTTCGTCAGCCACAACAGCAAATCCTTTTCCCGCATCCCCTGCCCTGGCAGCTTCTACAGCCGCATTAAGAGCAAGAATATTCGTTTGGAATGCAATATCGTCGATAACCTTTATAATCTTACCGATTTCACTGGATGATCTATCAATATCATCCATGGAAGTCAGCATCTGCTGCATATATGTATTGCTTTCTTCAACTCCCAATACCGTCTGCCCAATATAGTCTGCCGCCTGTTTGACGTTAGCGGCATTTTTACGCACCTCCCCGGATACATCAGTAATGGATGCTGAAAGCTCCTGAATGGTACTTGCCTGTTCTGTAGTCCCCTGTGCGAGTGTCTGAGCACCATTGGATACCTGTCTTGCGCCTGAATCAACCTGCTCAGAGGAAACGGCAATAGCAGACAATGTTTGATTGAGTGACGATGATATCCGTAGCAGTGCATCCTTTATGGAAGCAAATTCACCGTTGTAGTCATTATTCAACGTAATTCGCATATCGCCGCTTGCCATTGTATCCAGTACCTGTGTGATTTCGTTAATATAGGATACATAACTATTCAGCTGCATGAGTATTTGCCCTGTTGCGTTGCAAAGCTGCCCAATTTCGTCACGTGTTATTTTTGTTTTATCAATTTGGATTGACAGTTCCCCTTGTGCAATCTGCTTACTGACATTGGTAATATATTTTATATTATTTTGCAAATAGCGAACAATCAGTGTAGAAAGAATAAATATTAAAAGAATAATGCTTAAAATAATGATTACTGAAGCTATAATACTGTTTTTTACATCATTTTGGATTTCAGTTGATCTTTTGTTCGCATATTTTTCCAGCAATTCAGTCATCAGATTTATTTTTTCTCTTGCAGTGTCGAAGTCGGAGAGTTTGGCGTTCATATCCCCTGTGCCATCTTCCAAATTATACGCACTCTGCCATGATTTGAACTCTGTTTGAAACGCTTCGCCAAGTTGCGCCAATGTTAAATTAGCCGTAGGATGGGTAAACCCGCTGTAGAGTTCTGGGTTTCCTTTTACATTGTTGAGAGCCGAATTGATACGGTCCTGTACCTGCTGCACGTTTTCATTATAAGTAGCAATCAATTCCTTCTTCTTGTCAGCGGTCACATCCTTACCGCTTAGATAGAGTTCCTTTTCTGCAATTTCAGCTTGATAAAAATCCCTGTCGGCATTTAGAATAGCTGCCGTACTAACATAGGTTTCATCATACAGCGCTCTTTTTGATTCCTGGCTGATTTCATCAGAACGATAGATAAAGAAACCAAGAAGTAGAATTAATGCAAAAATTGCAGGGATAACAATAAGCCATAGTTTTTTAGAGACCTTTAAGTTTTTTATAATCGACATTTTTTAACCTCACTTATTCTTATTAAATTACGCCAATATTGATCAAGGATAATTGGGGTTCTATTTCATTCAATGTATGTCTAATCACCCTTTCTAACCATTTTAACAGTACATGCTTTTCTGAGTGAATGTTACTTAGTAAGGCCAAACACAATATTGCGATAATACAATAACGTCCGCTGCCATTACACCTGTTGAGAACTAATAAGTAACAATTCGTTACAAACTTTTGTGAATTGCACAGAATATGAACATCAATTTTCTTATTCTATTATTTATCGTCACATTTTGTTACTTCTTTATTGTCTATGCTAAGTTTCGTTTTTATTTCCAATATTCAATTTTTTGTTTCTTCAATATATTTTGTTTGTTCTTGATTCATGTTTATAATAAGTATATAATTGCAATATGTAAAATTGTTGGAGGAATTGAAATGGTATCTCGTGTATACAGTATGGGACTGTACGGTATGGATGCCTTTGTTGTTGAGGTGGAGGCAGATATTTCGGTTGGTTTACCCGGGTTTGATGTGGTAGGATTGCCGGACGCGGCGGTTAAGGAGTCCCGTGACCGAGTTCGCTCAGCGATGAAAAATTGCGGTTTTGATTTTCCGGTTCATAAAATCACGGTAAATCTTGCTCCGGCCGATAAACGCAAGGAAGGTCCTATTTATGATTTGCCGCTGCTCGTTACGCTCATGAAGGCAAGCGGTCAACTCAATGCGGAACTGAGTGACAGCGTATTCCTCGGCGAGTTGTCACTCACCGGCGAAACGCGGCCAATCAAAGGCGTGCTGCCGATGGCGATTAAGGCCAAGGAGCAGGGCTTCCAAAAGCTTTATGTTCCCGAAGCAAACTCTACCGAGGGGGCTGTGGTCGAGGGGATTACAGTGTACCCCGTCAAGGACTTACTAACGCTAATAAAGCACCTGACCGGACGTGAAGAAATTCAGCCCGCCTTTGCCAGCCCCTATACACCGCAAAACCAAATGCCCTTACCTGATTTTTCAGAGGTACGCGGTCAGTTCGAAGCAAAACGCGCGCTTGAAATTGCAGCGGCAGGTGGTCATAACGTCATGCAATTAGGATACAATGTCATGTGCTAAGCCGACTATCTTATCAATTTCATTTTCATCAAACTCTTCATCTTCCCAAATACTATCTAATCCTTCAACCAAAGTAGTGACTTCTTCTAATGGCTTTATTTGAGGTGTAAATCCAAAACCATTTCCATTTTTATATATTGTAATTTTAGAAATAATGTTGATAAGTTCTTCTTTGGTATAAGTTTCCTTATTTTGAAATGTGAGGACTTTTTGAGCAGTATTATATAATGTTAAAATTCTATTCGCGATACATACATTGCTTTCTGAAATGGCTTTATAATTTCGCTGTAATTCATTAATCTGTAATTCAGTTTCTTTAATTTTATCTTTGACAATATTTTGGCTCGATTCCCCCATTGCAAAAACTTCTATATATCTATCTAGTTTACCTCTAAGTTCTTGGATTTGGGATGCAGTAATTTTAGCTTCATTGGAACGATCACTGTTTATTCGTTGATATTGAACCATAATTTCTTTATAAATTCTTCTCACTGAAATGTCTTTTACTTTTTCAACATATGAATACATTTGACCATTCGCTAAACTTGAAATATAACTATCAAGAAAGCTTTCGCTTATATTAGGATTGTTACATACAGACATTCCATGTAATTTTTTATTGCTGCAATTATAAAATATCCTACCTTTATCTGTATTGGAATGATATGCAGAACCACAATTCCCGCAACGAATTAAACCGCTGTATTTTGCTTTACCCTTATATATACCCTTTTGGTTAACGTAATTTACTTTGCCTTTTCGAATTCCCCTACACTTATCAAATAACGGAGGATCAATAATAGCGGGAATTTTATCTGAATCTTCGACTAAATATTGTTCTTTTACTTTTGGATAACTATTTTTATTAAATACAACTCCAGTATCGTATTTCAAAGCGTTATTGAGTCCTGCGTATTTCTCATTATCAAGTATGCGCCTTACAGTAGATTTACAGAATGGTTTTCCCTGCCTTGTCATGATATTACTATCAGTTAGAGTATTAATAATCTGTCTAGCACCAAAGCCATTAGCATAAAGGGTATATATTAATTTGACAACCTCTGCTTCTTCCGGAATAATCTCCAGCCGGTTCTCAGCTTGTATATATCTGTATCCATACAATTTACTGTTAGTATGAACAACTCCGTGTTTTGCTCCCTCTTCCATGCCAAATTTGACTTTAACGCTTTTATCTCTTGAATCACGTTCATCGATTGATTGAAATATTTGAATATAAGTTATATCGCTATCTTTTTCAGTTGAAATATCCAAATCCAAAAAGTGCACATACACCTTATTCTTTTTTAAGTCATTTAGAATAGTTCCAACTTCCATATTACGAGCGAAACGACTAGTGTTCTTTGTAATTATCATATTAAACTTAGGCTTTTGTATACTGCTTGGTACTGTCCTATATCTAAGATATTCTTTTCTTTTGTCATTACTACTATTTGTAACTTCTTGAATCTCTAGTCCTGCATCTTCTATCATTTGATTAAATTCTGGACGTTCTAGCTTTGTACCACTGATACCTCTATCAGCATAGATTTTCACCAACTCATAATTTGGATTTTTATCGATCTCACGTTCAAAATACGACTTCTGATTTTCAAAAGAGTTAGCCTGATCCCTACTATCTGTTGATACTCTACAGTATACTGCCACTTTTATCTTGTCCATTATTTAAACCCTCCTGTTCGATTATGGGTAACGTACCACACATGTATATTATAGTCTACCCATTAGAGCAAATCAATATTAATCTTCGATCCCAAATTTCCACCGAATGAAAGTAGCACATCAGCTACCCTTTTCTGCTTGAAAAATAAATTGCATAAAAATGTAAACCCAACCGGATATCTAAATAAAAATCGCAAAAATATTTGCATAAAAAGAACGGCCTAAGCTATTGCCTAAGCCGCTGTATCATTAATTTTTATGTAAATCTTGTTCTAATTGAAGTGATAATTTACTTACAATTGCTTTAGACAAACTATTAACATCTTTGCACCCATTGTTTTCTGCCATTATCATTTCAATAACTTTTAACATGCTTTCCTGAATTGTTTCTTTTACATCATTATTCGCCATCAATTTACCTCTTTACTTACACGTTGCTTCAAATCCCATTCTTGCCAATTCTTGTGTAAGTGGACAGTCCTTACACTCAGCATTTGTTTCCATCATAATAGTAAGAATTTTTAACATACTCTCTTGAATAGTTTCTTTTACATCATTATTCATAATTCATTTACCTCGATTTATTTGTTTGTAAAAAATGCTTGTTCTGCATCTAATGGTAAGCGTTTTAATTCATTTACTAAAGGACAATCCTTGCAATCAGTATTCTCTTTTAAAATATTTATCATTGCTTTTAACAAGTTGTCTTGAATAACCTGCTTTATGTTGTCGTCCATATCAGTTCACCTCTTAATGACTATATGCTTTTTGCATTGCTAAAAGTGGAAGTTCACGGAAGCCTTGTGTAATTTCACTTCTAAGTTCATCGACTTGATCTTTTGCAATCTGCTTTATTTTACTTATTGAATTATTATCGGCTGATCCATTCACAGTAATATCACCCTGATTAATTACTAAATTAATAGGTGTACTACTTGTTGCATATCCAGATGATGATTTACTTGAGCTGCTAGTCTTTAAACCGCTCAATGAGCCATTAATATTTGTGCCAACATTAAAATCAAAGTTAGTTGGTATTGCCGCTTGCATTTGTTTGGATGCATCAGACATTCCATTGACAAACCCCTCTGCCAACCCACTAGCAAGATATGTACCGACTTCATCACGGAATAATGTAGAAGGCGAATGAATGCCCATTGCATTTTTCACCTTGTCTAAAAGGCTGTTTGCAGCTTTCTTTATCAAGTCCCCTATTGCAAGAACTCCATCAACCAAACCTTGACCAATACCAGTTATTACCTGAAGACCGACATTTCCCCAATCGACTTGAGTGAATCCGGTAATTATAGCAGTAATAATTTCTGGAAGTGCTTTTATAATCGCTGGAATAGCCTTTGGTAATCCAGTAGCTAAAGCAACAATCAACTGTATTCCGGCGGTAATCAGTGCTGGAAGGTTGTCTAAAAGTGCTTTCGTTATAACCGGAATCAACGCAATCACAGATGTTATAAGCTGAGGTATTGATTTTGTTATACCTCCGATAAGACTTGTCAGCAACTGTATTCCTGCGGTTATAATCAATGGTAAATTCTTAATTAAAATAGTCGATACGTTTTGAATCAGTGTAGGTAGCATTGCCATCAGTTGTGGAATGATAACATTCAAGCCATTCAGTAGCCCCATAAACAGCGTAACTGCCGCATTTATAATAACTGGTAACAATACCGGTATTAATGGTATTAAGCCCTGTATCAAGCCTGTAAAGCCATTTAAAAGTGTTGGTAAAATCGTATTGATTGCAGTCGGTAAAACCGCTGTAACTGCTGTCACAACACTAATAATCAATGCGTTAAAACCAGCTAACAATGTAGGCAACTGCTTTCCAATTTCCGCTACAAGTCCATTACCAACATTCACTAAACCTGTTGTCAATTGAGTTTGTATAGTAGTGATATTACTACCGCTAAATAATCCTGCAATTGAGCCTGTAATGCCCGGCAAAGCACTGTTTATAATACCTGTCATTGATGTTAATGAACCAGCAAAAGAACCGGCTAAGACATTACCTGCTTGACCTGCACTTGATTTCATAACATCTAAACCATCTCTAAAACTATTCAAATTATCCAGAGCATTTTGAGATAGAATTAATCCTGATTTTTCAGCACTGTCACCAAGAGTTTTAAGGTCATCAGCACCACCCAAAATAAGAGGGTTTAAATCCTGTGCTGACTTGCCGAATATTTGCATGGCTAGAGCATCACGCTGAGTACTGTTCTCAACTTTGCCTAATGCATTGAAAGTGTCATTCATAACATCTTGGTTATTACGTAACTGTCCATTTTGATCAGTTATTGAAACACCAAGAGTTTTGAAAGCACCTGCTGCCGCACCAGTTCCACCCTGTGCTGTTGCCATGTTCTTTGTTAATTTCGCCATTGATCCTGTCAATGTTTCAAGCGGTACATCCACAATTTCAGAAGCATATTGAAATTTTTGTATGTCCGAAGTTGAAAGTCCTGTCTGTTTCGACAAAGTATTAATATCATCGGCGGCTGTAGCT
>DAMDEB010000089.1:7604-12585 GCA_032090075.1 Caproiciproducens sp.
GTAGCTGCTTTAACTGTCATTCCAGTCATTGCCGCTCCTGCTGCTACTGCCGTTGTAGCATATACAGCTAACCCTTTTCCGGCACCATCTACGGCTGTCTTAACAGTAGATACTCCTGCGCTTGTAATGCTTCCTGCTGCACTGCCAACCTGCTTGAGTCCTGAAACAATGGGCGCAAATTTAGATGATAAATCCTGCGCTTTTTGTTTTACATTATCAAATGCAGTTCCAATAACAGAGACAGAACTTTTTTCATCTTTCAAACTAGATAATTTACTTTTAGTTGATTCAAGTTCACGCTGAAAAGCCCTATATTGTTCTGCACCTATATCTCCACTTTTGAACTGAGCACTCACCTGAGATTGAGCATCTTTTAAAGTATCCAATTTATTTTTGGTTTCTTCAATGGAATTTTTCAAAAGCTCTTGCTTTTGCTGTGTTAAAGTAATATTAGTTGGATCCATCTTTAGCAATCTATTTACAGAACTTAATTCAGAACCTAAATCTTTTGTTTTGGCATTTACATCTTTTAAGGCACTTTGTAAACCAACTGCATTACCGCCGATTTCATAACTAATGCCCTTTATACTTTTGTTTGCTATGTTTCTCACCTCTTTTTTACACAAAAAAGCTTTGCAAAATTGGAATTAACCAACCTCACAAAGCTATAAAACAATTTTTAGAACTTATCAAAATCAGCCTGTGTTGCATATACAATACTACTCTTAGGCATATATTCTTCATTTGCTTCACTTGCTGAATTAATATCATCATAAGCATAAATATAATCCAAGATAATACCGAGATTCAATTCGTCAATTTCTGCGATGGACAAACCACGCCTTTTACAAGCATACAGAAATTCTGCTGCTGTTATAGGCGGTTCATCGTTTGGTTCACCATCGCTGCTTAGTTTTTTGATGCTACATTATTTTGAGATGACGCATTAATCATTTCAATCAAATCTTGAATGAACTCCATGACAGGGAATACATTAAAGCTATCAAGCCATGTCTGAGGATCAGGGATTGACGGATCTGCTGTCTTAGCAAGTGACCAAGCCAAATTATAAGCAACTTCCAAATTCAATTTAGTATAGTCATAATCTTCTACAAAGGTAATTTTACCATCCGCTGACTTTACTTTTTTCTGTGTTTTAGTGTCAGCAAATTTTTGCAACTCAAGAGCATCGGCAAGGTATTCGCGCCCAAACTGATTATGGTAACGGTACATCAAACCGCCTGTTGCTTTAAATGTTATATCTCTACCATCAATTTTAATCGTCTTTTCCATTTATAAAAGTCTCCTTATTTTTTATAGTTTTTGATTAACCTGCTGCTACTGTACTGTCATACACTTGTGAGAACCATGCATCATAAACCACTGCATGTTCAGTAGAATTATCAATACTTGCTTTAATTTGATGCTTTAATGTACCAGAAAGCATTGGTCTTACTTTAATATCTAAAGATTCATTCTTGTTGTCGGTTTTGTCTTTTGTAGTCTCAGATTCTATGTTTGGACGAGTACATTTACATCTATAGAGAACATGACGTTTATTCGTCACATCTCCTGCAAACTGAAACATTAAGGCAAATTCACTTGTTTTAATGTCTGAATTTTCACTCACAACGCCGTTTGCATCAACTGTCTCTGCCAAAATATCAGTTCTGAAATCATCTGGAATCAAAACAAAATCTATTGATCCATCATAACCGTTATTTGTCTCAAATCCAAAGTACTCGACGTTATCGGCATAAACTGGGGTTATATCTCCGCTAGCCTTCAAACTAATGCTGACAGCACCTTCAATTGCAACTGGCGCAGCATATGTAATTCCTGTCAATTTTGAGTAATATACGTTTTCTAAGCCATACTTGACCTTATTTTTGGTTGTAGTTCCTGCCATAATAAACACTCCTTTTTAAATTTCTATTTCATAACTAATCTGATACATTTCTTCTGTATCTAAATAAGTTTCTGTTTTTTCGTAAACAATGGATGCTTCATCAAAGGCATCCTCTAATTTTTGTTCTAAAGCTATTTGCTTTGTATCGGTGTATAGCTCCGCTGTATAAGCATTTCGTTTATAATAAACCTTGTTATCTGCTGCACTGTTCTTGCTCTTTGTTGCAAAATAAACGATATACGGCGGTGTTTGTACTTCCATTTTAGATGCTTTAAAGCTGTGATAAACTACCGGTAATCCAGTAGATTCAAGTAAAGTACATAATTCTGATATAATCATTATTGAGCCGCCTTTTCTATCGCCTGTTCGATTTCCGTTTCAATCTTCTCAGTGTTTGGAGCAATATGAGGCTTACCCTCTACTCGACTACCGTCACGAGTGGCAAAACCCGCTTCCAAAAGATGAGCTAATTGATACTGATCTTTGTTGTGAATGATATAATCTATATTCAGATTATTTTCGTATTGCTTGTCTGCCACCCAGCCCTTAGCATAAGCATTTAATTTTCGTTTACCGACCTTTTTACTTCTTTTAGGAGAATCTTTAGAAATATTCTCAGCCAATTCTTTTGCTTTTGTTGTGATTATTTCTTTGACTTCCTTAGCTTTTTCATCGGAAAATTCTTGCAAACTAGCTGTAATGGTATCAGCAAAATTCGAGTAATCACATTTAAAATCACTCATTTTGTATCACCAACTCTCTGTTCACAATAGACTTCGGTCATTTCGTCCTTAGTGTCATAAAAACGATAAATAACATAGATATTACCACTGTCACCAGCCGGATATCTTAGCTTCTTTTCGCCCTTATAATCACCAGTACGAATTATAAAGCAAGCTGAGGGTTTAATATCTGTCTGCCCAGCGGCAAAGAATTCTGACTGGGGAACACTTTTATAACTGGCATATACTTTCCGATATGTAGGTGTTTCAATCCGCTGTCCTATATTGTCTTTTGTATATGTTGCGCCGATTAATTCCAACGTTTTATTAAACATTCAAATCACCTGCATTATACAATGTTCTTTGATTAAGCAATTCGGCTTTCTTATTAAGATAATGCTGTAAATACCAGTCTTTATCTGGATTTTCTAATCCAAAGAAAGCTTTACAATATAAAATAATGGCACGGCGAATGTTACTATCCACTATACCAATTATATCATCAAGGACTCCCGATTTAACACCGGAAGCCCTCAAATCTGCAACTGCTTGCTCAATCAGATCATCAATTTCCTCATCAAAATCGGTGTTATCCGCTGATATTCTGAGGTCACCCTTTATCCTATGAAGCAAATCATTCATCAAATATCACCAGATTAAGCTGTCGCTTTTGTCAATTTAACAAATGCTTCACCGATTGCCGGTTTGCAGTCAAACAAAGCAGTACCACGGAAGTCAATAGCATTAGCAGTAAAGCCGCTGTTCGCATTGGATTCAACGGTAATATCCTGAGACAGATTACCAACAATCTTCTTGAAATCACCGAAATAAGCATCATGTTCAGCCACATTATCAGAAAGCAGTACAGGGAAACCCATAATCAAATAGTTGACACCCTCACGAGTAACTACCGGATATTTGCTATCGTCTTTAAGCGGCATAAAATCAGCATACAGTGTTTTCTTGCTCATTAGGAATTTAGCGTTATAATCATAACCACCCTTGAGCAATCCAATCAAGGTAGTAATATTAGCATATGTAAGGCTACCAGCAAGGGTAACGCTCACGCTATTAGTTACACCCCAAGTGTTAGCTTTCTCAACACCAGTAGGCTGAGAAACACCCGTACCATTGATAATATAAGATTCAATCTTACGACCGATATCTTCAGAAAGAATCTGTACAAGCCAAGATTCAAAGGCATTAATAGCCATTGTGCTTACTGTCTTAGAAATACGAATAACTTTGATAAATTCATATCCACCAAGGCTTACAGTTACAATAGCATCAGCAGCAGGAGTAACTTCTGTATTTTCGGAATGAATAGAAGCTGCATCTCTTACGCCTTCACTTGCAAAGTTTACATTACCGGCAACCTGCAATAAGGTAATTTCAGAAAGCAGTGGAGCAACCTGCTGCACCTTTGTAAGAATCTGATCTGCTGTCTGCGTAGGAATAGCAGCCGCACCAGAATTGGTTGCAGAAGTAAAGGCTCTTTGTTCAATCTCGTTAAGTTTTGCACCCTGAAGAGTTTTCAGCCATGCAGAACGATATTCTTTTGATTCGATTGTGTAATTATTTTCCATGTTATTAATCTCCTTTTCGTCTGGTTTTGTTACGGTAATACCATCAACAAATTTCATTCTTTCTTCAATACCACTAAATTCAGTATCAAGATTTTTCAACTCAGTAGTAAGTGCATCAAGGTCAATGCCTTCTGCATTTGCTTCAACCTGACTACGGATTTCTGCTTTTCTTGTATTGATTGCGAACATGCGTTCTGTGAGTTTATTCATAATTTTATTCTCCCTTAATTTTTAATATAGTGTTTTTAAGATGATTGCTTTACGTTGTTGCTCATTTTCAATTGCTAATTTATGTTCTTTTTCAACATCAGTAATTTTTGCTCTTGCGCTAATACTGGTGTTTTCATATGCAGGAAAATCGACAGCACTTAGTTCAAGTAGTTGTCCTATTTTTCGTACTGTAAATGTGTTGATTGCTTCATCAAAACTTTGCTCTTGAATTGTAAATCCAAACGACATTTTATCAACGTCCCCACGCTGCACAAGTTTATAAACATCTTCACCTAAAGTCGTTTTTGCACAATTGGCACGGAAATAAACTCCATCCGGTCTTACATCTAATTCAAGAGTTTTGTTTTTCGTCCTTGCTATGGCTCCACGCTCATGACCGTAATAAAAATAAACATTGCTGAGGTCAACCCCCTGCAATGCATTTTTGTCAATCACTTCATAATATTGAATACCGTTCATCACAAATAGCGGTGTTGGATCATCAAAGGAAATTGCTTTACCTTCTACAATTAAATCATTAGATTCATTATCCG
>DAMDEB010000090.1:0-608 GCA_032090075.1 Caproiciproducens sp.
GCCGTGCTTGTTTTGCGCTTAAAATAAGCGCAAAACCCGTCTCATGCTAAATCCATCTGCGTCCATCTCCGAATCAGCACACAACAACATAAAAGGCCGGCTATCTGTTACGATAGCCGGCCTTGATTATAATGGGTTGGACAGATAGCTTACCACTGTCTGCCGGGATCATCCGCCATTGTGTTTACAGTACCATCCGGGTACAAAACAGAATAATGATTTAGCACGGGGTCGGTTTTGCCGTCAGCTTTCGGAAATACAAGCAATATTTTAAATTCTTTTCCGGCTGTGTAACCTATGATATCTTCTGTCTTTGTAGTGCTTGTGTACGCGGGCTTGCCAAATACCTCTTTTGCCTTAGACAAGGTAATGGTGCTAAGTGCGCTGTCAAAGGTTCTTGCTTCAAAGATTTGAGCGCCTTTGTTGAAGCCAAAAGCAATTTTTTGTTTTGAAAAAGTCGCGTAGGTTCCTTTTGCGGAAGCGATGTATTCGGTTTTGTCCGCTTTTCCCCATTTATTGGTCACATCATCAATAACTGATGTTTTTACGGGGAATTCACAGTCAATAATTTTACCTTTTTTGGCGGATTCCATGATTTGCGTCAAGAG
>DAMDEB010000090.1:618-1336 GCA_032090075.1 Caproiciproducens sp.
CAAGAGTGTTTTTGCGGTATCCACCGGTGCGGCGGATGATACCGCGCTTGGTACTGCCGATGAAACTTCCGAAGGTGCTTCGGAGGTTACATCCGATGACGACGGAAGAGTACTAACCGTATTGCTGTTCGCATCGGGGGGAGTCACTTTATTGGAACATCCTGCCATAATGGTAAAAACAAAAGAAACAATCATTATATTTAAGAATAATTTTCTTGTACGCATAGATATCGCCATCTTTCTTTTCTATATTTGTTATTGTACTAAAAATATTATTATCATCGTACATTCATTCCGTTTTTTGGCTCATCAATGACATTATTTCAAGATATTTATTGAATGCACACAAGACGGCACCTCCTGCTTAGTTAGTATATTTACATTTATTAGTTTTATAATAACATAATTTTGACATTTTGTATACACAAGCACCATCAATTAAACGCGGACGAAAGGAATACTTAGCAATCTATTACGGAAATTTTGACAAAAATAAAGGGCGCAGTCATAGTTTGAACTGCGCTCTCAGAGTATTATTTTTTATCAAATGACGGGTTAAACGCGTAGAAGTTTTTAGCATCCAGATTATCTGTCGTAATGCGCAGCCCCTCACCAAAACGTTGATAGTGTACAATTTCACGCGCACGCAAGAATTGGATTGCATCGCGTACGTCGGGATCATCACAAAAGCGTAAGATGTTGTCGTAGGTCATGCGCG
>DAMDEB010000090.1:1346-4755 GCA_032090075.1 Caproiciproducens sp.
TGATGATTTTAGAGCAATGTAGTCTATACAAGGTCGCCCCATCTGCTGCAATCGTGTATCGACTACTTTTTAGACTTAGAAATTCCAGTGAATTTCTATTGTGCGCTGTTTTGTCTTTGGGTCACGCTTTCCCACATAGATGCAATCAATGAGTGTTTCTACCATTGGTCGGGTAAGCTGTTTAATGTCGGTGTATTGTTCTACCATTTGGCGGCGGTCTTGTGCCGTCTGCATTTTATCGGTAACCTCAGCAAGCTGCATCTGTACGGCGTCAATTTGGCTTTGCAATCGCTCTTTGTCACGGTGAAAATCTTTGGAGAATTCCATAAATTCATCATCGGTAATTAGACCTTTTACCTTATCAAGATATAGCGACTTAATTCCATTTCTGCATTCTGATGCTTTCTTTTGGTAAAACTCCAAATCGGTTTCAATTTGGTTGCGGCGTTCTTCCATTCGGTCATTAAACTGAATCTTCTCTTCCAGTTCACCTTTATCAAGATATTCCGCAGCCAGTTTGCGAAGTTCAGACAAAACAGTTTTTTCCAAAACAGAAACAGAAATGAAAGCACCCTCGCAAGCTTCTTTTGAAGTGTATTTCGTGGAGCATTGCAAATAATGCTTACCGCGATTCTTTTGTGAACGCATGACATATCCGCATTCGCTGCACCGTGCTTTTTTTGCAAACAGTCCAATAGTTCCAACCGTAAACGGCTTTGTTTTTTGCCGTACCATTCTCTGAACCCTATCCCATAATTCACGGTCAATAATCGGTTCGTGCGTACCCTCGACAGTAATCCATTTTTCTTTTGGTAACGGTTTGTTGATTTTCGACTTATAGGAAATACTTCCGTATTTGCCCTGAACCATGTTTCCAATGTAGATTTCATTAATCAACATATCCGATATGGCGAAATATTTCCAAAGTGTACTGCTTTTTGTCTTGGGTTGCTGATAGCGTAAACCGTGCAGCCGTTTATATTCCGTGGGATTTGGAATGCCCCGGTCATTGAGCATTCGGGCAATGGCAACTTTTCCGTAACCTTTGGAAAAGAGGGTAAAAACCTCCCTTACAATTTTGGCAGCTTCTTCATCAATTATCAGATGTCCTTTTTGTTCTGGGTCTTTCAGATAGCCAAATAAGGCAAAAGCGCCTATATGCATTCCGTTTTTGCGTTTGTTCGTTAGTACGCTTTTGATATTATCCGACATATCTTCCAAGTACCATTCGTTAATAAGGCCGTTAATTTGCCGGGATTTTTTATTTCCTCTTACCTCGGTATCTGCATTGTCAACAACGCTAACAAAACGGATACCCCATTCCACAAACTTTCCGTGAATATACTTTTCCACCATTTCAAGTTCGCGGGTAAACCGGGACTGTGTTTTACAAAGGACGATATCAAATTTGTGCTTTTCGGCATCGGTCAAAAGTCGGTTAAAATCCGGTCGATTGCGGTCTGAACCAGTAAAATCGTCATCGGAATATATTCCGTAAACTTCCCAGTTGTGCTCCATACTGTACTGCACAAGCATGGACTTCTGATTTTGGATGCTTTCGCTGTCCTCCGTTTCTATTTGCTTGTCTCTATCTTCTTCCGAAAGTCTGCAATAAATTGCTACCTTCATACTTTACCGCCTCATTTCAGTTGCGATAAAGACAAGAACTATGATTTGATGTAACTATAGTATACACCCCCTATATAGTCCTGTAAATCGCCGAATTTTACGCATTGCTCTTGCAGCTTTCTATGTAGTTAATTAATTCTATCCACATTTTTGTGAGTTCCACACGGATGGTTGGCTCATCTTTATTTTTAAACACATTCGTGCAAATGACGACTTCTTCTTTCGCCATTTTCTTCACCTCGCATTCGATAAAGCGTATGTTAAGCTGATTGTCCAATATGAATATTTTAAACCGGAAACGGTAAATCTCCGTCTATATCGGTTTCTGTAAACTCGTCCGTATCTTTATGCTTGCCCTCACTAAATTTATCTCTACTTATGTAATCTTCTGTTTCATATTCTACAAACTGGTTAGTACCCATATAAACAACAACTTTGTGGATTCTTCGGATGAAAGCAAGCCACGTTTCGGGTGTTTCCGTTCTCACATTTTCATATTGCTTCCATAAGTCTGTATTAGAAACAAGGTATACCTTTGTAAAGCAAGCAATCTTGTTTACATATCGGCAGGGCAACTCAACAGGGTAACCGTCTAAATAGTTTAGCATTTCTTGTATTTTAAAGCCGGAACGAAATTCTTCAAATATAATTACGTCTTGCCCCTTGTAGCCGTCGAAACCACCATGGAGGTAGTTAGTGACACGAAAGACGTTTTCATATCCGTACTGCTCCATTATGCCCCTTGTCTTGCCTGCTCCTGTCTTGCCCCAAATATAGGTAACGGTGAGTTCCCGAAATGTACTTTTGTAACATTCTTCACGAACGGTTTGCCGCACTCTTTCCAATGTATCAATTTGAAGCATATAGTTCGGGTTTTCTTCTATGATTTCAAAATTTGACATGCCCGACTTTATCATGTCATATAGGTCGGATAAATCATTTCTTGAACCCTGCCGCTCTAACGGCATTTCTCCAAATTCCTCCTGCGTATCGGGAATTTTAGTTTCGTGCTTGCTTTTGTCTTTTTCCCATTTGCCCTCTTTGAAAACATAATCTCGGTTTTGCTGTGCAGTTCCATGAGCGATCTCCATATGGGCTTGTGCAAATCTTTTCTTTAGTGTGCTGAACCGAACAGCAGAAGAACAGGCTATGAAAATATGTGTGTGGTGGGTCTTTTCCTTGCCGCCAATTTCGTCACCAAAGCAATAATAAACACAAGATTTCATCTTTTCTAATTCTTGCTTGATTCGGTCATGAGTCAACTCTTTCTCCAAAGGGTTATTAATGGTTATTTGCCATTTCCTTGATTGAGAATCTTTTGCCACGAAATCACCTCTTTGATATTGCGATATTTTCTGTCGCAATCGTTGGTTTCAGTGCTAGTCTGCTTGCGATGATGTTTGTGACAGAGGTTGACTAGGGTAATACTTCCCCTAGTCAACGGCGGTCACGCCCGGCGTTCCCTTCCAGTGCACACGCCTTATGCTTCGCACGGCGCGAGCACTGGGGGAGGGGTTGATTGTTTTACCTTGTTACGCCTTGTTTGATGAAACTTTGCAGCTTTGCCATGTCGCTAATTGTGGGTACTTGAATGGCAGTCAGGTCTGTGCCGTTAGTGAGCATATAGCCGGTGCCTTGTTTTCTGTCGGGCAGCATCTCGTCTTTGTATTCATGAAAAAGCATATTCTTGCTTTCTTCGCTTAAATTGCCTAACCCGATTACTAAGTTAAAATTATCTCTTGCAGAATTAAAATACACAGCATCGGCTCTTTGTTGGCTG
>DAMDEB010000090.1:4765-5551 GCA_032090075.1 Caproiciproducens sp.
GTTGGCTGACAATGACGTGTACCCGAAAGGAACGTCCTAACATCAAAAGGGTGGACAGCTTCTTCTTTTCTTCTTCCAAAGAATTTTTGTTAAGGCCGGTGCAGTAGCTTGCCCATTCATCAAAAAATAGTACAAGCATATTGCGGCTTGTGTCCTCACCGCTTTGACGTTGTTTCAGTCTTTCATAGAACTGTTGTAAACCGCTGGAACATTCTCCAAAGCGGTTAAAACGTTCACAGCCACTAAGAAAGCTGAAATCATCGTCACCTTTGAAGTCGTTTACATACAGTTGCGCTGTTGGTTCATATAGAGAAATCTTCCCAAGTAAAATTTTTGTAAAATATGTTTTTCCGCTTCCTGTGGCACCACAGACTATAACATGGGAACTTTTTCCGGGAAGCCAGTCGAGCGGCTGGTTAATCCCTAAATTCAAATAACTTTCGTCCAATAAAATACCCTTAATCATAGTCTAAAAGTCAATGTCCCGTGGGACGGTTGCAAGCGGTATAGCATTTTGTTGTTTTGCCAATGCTCTGTTCTCCAAATGCTTACAATACGCTTCACAAGACCAAGCAATGTTGATTTGTATAAAACTACTTGTGTCAATCACTTCGTCAATGTACAATATGGGATAGGCTTTCCCATTGTAAATGAAGTTACTTTGAGTAATTCCAGAGAATTCATTTGCAGTGAGCTTCTGTGACAATCTCATCTGCAAGCGTTCTTTTACCAATTTTGTATCGACAGGTTGTCCATCTCCCATAACTACAAACTGAAACAGTGTAA
>DAMDEB010000090.1:5561-12578 GCA_032090075.1 Caproiciproducens sp.
AAAACCATTGCGAGGAATTATCCTGCTAGGGCTGTTGAGTTCTGACAGTGTAGTCGGTTTAACAAGATGCAAATTATTAGCCGTTTCGCTAAGCAGTGTAAATAAGCACTGCCTGACCAGAGCATAATTACTTTCGGCCATTGTGCGTTCAATTTCTGCGGCTTGTGTCGCTTGCTGTTGAAGTATTGCTTCCTGCCTTTCTTGCTTTTCTTTTCGCCACTCATGCCATACATAGAACAGAAAGGCGTAACCCCCGACAACAATAAGTATTAATTCGAAGTTTGACAGGAAAAATCTTATAATGCCTACAGTTGCAAAAAAGATGAGTGCAGCAGAAAGCAGAATCAATATGCAGTATAGTGATAGCCGTAAATAGTCTTTTTTAACCCAACTATTTTTTAGCTTTTCCCGGATTTTTTTCATGATATGACCTCCACTGATTCTGCCTTAGCAGTAAATTGGTAATCATTACTATTTTTATCTTTGTAAAATCTGCCCTCAAAACCTTTTATCTTGCATTTTACGGAACCACCTTTGGCTTCAAGTTCTTCGGGTGTGATAGCGGGGGAAGCTTGCTCCACTTTGACTGTGAAGTTTTGATATTTGCGCTGCGGAGCTACAATAGTATAACGATAGCCACTAATGGTGTCGGTAGGCTTACCGTCTACAAACGATTTAATCGGGCGAACATCTGTTGCTAAAACATTCTCACCCCCCGCAACTTGCGATAAGCTGAATCTTAATTCAGGAATTTGTATCATAAATATTCCTTTCTTTTCATCGGCAGGAGCCGCTTACACAGCAGCCCCTTGTTAATTGTTGATACTCAAGTGACGACAATGAAGTCATAGAACCGTAATTACTCCTCTGGATTTGACAAATAGGTCAGGGTGGTTAAACTTTCTTCTGTAAAACATTTCTTGCCGTGGGGATAATGAGCTATAACCGGCATTGCAAACTATGAAAGCTCCTGTAATAATAATCCAAATATTTCCATTTTTATCGTACAGTGCTCGGTTAAGTGAGGCATTTCCGTCTGCAATACCTTCCGCATTGCAGACGATGAGTGCGGGTTCGTCAGAATCTAAGATAGTTTCCAAGAATTCCGCCTCAATAATTTTCTTGACAGAATCCTCTGTGTTCACAATCTTCACTGCGCGAGGACGCTCAAATGGGTTTATCACTAACACCCTGCTAGTGCTCACAAATATTCCTCCTTCTTTTTTAAGAAAGGAAGCCGCACCAAAGACGGCTCCCAGACACGATTTGTTTTGTACTAAGGTTCCTCCTTAATTTAAGACAGGAACTGTTCTGCAGAACAGCCCGAGTTGCGTTTGTTTTTTGTGCAAGCTTGCCTGACCTTATGTTTCAGCTGTGATACCATCATAACGCTGTGCGATTAAGAAGTGAATTCACTTTTGGGTCAAAAAAATAAACCATTCCAACCACAAAAATGAATTGTTGCAACGGCTGAAATGTGGTATGGTTAAAAAAATTCATTATCGTGGAGGAAAAATCATGAAAAAAGTATCAAAATCTGACCCTGACAGCACCATGGAATCTTATATCCAGAAGAAAACGGAAGCTAATGAAGACTATTGCTTTATGGAAGAAGATAATTTTTCCTTATGGTTCAGGCTTTTGCTAGAACAACAGAAGATCGGTCGTGATGAACTAAAAGACATAATCTCATTTAAAAATCTTGAGAACACCCCAAGTGAATCTATAATTGACAAATTACATTCGTTCCAATATACCCCCCAGTTTAAGCCTAAGACGATTGTTAGTCTTTTGGATGTGTTGAAAAAAGGTAATTCAGACGTAGGGATAGAGGATTCAATCATTGAATCTCTCGAATCCGAATTTAATGCACGTTATAAAAAAGCTAAGAAGATACAAAAAAGCAAAGATATTCAAAAGCAATCTATTTCAAAAAACCACTGGATGAATTTGTTTTGGTTTCATTATTTTGACCTTGACCCTAACCAAGTGTTCCCAGAACAGGATTGTGAAGAAAATGCTGATGAAGAACAAGCAGATGTTTTTGAGAATATAAAAAAGACATTTTTCATATCGGATATCCGGAGCTGTTATTTACTGGATAAATGCTTCGAAGGCTACCTAGCCATTTCAGAGAGTGAGGAACTCATAGCCGTACTATATGAGGTCGCTAGATTCAGCGATTTCGGTCATGAGGAAAAAAGACTTTTGGCGAACATATTTCAAACGTTAGCAAAGAAAAAAGCTATGCAAAATTTTGAACCATCGAAAATTGCTTTGTTTTCTCAGATGAGAGATGTGACACAAAAAGCACCAAGTGAGCATGAGTTGTCAAAAGATAAGCTATGGGAGGAGTTATCGGGCAAGTTATATGCTTCGTGCGAATCCACAGCAAGGCAATTATGGCTATGGAAACTTGAAGACTTCGCAAAAGACATGACCCAATTTTCAACAATAGATACCGAAGACTGGGAAATACTGATTGCTTACCTATGTTGCACAAAGGAAGATATTGATGCGATTCAAAGTTTATCAAAAAGGATAGAGCGTGACAGAGTGTAAATTAAAGCTCTGTTTCCTCTTTCGGCACTAAATAAAATCACCCACCCCGCAGACACATTCTTACTGTGTTTTGCAAGGTGGGTGATTTTTTCTTTTGAAATAAGACTGTTATACTTGAATACTGGTAATTATTGGTATAGAATTAAAATAATTTGAGAACTATGTCGAAAATAAAAGCGTAGGGGGGCTAATAAACAGGGATTGGTCGGCGTATTGGCGACACAGCAGCTTCTTAATATGAACTGCGATACTTTTCAGAATTTTATATGCGGTATTTTTCCATATAACTTAAAGATTAAATTAAACAAGGGGAATGAATATGAAAAAGATTATTTCATTAGTTTTAACATTGGGCATTATGGTCGGAATATTTTCAGTTAGTGCAAGTGCAGCATCTATTACAAGTGAGTTTAGTGGTACACAGAATATCGAAAAAGGCAAAACAGTTTCCCTGTATTTCACATCATCCGCACAGCCTATCGTTGTTACCGGAACAAACAGTGTGGCAGTTGTAAAACCTTGGTATACAAGCGGCAACAAATATTATTACAGATTGACAATGGTTGGAAATCCGGGCACAGGCACAGGCGTATACGCACGCATAAAGGGTAGTGCGAATGTTCTTGCATTTATTGCACAAGTACCTAAGAATCAAGCACCTGCGACAACGAACAAAAGCGGTACAGTAAATGTTGCTTCCGGTGATGCATTTAATTTTGTAGTTACATCTGCTGCAAAACCAAACGTAGGAACTGGTAATTCAAACATAGCTACTGCTGATTATTTGAGCAATTCAGGCACAGCTTATAATTACATGCTTTCTGCTAAATCAGGAGTTACTGGTGGAGTTGGCGTTTATGTAAATGGCAACCGTGCATTTATTGCAAATGTTACAGCTTCCAGCGATAACGGTGGAGCATCTTCGCAATCTTTAGCTGATTACAGAACAGCTTTGATTAATTTGATTAATGCGGAGCGCGCAAAAGTTGGAGTATCCGCGCTTACCGAAGACTCTAGATTAAACCAAGTGGCTGATATTCGTGCGAAAGAAGCATCTGTAAGTTATCAGCATGGGCGCCCTAACGGTGAATCTTGGCAGTCTCTTTGGGATATTGCTGGAATTAATTACAGTATGTCGGATGAATTAGCAATAGCTGGTAATACTAATACTGCCGCAGAAGCGTTCAATAACTATATGACTGAACCTGCGCATAAAGATGCATTATTAATGCAATCTAATGTTAATATCGGAGTCAGTTTCTACGATGTAGATGGAAATCGTTTTTGTGCTGTTGAAATGACACAAGGCTAAAGGAGAACTAACATTGGACGAAACACTCAATAACTGTCTCTGCATGGCACTTGTTATGTGCCTTATAATCTTGATAGCACTTACAACACTTGCATGTATTGATAGCGATTCTATTGTTCAATTTTATGAATCTTTTACATCGTATCTTGGTTTTAAAATTTAATAATTCTGACCGGTGCCTACAATTAAAATAGTTGTAGGCACTAATGAGAATTATTGAAAGGGGTTGTTATTTTTTGAGAGTATGGCATAAAGACTTACTGACAGTGTTGCCTAATAATAGACTAGTGTCACAATGGAAAGAGCTATCTTTCAACCCATCAAACAGAGAATCTTTTCATAACTAAAATTTCCTGTTTGATGGGTTGAAAGGGGATTGAGTGCATTAACAATAGCTTTACTGTAAGTCAAAGCCGAATCATTCCTTTCCTTCCTGTCTATCAACATTATTTGAATAGTGACACATCATAAACTGTAATAGAAACGCCACCTTGTCCGAATGTTGGATAAAGTGGCGTTTTCCAGTTCTGCTCAGATGGTACATCAAATAAATAGGCTTGTCTTTACCTTTGTTTGGTTGTTCGTCATCCTAAAAACATCGCCGCGGGCAAAAGGCTTGTACTACCTAAAATCCGCATCATTTCTAACTTTTTTGATGATTTTAGAGCAATGTAGTCTATACAAGGTCGCCCCATCTGCTGCCATGTCCTCGTGAATATCGGCGATGGTGTCTCCAGTCGAGCTGAGTGCGGCTGCGCTAAATGCATCCCCGTTGGCGTCGCATGGGAAGATTCCGGTTGTGTGATTGATAAAATATGCGTCGTATCCGGCAGCTTTTATTTGTTCGGGTGTCAGGTTCCGAGTCAGCTGATATACAATTGTTCCGACCATTTCCAAGTGCCCAAGTTCCTCCGTCCCTATATCCGTCAAAATCGCTTTGAGTTCCGGATAGGGCATTGTGTAGCGTTGGCTTAGGTAGCGGAGCGAGGCACCGATTTCACCGTGCGGCCCACCATATTCCATTTTGTTACAAGTTTATAGATAATAAAAAACTTGCAAATGACTGTTTGCCTTATCAAATACAATTTTGTCAACGAAAGTACGGAGCAGCTTATTCTTTTCTTCGGGTGCCGTGTGCTCATCGCGCAGCTTTTTGATTGTGTTCCTGTGCCCATTGCAAAACTTTTTCACAAGCTCATCCGCATGAGTAGGCTTAACCACGGGCTTTTCTGATTCGAGCTGAATTATCTGATCGGTGATTTTCTGCTTGTTGGTTTTATACTCGGCAAGGGAATCCACGCCGTTCTCATAGGCTTCTTTAATGCGTATCAACTTTTGTTTTTCACGAATTAATTGCTTTTCAATTGCTTCGGATTCGTAGTCTGACTTTTGCTCGACCTTTTGAATCAGATGAATGTCGCCGAATTTGAGGTTGAGTTCTATTATTGATAAAACCATGTCCTCCAACTTTTGAATTTTTACGCAGTGAGAAATCGTACACTTGCCGTGAGCGTATGCTTGGCATTGCATCGATGCGCCGGAGATTCTTGTCAAAGTGCTGCCGCAGCTGCTGCATTTTACCAAACCCTGAAGCATGAAACCGGATGATTTTTTAGGGCCGGCATACTTGCCGTACATCAATTTATTCTCAGCGAAACGATCTTGCGTTTTTTGCCAGGTGTCGTCATCGATTAGATGCTCATGAGTGCCCTCTATAATGATAACATTTGGATCATCATAATTACGCCGAGTCCATCCCTCCGGGTTCCAGCGGATTTTCCCGATATACACGGGATTGCGCAGAACGTATTCCACTGTTCTGTTTTCCCAAAGGCCGCCGCGCTTTGTCCGGATTCCCATCGCATTGAGTTTGGCCGCTATATTTCGGTAACTTATGCCGCTGATATAATCATCAAACATCATCTTGACCAACGGGGCAGTGTCAGGATTCATATAGTATTGCTTATTTTGAATGAGGTACCCGAAAGCAGGAGCGCTTACCGGCTCACCGCGGGAAACCTTTTCATTCATGCCGCGCTTTACATTTTCCCCAAGGTCTATGCTGTAATATTCGTCCATTGCCTCTAAGAGCGCTTCAATTAAAATGGATGTCTTGTCATTGCCAAAGTCCTGCGAGGTGCTGATCAGGTCAATATCGAGGTCTTTGCGCAGCATACGCTTGTAAACCACGCTGTCTTCTCTGTTTCGGGCAAAGCGCGAGAGCGCATAGACAAGAATCACATCAAAGGGCTTCGGCTTTTTTTTGGCAGTACCGATCATGTGCATAAACGCAGGCCGTTTCTCAGCCTTGCGGCCGGAGATGCCCTCGTCCACAAAAATGTATTCATCCGGAAGAATCATATCATTTTTTTTTGCATAGTCCCGAATGATTTTCAACTGACTGTCCGGACTGTATTCTGTTTGGTCTTCTGTCGATACGCGGATATAAGCAGCTGCTATTTTCATGCGCTCACCCCCACAGATAAGAGAAGATTTATTGTAGGCCGAATTGGATCTTCATATCAAGTTTACCGTTTTCAAATGTAAAATCAGCATATGCGTCCGGCGAACCGTATCCCTGCCATCGATATGTAACGGTATAAATGCTGTCACCTTTTTTTCCAAACTCCGATTGTACTTTTCCGGTACCGCCTATGATTGCTTTCACCTGCTCATAGGTCATTCCATCTTCAGTTTGATCGTATTCCGCTTCGGAAACGTCGGAGCCGCTGTTATCCGGCAGTGCAGAACCCGAATCCGACGGTATAATATCTTGGAAAATAGATGCAAAGAGTGACTGGGAGTTTGTGCTGTTGGCGGATTCGGTCGTGGACTGACTGACGGAGGTAGCACCGGATGCAGAAGCAGATTCAGGAGGAAGCGCGTATTCATTTTCGCTTGCTGATTGCGAACCGGATTGCGCCGGCGTTCCCGAGCTGGATAACGAGGAGGAAGAAGCAGATTGGGAACTATTGTAGCTTGATACAGTTTGAGAAGCGGACTCAGAAACAGATGCCGGGGAAGAGGACTGAACCGAGCTTGAAGAACTGTCTGCTTTACCATTTTCGCTGACCACGGTAACAATGATCATTACTATTATAATGATCGCCATGAGAATTAATATGATAACAATCAACCAATTT
>DAMDEB010000091.1:0-576 GCA_032090075.1 Caproiciproducens sp.
AGGCATTCAATGAACGTTCCAGCGCAGTTTCAATCGGAACCATTCCCCAATACTTTCCACTCGTGTTCCCCGGCCCCCAGTTTTTTGGGCCCGCACTGCCATCGCTAAACCAGTTCGGCAGTGGATTATCATTTACAAGGGAGGAGTAGTTGTATTTTCCAGTATCAATAGCCGGGCCATAAACAGCAAGCGGTTTAATGGTAGACCCGGGCTGTCTTTTGGTGTCGGTAGCCAAGCTCTGGAGGCGGTTTCCCTTTTTCTCTCCTCTGGAGCCTACCGTAGCCAGAACACGGCCAGAATAATCCATCGCCATATAGCCGCCCTGCAGCTTCTTATCGCTGCCAAACACCGTATCGGATTTAAAAGTATTTTCAGCAATGGTCTGCAAACCTGTATCCATTGAAGAGTAAATTTTTAAGCCGTCATGATAAATCATATCAACCGCTTTTTCACTGGAACAGCCGTAATATTCCATAAGACCGTTTTTAACGTCTTCAAATAAAGTATCGGTATACCAATTCCAAATGGGCACATTGTCGATAATATTTTCGGATTTTTTAACAACAAACTTCATAT
>DAMDEB010000091.1:586-3722 GCA_032090075.1 Caproiciproducens sp.
TATGTTCCGACTCAGCTATCGCTGCTTTATATTCTGTGTCGGTAATCTTTCCCTGGTCGTGCATCTCATTTAAAACTATCTGCTGCCGTTTTTTATTGGCCTCCGGATGAACCAACGGCGAAAAAGCGGCAGGATTTTGTGTGATACCGGCGATTGACGCACATTCCGCAATATCACAATTTTCAATATTCTTACCAAAATAAAGATTTGCTGCAGCCTGAACGCCATTACTTCCGCTGCCAAAATTTACGATATTGAGATAAGCAGCTAATATTTCTTCTTTTGAATATTTTTTTTCTAAGTTTAACGCGCGAAAAATCTCTTTCGCTTTTCTGGTAAGGCTGACATCTTTATCGCCCGTCACATTCTTAATAAGCTGCTGCGTTATGGTTGAACCGCCATAGCTGCTTCCTTTGGAAAACAGTGTAGTCACAGCGCCCAGTGTTCTTCTCCAATCAACGCCTTTATGTTCCCAAAAACGCTTGTCCTCAATCGCAACAATTGCATTTTTCATTGCAGCCGGTATTTTGCCATAATCAACCCATACTCTGTTTTCACTGCTGTACAGGCTCTGATACTTCACCGGGTTTGAGCTGTCATCATTAGCGCCGTTGACATAGATAAAACTGGTATAGTTAAGCTGTAACTTATGCAGATCATAATTCATGGATTCATCTTTCATACTGAGGACAAATGATACTAAGGAAACAGAAACAATGATGCCTGTAATGATAATAATCGTTAACAGAGTTGAAAGGCCCTTTATGGCTATATGACCTATTGATTTTGCCGTGGTAGCCGCGCCGTCCTTCTTCCTGTGAGAACCAACATATTTATTTATGTCAGTTTTTCTCATCGGACGCCACCCCCTTAAAGAATAATTTATAGCACAATTTCTAAAGCAGATGAATATATTACCAATATTTTCAAATAATACCTTCGAGGTGATATGTTTGAAAAAAGTTTGGATTGTGCTGTTATGTACAATGATTGCCATAGTCGGAATACTGACCTTTGGATATTCGCAAAAAGGACTAAATAATACACCCGAGACAACAAGCTCAAATATATTAGATAATTCTACCCCAAATAACACTTCAAGTCAAGAAAACAGTGAAATTACAGCCATGACAAGTAGAAGCAACACCTATACAGTGAAGGAATATGAGGGGCACATAGGGGTGTTTTATAATAATGAGAGCATTCCGTATCAAGAGATTGATGTCGAAATATCTTCACTTCCAGAGGCCGACCGCCAACTGTTAAAAAAGGGAATCAAGGTAACGGACACCAATAAACTGAATGGAATCATTGAAGACTATGAAAGTTAGCCATAAACACAAGAAGAGCGCCATGCCTTAAGGCGTGGCGCTCGAACTGCGGGAAAAGCTTATTTCATGCTTTCCTCATACTTTTTGATCATTTGCTTAACCATCTGGCCACCGACTGAACCGGCCTCTTTGGATGTTAAATCTCCGTTATAACCTTGCTTCAAGTTAACGCCGACTTCAGTAGCGGCTTCCATCTTAAACTTATCGAGGGCTGTGCGTGCCTCAGGAACTACATTTTTAGCCATAATACAAACTCTCCTTATTTCTTTTTGATTTTTGTTTTGTTTTGCGTTTGCTTTCCTATTTTGCGTAATCATCGAGTTTTTATGAATGTTAATTTTTACAATTTAAATATCATAACCATTTGAAGAATCAATTCCACAAATAAGCAATACGGCACAAACAGCCAAAATACGGTTTGGGCTGAGTTTTGACATTAATCTGACCGTAAAATCGTGGGGCTCAAGGATGTTGCCGTCCACTGTCATCACACTGCGCTGAAGGCTGAGCGTAGCGCTTGTTTCATCTAATCCGGCTACACTGAGTGTATCCTTCGGATTCATTCCACAGGTAATCGCTGCCGTACCTGTGCCATTGAGCAATTCCGCAGCATGTACATTTTTCATTTCAAGAATACATAAAAATCCGCTCGGAATTTTGATTTGTTCTGAAGCATTAAAGCTGTTTTTAAACAGGATAATTCCACTGTCGAGTTCAATTTGCGGCAACTTTTCGCAGTCATACACAAGAAACTTCATTTTGTTCTCACCAAGCAGTGTGATGCGATCCGAACCGTAATACTGCACACCGCCGTATTTTGACAGAGAGGGCAGCAGCGTACTGGATATGGAAGTATCAGTTGCTTTACCGCATAAAATAATGTTCGTCATTTTTTACTCTCGCTTTCAGTAAATCATTTAAAAACATTATTTGCTTTTGCCTGCAAAAGTATGTGATTTTTATTTTAAATTATTTTTGTATAAATTCATTTAAATGATCTCTTAGGCACACTGCCATTTTGGCATCAAGTTGTATATTCAATGGACAAGTTCCAAGGCCGGTTTCCTGCCCTGCTGTGTGAACCCAGATTGAAAAATACTCTTCGTTGGAATTAACGTCCATTACTGTTTTGTTGCTTACACTGATCGTTCTGTTGCATTTTCGAATATCCATAATTCTTGCCATTTTTTCCATCCTTCTATTTGTGTAGCGGACAAAGCGTTTCATACCTGACTTCTTATGTTTTAACAAACGTTTTGCCTGCTACTTTTTATTTTTATTATACTTTTTAAAAGCACAATTATCAATAATCAACCCTCAGTTTTTGATTTGCATTCCGGCGTTGTCGACCGTATAGTTATCCTTGTAAATCAACTGTGAAACCGGCACTATTGTGTATCCTTGCCCCTGCAAATTCTCAATGATTGCTGGTAGTGCGGTCGGCGTATTCATCGCACCATTATGAAACAAAACAATAGATCCTGGTTTTACGCTTGTTGTGACCCTCTGAACGATTTCTTTCGGAGTCGGATTTCGCCAGTCAAGGCTGTCAACATCCCATTGTATTGCATACATATTTGCTGATTTTGCTGCTTCCATCAATGCATTGTTATAATCGCCGTAAGGCGGCCGAAACAGAAGCGGGCTGATACCGGTGACGCTCTTGATTTTATTGTTACAGTCGGTCAGCTGGGCCATCATTTCAGTGTGCGCTAACTTTGGCATGTGAGGGTGGGTATTGGAATGATTGCAGACCTCGTGCCCGGCGTTCGTGAGCGCTTTTACTGATTCCGGATATTTATCCA
>DAMDEB010000091.1:3732-5112 GCA_032090075.1 Caproiciproducens sp.
CGCCGACAACAAAAAATGTTGTTTTAACGTGATATTTATTTAAAATATCAATTAATGTTTGTGTTTGCTCATTTCCCCATGCTGCATCAAACGAAATTGCAATTTTCTTTTCTGTGGTCTTGACACAATAAATTGGGATAAGCCGTTTCGTGGCTGATGCCGTAATTGCTGCCACACCCTGAATCCCAATAAACACTGCCAGTGCGCCGGTAAGTATACAACACAGCACCGTTAGAAATCTTTTTTTTGTTAGAATTAGAAATCTCATAATCAATCCCCCTTGAGATAAATATATGCGCAAAGAGGCATGCTATTTGTCTTTTGTTGATGATTATATAAAATCCTATAAATTTCTTCGATCATTAAAAATAATGCGGATTATTTGTGTTGATTTTAAATTCAAAGAAAAAAGATAGTGCATAAAATGCACTATCTAAAAGCACTTGCTCTATAGATTTCTAAACATAAATTTTGCGTGAATGAAGCGGCAAACCATTTCTTTACGGCTTCATTCAAGTACTTATATTTTCGTGTGTTTGTTTCAGATCAGTCATCTTCATTTCACGCTTTTGCTTATACATCAGTTTATCGGCACGGTTCAGTGTCTGAAACAAATCACCATCATTAAGTTCATGTTTTGCATAGCCGAATGCAATTTCAATTTTATTACTATGACTGCCGTTATAATCGTCTAAAGTACGCATTAAGCGGTCAAAACAAGCATTCAGCTGATCTTCATTACAATTCCTGGCAATTACAACAAACTCATCTCCTCCGATTCTAAAACAATCCCCACAAAAATTAAAGGTTTCCTGAATTGCATCAGCTGCTGCTATAATCAGTTGATCACCGTATTTATGTCCAAAATTATCATTAACATCTTTTAAATTATTTAAATCAAATGTTACGATCGTGGCTTCGCACCCGGTATCAGACACATTTAAACTTTCCATTTCTTTTTCAAATGCGTTACGGTTTTTCTTTTGTGTCAAAATATCCATATAAGCAAGGCTTTCCAGCATACGAGCCTTCATTCCTAACTCAATCATGGAAAAATGCTGAGAAACAGTGTCTTTTGCCAAAATTGCTATAAATACAAGCAGACCTGCCCTGCTAATCAGCGCACCATCCTGATAAACTCCAGAATAATAGCGAATCATATCAATCAAATAGAAAACAAACATAAAAGCGGTACCGATTAAAAATGGCTTAGCCGTACGGTCTTTATATTTTAATGCATTTTCAGTGACTGTGAATATTGAAAGCAGCAGGGACGCGATAAGAACAAAATGTATTGCCTCTATTGTTTCAGGAAAATCCAATATATTGGCTACCTGTAAAAATGTGCATACCATAAAGTTAATAGCTGCACCAACACAA
>DAMDEB010000091.1:5122-7120 GCA_032090075.1 Caproiciproducens sp.
GTGGTGTTTCGCATAAACCGATTTTACAAACAGCAGATACGGTATGGGGCAAAGCATTAGAGAAAAATACATGATATAACCCAGAACAAGCACATTATTAAATATTAGCTGAAACACGGGGATTTCAGCTAATGCTGAACCAGATATGCTAATTGCGAACAAAGCTTGATAAAGCAAGCTTAAATTTTGTTTCAAATTTTTCCGTGCAATAATAAATATCAGCAATAGCATGACACCAAAACTCAGCACCAGAAAACTGATAATCATACTTGGCATAAAAGACATGACCATATTATTAACGCTTGCATTCTTTGTTCCGATAATAATACTGTTAAAGGTTCCTGCATATTTGGCATACGGCGAACTGAATTTCAAGGTGATTTGTTTTCCTTGTGACCCATCCGGTATATCTATAAAATGCCATGCAGTACATGCGGGTGATTTCCCAAATTTAAATTGATTATTAAGTCCAAACTGATAAATAAGTTTATTTTCAACAAATGCCTGCACTGTTGAATGATAAGTAGAAAACGAAAGTGTCATTCCATTTTTTAAATCAGTCGGCAAAACTTTACTAATTGTAGCAATTTGATTTTTTTCAGTTCCAGATAGGAAGTGAACCGGCAGTGTAATATTTTCATTAACACCGTCATGATTTTCGAACAGCCAGCCAGTATTAAAATCGCTGACTCCCTCTTTATTAATATTCATTTGATCCATTCGAAATGTTGTACAAATGAAGACGATGACAATTACAGATATAAATAATAGAAAAAAATAAACAATTAGCATTCTCGGTTTATGCAAATAGTTCACCACCTCAATAATAAAACAAATATAGCTAAATAATATACTTTTTAAGCTGTAAAAGCAATGATAATCAGCAATTTAAAGTCTAATTGAGAAAGATTAACAAATAATACCTTTCGTTGTTTAGCCAAAACTTTAATTTTTATTGAAGATAATTTTAATGATTATTTTGTACTTTAGCTATGAAAAAAATCTAATTTCTGCAATTCTATGCTCAATATTCCATAATTGGATGAATAATGTTATAATAAAAGCTACCGCTAAATAAACCGGAGGAATTAATATGCCGAAATTGTACTTTAAATACGGAGCCATGGGCAGCAGCAAAACCGCACAAGCCTTAATGGTAAAGTTCAACTATGAGGAAAAAGGATACCGTGTAGGACTTCTGAAGCCATCCGTGGATAACAGGGATGGTGAAACAATTGTAAAATCCCGTATAGGCTTGCAGGATAAAGGTATTTTAATTGATCATGATTTAAATATTTATCACTGGTACTTACAGAACAGATACGACGTTTTGATTGTGGACGAAGCGCAGTTTTTATCCGGCGCTCAAATTGAACAGCTCAAGGATATCACTATGGAATTTGTTCCCGTACTTTGTTTCGGGCTGAAGACCGACTTTCAAACACATTTATTTGAAGGCAGTAAACGTCTTTTTGAAATAGCCGACTCTATTACAGAGATAAAATCAGTTTGCATTTGTGGACGCAAAGCCGAAGTAAACGCAAGAATCTGCAATGGTAAGATAGTTCGAGAAGGTGCTCAGGTTTTCATCGGGGGCAACGAAAGCTATATCGGTTTATGTTATGAATGCTGGAAAAAGAATAAGATCGACAAAATTCCAATTATTGATAAGAATTAAAAATAAGCTCACAGTTTTATGATGACTGTGAGCTTTTTATTATACCCAAAAGCCCCGATGCAATGAACTTGCATCGGGGCAGATATTAATTTGCAAGTGCGTCGGTTTCCTCCGCATGCCCTGAATAGGTTGGAACAAGCTGATGGACTATCTCCATCATTTTAACGTTATTGAAACCGGCAACTTCACGGAGCCGTTCAATTTCATTCAGGAAGGTACCTTCATTAAATGGTATCGGCGTACCGATGTATATCAATTCATGAGAGGTCTTCTGGCAACCGCCTTCACTGTCCAGTAAAAGCTCCTCATAAAGCTTTTCA
>DAMDEB010000091.1:7130-7587 GCA_032090075.1 Caproiciproducens sp.
GCGCCAAATCAACGATTTTTACAGGTTGACCCATATCAAGCACAAAGATTTCCCCACCGCGTGCCATGCCGCCTGCTTGAATTACCAAACGTGCCGCTTCAGGGATCGTCATGAAATATCGTATAATATCGGGATGGGTGACAGTTACCGGGCCGCCATTTTCAATCTGCTTTTTAAAAAGCGGAATCACGCTACCATTGCTGCCCAAAACATTGCCAAAACGTACTGCCACATAATCAGTTTTACTGTGGCGGCTGTAATATTGAATAATCAGTTCACAGATACGCTTTGTTGCTCCCATAATATTCGTGGGGTTAACCGCCTTATCGGTGGATATCAACACCATTCGCTTCACGTCAAACTTGTCGCATGCCTGCGCGACATTAAGTGTGCCAAACACATTGTTCTTGACCGCTTCACCCGGACTTAATTCCATCAGTGGAACATGTTTATGAGC
>DAMDEB010000091.1:7597-9479 GCA_032090075.1 Caproiciproducens sp.
GCAGCCGCGTGGAATACAACATCCGGCTGACAAACAGAGAAAACATGTTCAATTCTTGCCTTATCTCTAACAGAACCAATTAGAACCTCTAAATCAAGATGTTTAAAGCGCATTAGAAGTTCATTCTGCAAATCATAAGCGTTATTTTCATAAATATCAAATATAATTAATTTTTTAGGGTTGAAAAGAGCGATTTGACGGCAAAGTTCACTGCCAATTGATCCGCCGCCGCCCGTTACGAGCACGGTCTTATTTTTCAAGTAGCCGCAAATTTCAGCTGTATTTAAATTGATTTCATCCCTGCCTAAAAGATCAATAATATCTACATTTCTAACCTTGAGCGGATCAGCGCTGTCCTCGATGATTTCGTACAGAGCCGGTATGGTTTTCAGTTGGCATCCAGTTTTTGCACAGATATTTAAAATGTCCTGCTTGTCCTTCTTGTTTGCAGACGCAATTGCAAGAACGATTTGGTCAACGTTATACCTTACAGCCATCTTTGGGATGCTTTCACGCCCGCCTACAACCCTGACACCGTGAATACGAGTACCTTTTTTACGTCTGTCATCATCAATCGCAACAACGGGAATGCCTTTGCTTTCAGGCGCATTTTTCATATCTTTAATCACCATGGAACCCATTTCGCCCGCACCGATGACCATAACACGGTTTAACTCGTCACTGTCTTCCTTATTAATCTGGCTTTTTCGCTTCATTCTGCGTACCAGACGAAAACTGAACCGTGAAGCTCCGACAAAGAAAAATGTAAACACCAAGCCCATCACATAGACAGATATTGGAAAACGCTTTACATGAAGAAGCTGCCAGGAAACCTGCTGAGAAAAAGTAAATCCAAGAATCGTCACAATAAAACCAGCAAGCGTGACCGCGTAGAAAATTTGAAGAAGCTCGTCCATGCTGGCGAATTGCCACATCGTGGTGTAAAATCGGAAGACGGTAAACGTGACAATAAAAATTACAGTAATCCATGGAATCCATGCCTGAAAAGATTCCAAGTCATAAGGATCCGGAAAAACGCGCCCTTCATAACGTAATAAATACGCAACCCAGTAGCTAAAATAAATACAGACAATATCTATTATAATTTGAGGAATTAAATTTCTAAATGTAATTTTTTTGTTTTTCATACAATTACTCCCGCATAAAGATTTTTAACTGATACAGTATAGCACAAACCGAATACAAATAAAACAATTAATTCTATTTATACGGATATTATCGCACACTACATAATAAAATGTGTTAACAATTTGTAATTGTATCGACAATTTTCACGGGTGGCCCATTTAGCACATAAGTTACATCGGCGAGCAGTTCCGCCTCGCGGGAATCGTGTGTAACTAAAATTACAAGTGAATTGGTTGTCTGTTCTTTGATAAGCGAGATGATTTGTATCTTACTCTCCTCATCAAGCGCGTGAAAGGGTTCGTCGAGCAGAAACAGCCCGCCACCATAGGCAAGCGCACGCGCAATGGCAACACGCTGGCGCATTCCACCACTTAATTGAGCAGGGTGCTTATCTTCCCCCCCTGCCAAGCCGACAAGGCGAAGCCAGTTTACAGCCTCTTCCCCATTTTGCTTTGCATTGCCGTTGAGTACCGCCGCAACATTATCTTTCGCGGAAATCCATGGGAGCAGTCTGTCCTCTTGGAAAACACAAGAAATTTTATCCTTCTGCCCAATGGTAATCACACCGGAATCAAAGCGCTCTAATCCCGCAATGCAATTCAAAAGCGTCGTTTTTCCACAGCCGGAAGGCCCAAACAGACAGACCGTCCCCTTTTGTGGAAAAGTAAGTGAAAAATGATCGAGCACTATTTTTCCATCATATTCTTTTGTTAAGTTCTTAATTTCCAGCTTC
>DAMDEB010000091.1:9489-12512 GCA_032090075.1 Caproiciproducens sp.
CTTCATGTTTTACACCATCAACGCCCGACATTGTATTTTTGACCGACTTTTTTCATCAGTCGAATCATCAGCCATTCCAGAATCACGCTCATCACGATGACTACCGCTGTCCACGCAAACAAATCAGCTGTTTCAATATAAATCTTAGAGTTATAGATTTGTCCTCCGATAGAAAATTCAGTGTTGGCAAGTACCTCGGCTGCAATACCGGCTTTCCACGCAAGTCCCAGCCCGGTTGTGCAGGCAGCTGTAAAATATGGCATAACAGACGGGATATAAACCCGTTTGAGGGTCTTCACCGCACCAAAACGATAACTATAAGCCATCTGTAGCAGACGTTTGTCAGTCTTTTGAATTCCATTGGTCACATTGCCCCAAACAATAGGCGTAACCATCAAAAATGAGGTAAATGCCGGCACATGAGCGGATTGAATCCACACAAGCGCCAAAATAATGAATGAAGCCACCGGTGTTGACTTGATAATGCTGATGATCGGGTGAAAAATATCAAACATTGTTTGAGACGCCGAGGTCAGTAACGCCAGCACAGTTCCAATGAAAAGTCCAAGCGCAAACCCCGTCAGAATTCGCAGCATAGAATACAGCGCGGTAAGATAGAACGAGCTGTCCCGTGACAACTCAAAAATCCTTTGCACAACACAAACAGGAGATACAATAAGTATCTCCTGTTGTACAGTCAGATAAATCAGCTGCCAAATGCCAAGCCAAAACGCGGCTACCAACAGCTTTCTTACTATTTTATGCTTAAGAAAAAATTTATTTTGCGTAGTAGAAGTCATCACCGGGTAATACTCCTCCAACAGACTTCGGGTTGGCTGTGAACAGAACTTTCAGGAAATCAGGAATTTTCGTTTTCATTTCAGCACCGTCAATATACACGATATTGCAGTTCGGAATTGCCTTTTTAGCAACTGCCGCCGGCATAATGCCATATTTCTCAGACAGTGACGCCGCTTCTTCCACATTTGTGGTCGTGTACTCGGTTGATGCCTTATATTCATCAAGAAATTTGTTAAAGGCATCTTTGTTCTTATCGGCAAAATCCTTGCGGACGATTAAGCCACCCATTGTGAGCACGCTTTTATCGCCTGCAACCTTATTCCATTCATCTGTTACATTCAGCGCAAGCTTAACGTCCTTATTTTTTGTCATAACCTAAGTCACAAACGGTTCGGGCAGAACCGCAATTTTAGCTTTACCTGAGATGACCAGTGCGGCGAGCTCCGCATGTTCTGCTTTATATTCTACCTTAACATCCTTACCGACTTCAAGTCCATTTTGCTTCAAAATATAATTTAATGCATATTCTGGTGTGGAGCCTTGGCCGGAAGAATAAATTGTCTTCCCTTTTAAATCCTGAATACTATTGATTTTCTCTCCGTTTGTAAGAATTGACAATACACCGAGGGTGTTTATTGCCGCAAGTTGTACCTTCCCTTTGGTCTTATTGTAAAGTGTAGCCGCAAGATTGGTCGGAACAGCAGCCACATCAATTTCACCTGTAGAGATTTTGGATACGATTTCGTCAGGAGCACTGACAATTGTGAATTCATAGTTATTAGCAGCTGTTTTTGCGTCGTTATCACTCATGAGCTTTAACATACCAAGGCCGGTCGGGCCTTTTAGCGTTGCTAATTTAATGGTTGTTTTTTCAGCCGGTACTGAACTTGGCGTTTGACTGACAGCAGCTGAAGCTGCCAGGCTTGCCGCACTGGATACTGTTGCAGAGCTGCCACAGCCCGCCATTACAGACATACTCATAAGCGCTGCAAGCGCCATCGCTGTGATTTTTTTTGTCAATTTCATTATTTTCCCTCTTCATCTTCATTGGCTTTGTCAATAAGCCGGAATATTATGATTAAAATTGCCCGGACTTCAGCCGTTCAATATTAATAATTGTTATATTTTTCCCGCTTCGTTCTATAATACTCTCGCGGGATAAAGCTTCAATCGCCCGATAAAGCGAAGCTCGCCCAATGTTCAGCGTGTTGGAAAGCTGCGTCAATGTGCAGGGCAGTTTAAAAACAAGAGAATTCTCTCTTTGTGCCGACAAGGACAAAAGAAAATTTGCAAGCCGGCATTCTGCGGTGCCTCCTATAAAATTGTCAATCCTGCTATTTAGGAAACAAATACGAGTTGAGAGGTAACCGATATAGTTTTCAGCAATTTGCGTGTTCTGTTCAAAAAGTCCGTGCAAAAGCGCCTGCGGTAAAAACAGAACGCGGCTCCGCTTGACCGCAACGACCTCGGAAACATACTGCCGTGCATCATTAAAAAGGCCGGCCACGCCGAAAACGCCGCCGCTGTAAAAGGTGTTCAGTACCAGTGAGGTGCCGGCCGGCTTTAACGCCTTTAACTCCCCTGAGAGAACGATTCCTAAACTTTTGGCAAAGCTATTTCTTGTGTAAATTTTTTCACCGGGGTCAAATTCCATGCAGGAACAGCCGTCGCTTTGAAATGCAGCGCTGACAGCAGCAAAGTCAATTTTGCTGAACAAAAAACTCTGTGCAAGCAACAGGCAATATTTATTTTGTTTATTTATCGGTTTCATAAAATGTCCTTATTGTGTATCATATAATACATAATTTTACAATTATTATATACTCAGCACTTTATTCTGTCAAGCAGTGCACAAAAGAGCACCGCATAAAAATGCACCCTTCTGTTAGTTTCAGTATGCGATACTGCCTAACAAACGGGTGCACTTTAAAAAGCGATGCTCTTTTGTGTTATGCTAAATCCGCTAAGCCACGAATGTAAGCAATTTTTTCTGTATTTGTCATAATTATATGCCTCCCTTAAATTTCATTTTGTGAACATGCATAGTGTTGGTTATGCACGCTCCATATATTCGCCTGTACGTGTATCTATTCTAATTCTTTCGCCTTCCTCAATAAACAGAGGAACATTGATTTCCGCGCCGGTCTCAACAGTAGCCGGCTTTAACGCGTTGGTTGCTGTGTTACCTTTAAAACCAGGGTCGGTTTTGATGATTTTAAGTT
>DAMDEB010000092.1:0-2598 GCA_032090075.1 Caproiciproducens sp.
ATGGTATTTCGGTTCCGTGTGCCTATTCTCCCGGACGTTTTTATAACGTACCAGATTCTTCCCGCAGTTACCACAATACACCAGCCCTTTCAGGATGTTCTCCGTATTTTGTATGCCGGAAAACCGCTTCAGTTTGGCATAATAATCGGCATTTGCCTGGTCATTGACTCGTTGCACCTGAAAGAAGGTTCGCTCGTCAATAATCGCTTCATGGGTATTTTTGACCACTATCCATTGTTCCTTCGGCACTTGCGACTGTTTTTGTCCCTTCCACAGAGCTTCCCGTTTTTTTCCCTGTACCATGTGCCCCAAATAAATTTCATTCCTAATTATGGATTTAATTGTGGCGGCGCGCCATGGCAGGTCTTTCAGGCGTTCCTCTTTGATGAACCCTTGCTCGTAACGGTACTTGCTGGGGGACGGAATACCAAGTTCATTCAGCTTTCGTGCAATCATCTGATAACTCATGCCCATAAGCCGCCAATGGAAAATATCCCGGACGATATGTGCCACGTTATCGTCCACCACGAGCTGATGCTTATCGTTCTCCGCTTTCCGATAACCGTAAGCGGCCCAGGCACCAATGAATTCCCCGCGTTCCTGTTTTTCTTTAAGTACAGGGCAGATTTTGCGTGATATGTCAATGGCATAAACAGCATTGACAAGGTTTTTCAAGTGCATGGTGAGAATATCTGAGGTTGCGGTATCGGCGCTGTCGTAACGGTCGTTTATCGCAATAAAGCGCACACCGAGGAACGGGAAAATCTTCTCCAGATATTCCCCGGCTTCAATGTAGTTTCTGCCGAAGCGGGAAAGGTCTTTTACAATGATGCAGTCCACTTTGCCGCTTCTTACGTCTTGGATTAAGCGTTCAAAGGCATCGCGTTCAAAGCTTACCCCGGTTTCTCCGTTATCAATATAGACCTCGTAAAGAGAAAACTCTGTTTTGCCCGCAATATAAGCGCGCAGAAGGCTTTCCTGATTTTGCACGGTATCGCTGTCCATCTTGCCGCTATCTATAACGGAAAGACGTACATACAGACCGGTTTTGTAAACACGGATTGGCAACGCCGCATTAAGAGGCTGCGCATAGATTCTACTTTTTCTCGCCATTTCAGCACACCCCCTTGCTTAGAAGCTGTTCCGGGGTAGAAGTGAGGGAGCTAATAAACTCAAAAGCCTGTTCATATTCATATTGGAATTTGAACTCAATCTGGATTTTCTGGTTCTCAAACACCAGTATTTTTTTGATCAGTTCCACCGCCAATTTACGGTTCAGCTCGGAAATATTCGCGTGCTGCTTGAAATAAGCGATCCACTGCTGTCCCCCGGAATACCCAGCCGCAAGTTGTTCGATGTCCTGCACCAGTTTTGAAGCCGCCTGCTCCGCTTCCTCGATCTTTTTAGAATAACGTGCGCCAAACGCCACGTAATCTTCGCGGGAGAGGATACCATCTGCGTAATCTTCATGCAGTCTCAGTTTGTAAGCCTGATATTTTTCGATTTCTCTGTGCTTGGCTTTCAAGCGTTCGTCAGTCTTTTGAGTCTGCCTGCTGGTATAAGGCAGGTTATCAATAGTTTTTAGGGTGTGCTCAATGTCCAAAATACTGCGGATATGCTCCTGTACGGCGACTAACACCGCCTGTTCAAGATAGGCGGCTCGGATACTGTGGCTGCTCTGGCAACCAGCTTTGTTCTTATAACCGGAGCAGATGTAATAGTAATACGGCTTGCTCGAACTGGCATTGTTCTTGCGCACCATGCTTCGGCCGCAATCTCCGCAGAATAACAGGCCCGATAGAGGGAATACCGTGTCCTCCGAAGGGGCGGTGCGGGTATCGGACAGCAGAATTCGCGCCACGTTTTCAAAGGTATCCCTGCTGATAATCGCCTCATGATTATCCGGAATGCAGACCCACTTATCCTTTGGCACCGCAAACCGCTTTTTGACCTTGTAATTTGGGGTGGTCTGTTTGCCCTGCTCCAAGGTCCCGATATAGACGGGGTTCTTCAGAACACGCAGGACGGAAACCGCAGTCCACCGTGCTTTGGTATTTCTTTTGAAGGTGCTGACATAGTTGCTGCCAATCCACCGCTTATACTCCAGTGGAGAAAGCACATCTTCTTCGTTGAGCCGATCCGCAATGGCCTGTGCCGACCAACCCTCCAGCTTCTGTTTGAAAATGTCCTGCACAATGGAGGCGGCAAATTCGTCTACGATCAGCTTGTGTTTATCACTCGGGTCTTTCAGATAACCGAATACGGCAAAAGGAGCGACACACTGCCCGTTTTTTCTTTTAGCTATAAAATTACTGCGAATTTTGATGGAAATGTCCCGGCAGTAGGCATCGTTCATCAGATTTTTTACCGGAACCACCAGATCATCCGACGAATTCTTTGGCTTAATGCTGTCGTAGTTGTCGTTGATGGAAATAAACCGAACACCCATGCCCGGATAGATTCTTTGTATGTACCGGCTGGTTTCAATGAAGTTTCTGCCCAAACGGGAGAAATCCTTTACAACAATGCAGTTGATTTCCTTATTCTTTACCGCCTCCATCATGGCGATAAAAGAAGGGCGTTCAAAGTTCACCCCGG
>DAMDEB010000092.1:2608-4976 GCA_032090075.1 Caproiciproducens sp.
CACCCCGGAATATCCATCGTCCACGCGAACGTTTCGGAGGATAATTTCGGGGTGTTCCTTTAAGAACGCCTGAATCATTTCACGCTGATTGGCAATAAAGAGAAAGTCATAACAGTATTCTACCCCAATCAAACCTTGGGCAAAGTGCATGAGGAAGATTTCAAATACAGGGATGGCCAAACGGGGATACGAGAAAATTACCAATCAAAAAATGGAGATTTTTTGAATTGGGATGGAAAAAGTTTAAGCTGCGGTAAAACATTAATCTTTGATATTCAGGAAGCCTTTACACCAGGCACATCGTCTCAAAAGGTGTATCCAGCAAAGGATTTGCCTTTTATGACCCAAAAAGAGGCTGAGAAAAAGGCAAGGGATTTTTTATCGTTGCTGGGAGTCACAGCGGGTAAACGTGTACAAGCTTATGCTCTAGATTATCGAACCATGCAGCAGGAACAGATAAAACATCAGAAAGATACAGCTTCAGAAGGACTCCCAGCCAACAAGCGTCGGCCAGTGCGAAAATGGACACAGGAGGACGACTGCTACGTTTTTCAGTTTCAATTGGAACTGAATGGCATATCGGTTTCTGATCAGCAACAATTTGGCGACCCAAAGGCTCAAACGCAGACACAGGGTCCGATGATCCTTGTTTATTATGGCGAACAGGGGATTGTGAATGCCCAAATCAGCAATGTCTATGAAGCATCCGGGGAGATAACAGGAAAAACAAGTCCACTTAGCCTTGACCAAGCACTAAATATACTTAATAGTAAATTTGAAGATGTGATCATGAACAACCCGATCACAGTAACGGATATTGAATTCTCTTATGTCCCGATCTTAAAAGCAGCAAATCAGGAAAATTACCTTTTAACTCCTGCTTGGCTTTTTCAATTATCGCAATATTCCAAAGACATCAAGGGTAACGTACAAACAAGGTTTATCATTAACGCTTTGACGGGGAGAGAAGTGCAATAAGGGGTCAGATAAAATGATAAAAGTTTTGAGAATGGATTTTTGCCGCATGCTGGTTTCCTGGCAATTTTTTGTTGCCGTTATTGGTATTGCGGTTGTTAGCACTTTAAATTCATTAAATTTTATATCCGGCGCGAATGAGGACATTATCCTGATTTTTGCTTCTGGAGACGCGCCTTTCTTTTCCATTGTAATTCTGATTTTGGAAACGCTTCCCTATGGTACGGCTTTTTGCAACGATTGGGAAAACCGATATATTCGTTCCATCATCATGCGATCATCTCCTATTAAATATGCCGTTTCAAAGGTGATTTCCTGCTTTATGGGTGCTTTGTTGGCGGGGCTACTGGGGCGCTTGCTTTTTGCAGCCACGGCCTTTCCGTTTTTGAATCCTGTAAATCCAACAACAAATTCATTTGTATCCAGTGCGCTTAATCATCCAGAGGGAGCACAATGGTTCCTCGCCAATGGCCATTATTTTACATGGATTTTGATCGAGTCGTTGGAAAGAAGCCTTCAGGGTAGTATTTACGCAACGTTTTCTCTTTTTTTATCAACAAAAATCACTAATATATTTATCACGCTTGCAATGCCGGTCATTGCATATTATATGTACTTAAATATTGCAAATTTCATTGGCTTCCCGAACTTTTTATTAATGACTGCTGTTTTTGAAAATGATGGAATCTTTCCCGATAATTTACTATTTGGGGTGTTTTATGCCCTGTTCTACGCTGTACTGTTCAGCATGTTATTCGGGCATTTTTTTGAAAAAAGTGTAAAAGGGCGGTTGGAAAATGGATAAGGTAGAAGCGACAATCACGCTGTGCGGACTGGATTTCCGCAAATGGATATCCAGTTCCAGAATAAAGATTATATTGCTGCTCATTGTCTTGATGATTTATAACTATCTGCAAGGGGTTCGCTCCTTCACAAATGCCGTACATGTATCGGTTACGCCATGGAGCCTTCCGTTTCTAATGACCACCTTTAACAGCCTAATTATTGTCATGCTGGGGTTTGTTTTTCTTTATTGTGATGCGCCCTTTCTCGATGAACAGCAGCCGTATTTAATTCTTCGGGTAGGGAGAGAAATATTCTCTGCCGCTCAGATCTTATATGTTTTTGTTTCCAGTTTAACTTATACAATCTTTATTTTTTTAATGACCGTATTCTGTAGTTTGCCAAGGGTTGAATTTTCATTGAAATGGGGAAAAATTTTTAAGACTTTGGCGGTAACGGATGCGAGTTCGCAATATAATGTTCTCTTAAATATTCCTGAGTCCCTTATGGTTCATGAATCTCCATTGACCGCGATTGCGAAAGAACTTCTGCTGCTTTGGCTCGTCGGCTGCTTTTTAGGCTTTCTAATTTTTGCACTAAATATGCATTT
>DAMDEB010000092.1:4986-12444 GCA_032090075.1 Caproiciproducens sp.
GCATTTTCCGAGGGCGGTCGGAGTTGGTTGCGCATCCCTGTTAGTGTTTCTGGATATGTTTGCAGATTTTTATCGACAAACGCATGGTTACTCCGGCAATCTGATATATTTCTTTTCACCTGTATCATGGGCAAACCTGACCGTTTTAAAAAGTGACCCGGCCGAGGTGTTGCCGACTTTTGCTTACACCTGCTCTGTACTCATCCTGCTGGTTGCCATTTTGATTATTTTTATTTTCATTATGTTTCGGAGGAAAACCATTGAAGTTCTACCGCAGATATAGGGAGGCAAAAAAATGGCTGAGAATTCAATCGTTATTGAAGATGTTGTCAAAAAGTTTAAAGATACTATGGTGCTAAATCATGTTTCAATCTCCTTTGAGAAAGGAAAGATCCATGGAATCATAGGCCGAAATGGTTCAGGAAAAACTGTTCTGTTTAAAAGTATTTGCGGTTTTATTCTACTGACAAGCGGTAAGATCATTGTAAACGGTCAAATAATAGGAAAAGATATTGATATACCTAAAAATATTGGAGCAATTATTGAAGCTCCTGGATTTTTGCCGGGCTATAGTGGATATAGCAATTTGAAATTTCTTGCGATGATTAACCGTAAAATCTCAGATAAGCAGATAAAAGAGACCATGGTACGTGTAGGGTTGGAGCCGGACAGCAAAAAATGGGTCAGTAAATATTCATTGGGCATGCGTCAAAGATTGGGTATTGCTCAAGCTATCATGGAAAACCCTGATATTCTGATTTTAGATGAACCTATGAACGGCCTTGATAACGAGGGTGTCGAAGATATCCGAAATCTGTTGTTAAATTTAAAAAAAGAAGGCAAAACAATCCTTATAGCCAGCCATAGTTCAGAAGATATTGATATTTTATGTGACACTGTACATGAAATGGATGGTGGATCTGTTCAAACAGTAAGATAAGCAGTCAGCTCGATAATGTACAATAAGTTGCGCAAATTGAAAAGGGCAAAAAAAAGACAAGGTTTGCAGGTCTCTGGTAGAATGAAGTTGCGATACACCATTCTGAAAGGAGACAGCAAACCATGTCTGAAAAAATTGTACAGTTAAACGAGGAAGTAATCAAGGGGCAAATCAAGGAATTGGTACGCGGCAGCGTGGAAGAGACCCTGAATGGGTTGTTGGAGGAGGAGGCTAAAAAGCTGACACAGGCGGCAAAGTATGAACGCAGCGAAGAGCGGCAGGGTTACCGTAGCGGTCATTACAGTCGGAATCTCACCACAACATCCGGTGACGTGAAACTCAACGTGCCGCGGCTCAAGGGAATATCCTTCGAGACCGCCATCATTGAACGCTACCGAAGACGGGAAAGCTCCGTAGAAGAAGCCCTGATTGAGATGTATCTGGCGGGTGTTTCCGTCCGTCGGGTGGAAGACATCACGGAAGCTCTTTGGGGGAGCAAAGTGTCCCCGGCCACCATCAGTGAACTGAACAAGAAAGCATATGTCCATATTGAGGATTGGCGCAACCGTCCGTTAAAAGGTGGAAAATATCCGTATGTTTACGTCGATGGGATCTATCTTCGCCGGAACTGGGGCGGCGAATACGAAAATGTCAGCATTCTGGTTGCAATCGCCGTTAATGAGGACGGCTACCGGGAAGTGTTGGGTGCCGCCGAGGGTATGAAAGAGGACAAAGCCAGTTGGGTAAGCTTCTTTCAATGGCTGAAGGGTCGGGGCCTGGACGGCGTGAAACTCATTGTTGGAGACAAGTGTCTCGGCATGCTGGAAGCCGTCGGAGAGGTCTATCCGGAAGCCAAATATCAACGGTGTGTTGTTCATTTCTACCGTAATGTGTTCTCGGTTGTTCCTCGCTCTAAAGTAAAATTGGTATCCAAAATGCTCAAAGCAATTCATGCACAGGAGAGCAAAGCTGCGGCTCTGGCAAAAGCAAGGGACGTTGTCGACGCTCTGCGGTCAATGAAGCTGAAAGAGGCGGCAAAAAAGGTAGAGGACAGCGTAGAAGAAACTCTCGCCTACACGGCCTTCCCCTTCGAACACTGGACTAGGATCCGGACGAACAATGTCATTGAACGCCTGAACAGAGAAATCCGCAGGCGGACTCGCGTAGTCGGTTCTTTCCCTGACGGGAATTCTGCTTTGATGCTGGTCTGTGCAAGACTTCGTCATGTGGCGGGTACTCAATGGGGTAACAAGAAATACATGAATATGAAGCATCTTGAGGCCATTTCAAACGACGCTGAGATTGCTGGGTAACATCATTCCTCCAGAACCTGCAAACTAATTTGCGCATAACTCTTGACACTACCACCTGAACAGATCACGGTGGTGGAACAGGCTTAAGGGAGTTTTGCAAGGGAGAAAAACAGCACAGGACCTAAATCAAAGCCGAGAAGATGATGGAACAAAGATCCTATCGGCTGGCTACCGGAGCAATTCGGGGGCAAATAAAGACGAATAAAATCTTTATTAATTAGAAATTGTTATAAACGAATGAGATATCGTTACCACTATTTTCAATCATAGAAAAAGCAATTAGTAAAAATATGGTAGTCATTAAGATGAGATTGAAAATAAAACTATTCGATACCTTAGGAATAATATTGTGTAATTTTTTTATCCACATATAACCATCCCTTCCATCCCAAGTGCATAATATCTTTTAAGAAATAAGGTTCATATTCTTTATCTCTCATATCAAGGTAATCAAATCCATATTCATCCGTCTTACTCTCAAGAAAATTATAAAAGTCATAACGCTTTTCCGCAGACAAACCCGTATAATCATAGTAAAAACCATTTGTCGGCATAAAAATAATATAAGGTCGTATATTCAATTCTTGACAGGTTTTAAGAAAAATTTCATAATCTTTCAGCTCATTTGAATTCAAAAGATTTGTATTTGAGTTGGAGTTTTTCAAGTGATCAAGTTGCGGTTTTATATTCGCAGAGTAATAATCATCTTCAATGTAAAACTTATTATTTGTACATGCTGCCTGCCCCATTTTCTGGGCTTCAATTTCTTCCTCAGACCAGTTTATTTGTTTGGTTTTCTGTATTGGCGCATACTGGAATTTATTCATTTCCTCAAGACCTTGATGTTTATCTTTTAAAGACAAAAATTTCTCTCTTATAGAATAATATGGCTTCAGCACAGTTAATGCGGAATTAGATAAAAAATTATTTTTAGAATAGAGATATGAGAATATATTAGAACGTTCAAGAGAAGATTCACCTTTTGACAGTTCAAATGTCCTTGTACAAATATATTTTTTGATATCGCTACTAAGGTTTGGATTCTGCATCAAGCGGTAGAACTGCAGCTCGGAGAAATTAGAATTGTATCCATTCACATCTATTTCATTCCCTAAAAACGGCAGCCACTGCATAAACCACTGTATTGAAACAATGACAACAATTTTTTTGTTTTTTAAAGAATCGGAAAGTGCTCCCACTTTAATTGTATTTAATAAATCCTGAACATAAGCATCACCAATTATATTGACATTGCAATTAAGTTCTGTATTCGGAAACATGTTTTTGGGATTTTGTGGGACATTTGATCCGAGTTCGGAGGAACCAAATATCAATAGATTATCTTCATTGGAACCCCGCTGCAACAGAGTAATGCCCTTATCTTTTTTGCTGTTTCCATAGGTCCTGCCAACTGCGCTATTATAAGTCGTTTTCTGTTGAGCAGAATCCAGATATTTTTCATAGCAAAAAAGGATACTGCCAGTAAGAATAATGGAAATTAACAGACAAGAGATGACTTGAAACAATTTTTTTCTCATTGTGAAATTTTTCCTGACTTTTCGAGCTTTTCAAGAAATGATTTGAAATGGTTGACCGTGGAGATATCTGTCTTAGTTAAATCGGTTGGCTGCAACCTCAAATTAAAATTCTCTTCGATTTCCAAAATTATATTGATGACAGCAAGGGAATCAATAAAACCGGCTTCAAATAAATCCATATCAGGATCTTCACTGATTTCATCAGTGTCACAAACATTTTTCAAAATTTCCAGCGCGATTTCTTCAAAATCCATATTTGGTCCTTCCTTTCCACTGCTACAAATATTGAAGAGAACTTGTATTTGATGCAGTTATGCAAAATTAATTAAAACATGCTTCTTTTGGGGCCTTTGATTCGCTCTACCTAAAATTTAAATAAATAGCCAGAAAACAAAAGCATGCCGAACGCAATTATCTGAAAGCAAATAGCACGGCTGACATTGTCATAATATTTGGTTTTTTTGAAATTTCTATAAATCTTCGACTTAACGTAAACGTCAGACGCAACCAACATAAGTCCTTCATATAGACCGTAAAGAACATAGAAAAGGTAAAACCCATGCCATAATCCCATTATAGTCATAGACAACAAGTAACCGATTCTTACTGCTGTCTTTTTACTCTTGATTTTACCACTTCGCAAAGTGGTAAGAACAAATCTGCTGAAGATATAATCCCCAAACCATTTGGAAAGCGATATATGCCATCTATCCCAAAATTCCTTCATATTACGGGCTAAAAAAGGTTTATTGAAATTTTCAGGAGATTGAATGCCGAGAATATAGCTTGTCCCAATTGCAAAATTTGAATAACCGGCGAAATCGAAAAACAAATAGAAAGTATAAGCATACATATAAGTAATTGTACTTAATAAAGTGATGTCCGACGGAATCCTATCCATGACATAAACTTTTATACAGGCTGCTATCGCGAACTTATAAGCTATTCCCAAAAATATTTTTTTCAGACCAACAAGGAGGTATCCGCTTATATATTCTGTTCTCTGGATGATTTTATCGGCGTCATCAGTAAATCTTTTATACCGATCAATAGGACCGGAACTAACCGTGGGGAAAAAAGTTATAAAGTAGAGAATATTCAGGATTGATAACTCTTGCACGTGATCGTCATGTATTTCAAAGAGTAATTGCCATACCCGAAAGCTGATATATGAGATTCCTACGAAACCGATTAGGTTATATCCGATTGGGGCGGTGAAATGTTCACAGATTTTAACCGAAACAACTGGGATTATGGAAAGGACAAAAATCAATTTATAAAACTTGCCGCTGCCATTTTTCTTAGAACTGCGATAGTATATTAGAATTAAGAGCATCTCTAAGACAAGGAACAATACGAATTGCAGAAAATGGATTGTGGATATGCCCATTATGCAGCAGAGTGCCGGGATAGATATTATCATTCCATAACGTTTTAGATTTCTGCCATGAATTCCTAAGATAATAGCAGGAACCAAAAACAGGCTAAACAAGAAAAGGGAGAATAAATTATCGTACTGTGCAAAAACCATTATATATTCTCCATTAATTTTTTTCTGTCAATTTTTCCATTTGAATTTAAAGGAAATTGATCCAGAATAACGATTTTTTTCGGTATCATATAGGAAGGTATTAAATTCTTAAGTTCTTGCTTTATTTTTATTCCTATTTTAATATTTGACGCTTCGGTCCGACCATTTAGCGTAACAAAAGCCGTCAGGGAATTGATCCGTCCGTTTCTGATAACAGGAAGCACAACACTGTTGCTAACAAAATTGATCTTATTCAAATTGTTCGATATATCGCCAAGCTCTATTCTGAATCCATTGAGTTTAATTTGAAAATCAAATCTTCCAACATAATAGAACAGTTTGTCTTGCACAAAAGCCATATCGCCAGTTTTGTAGCCCATTTGCCCACTTTTTGTCTTGAAAAATGACTGATGGGTTTGCTCAGGATTTTTGTAATATCCTTCACTGATGCTATCGCTTACAACTATCAGCTCGCCAGTTCCCCTATCTTTTACTTCCTCGCCGTTGTCGTCAACAAGGCGATAAACAGAGTTGGGCAGTAAATAGCCAATAGGCAAGTCTTTCTTATCATCCAGCATGCTTTGGGTTATCCTGCATGCTGTAAGTAAAACGGTTCCTTCCGTCGGTCCATATCCATTGATGATCTCAAGTCGATTAAATTTGCCGTTCAGCGTATTGACGAGATTTTTTGTGAGCACTTCTCCCGCCAATATAACTTTTTTAAGTTTAGGCAGCATATCCGCGTTAAAGCTCGCATCAAAACTGCAAATCTCTAAAAATGTTGGGGTGGATATCCATACGGAAATTTCACTTTTTCTCAAATATGAAAACAAAATCCTTATATCTTCCAGCATCGCTTTATCGATGTTAAAGAGCGTCTTTCCCATGGCCAAATAAACATAAAGGCTTATCACGGAAACGTCAAAAGAATAAGAAATCTGATTCAATACTACGTGATCATCGCCGTCTATTTTACAATATTCTTGAAACCAAGAAACAAAATTTTCGATATTTTTACGTTTTATCTGAACCCCTTTCGGGAGTCCGGTGCTGCCAGAGGTAAAAAGAATATAACAGTTATCTTCCGGCTTCACCCAATTATCGCTGGATATAACCCGATTTCGATATTTTGAGCATATAGTGGCAAGCCAAGTGGCATTTACAGTCTTAAAATCGTCGCTAACAATATCCGTATCAGAAAAGTTAAAAACTAACTCTGTTTCGGTCATATCGGTAATTCGTAATAGCCTTTCTTTTGGAAAAATCGTATCAACCGGCACATAGGCTTTCCCGGCTTTTAAACAGGCAATCATAACAACCGTAATATCTATTTCTTTATTTCCATATATCACGATTGGATTATTGGTTTTTGCTTCATTATTAATAAAGCAAGCCAGTTGTTCTGACCTTTCCCATAAATCCCTATATGAAATATTGTTGTCTCTATAAATTATCGCCGTATTATCAAAGGTTGAATACCCTTTTAATTGATTTAACAACCACATTTTCAATATGTCCTTTTCCAGCTATTTTTTTTGCCATGGTGGTAAAGAATGAACAATGCCATTTCTTTGCATTATTCTTTGCATTATATTATTTAATTATATCACATATTTTTTGCAGACGCTACCGTATGTCAAAAAATTTTTGAATTCCCAGTTACTGCGTTGATGTCTCAGAAGATTATCCAGGAATGCCTTGCATGGTATCGGTTCTTTTTTTAACACAGGAAATTCAACCATCAATAAGCAGTTCGCCGGGGTGTTATATCCCGGCGATATACTTTGTCATCATGGTTTGATACTGCTTGGCGTTGTTCATGCCATCCGTAGGTTCAGGTTGGTAGTCTAAAAACAGCACCTTGTGAAAATCGCTCCGCAATATGGCGGCATAATCCTCCCTTACTTTTTCGTGGGTAAAAGGGCACAGCACATAAGCATCTACCGCTTCCAACCGATGAAGCAACCGCATGGAGTTTGGAAGTTCATAGGGTTTTGTACCGCACACGGCCAGCAGCAGATCGGCACCTTTCGCTATTTCATTCATATCCGGCATATGGCCGAGATCATGAATGACAAAATTACCGGCAACACCGGCGGGCGCGGTGCCGTAATGTACGCCGTCCAGCAGCCAGCC
>DAMDEB010000093.1:0-4329 GCA_032090075.1 Caproiciproducens sp.
CAAAGCGTGGAAACAAGTACCATATACAGGGATTCAACAATTCCCCACAATAGCATCAAGAGCGTTGCTTCATCCCACATAACCACTCACCTCCTCTGCGGATAATCCCCTTGCGCGAACATAAGTAAACATTTTCTGCGCGAGAGTTTCATCCTCCGGCAATTGAACCACCATTTGGCCAAATGCCTTGCCATCTATATTCTTGGTATCTGCATACATAATGTTGACAGGAGCCTTACATTCAAGCACCATGTTTGCAACCACAGGTTCGAACGAAGAGTTGCCGTCAAAAACAATACGCATACATCGTTTGCTGCTGAGCTTTTCAGCACGTTTGCCACCGGGGTAGACAAGCTTTTGCGCCGCGGCTGTTTTCGGCTTTGAGAAGATATCCTGCACAGTGCCGGCCTCAGCAATTTTACTTTCGTCAATAATGGCCACGCGATTGCAGATTCGTTCTATTACATTCATTTCATGAGTAATAATCACAATGGTAATGCCAAGACGTTGATTAATATCTTTCAGCAAAGATAAAATCGACGCGGTTGTGGTTGGGTCGAGTGCGCTGGTCGCCTCATCGCAGAGAAGCACCTTTGGATTGGTTGACAGCGCGCGTGCAATGGCCACTCTTTGCTTCTGGCCTCCGGAAAGCTGGGAAGGATACGCTTTTGCCTTATCCGAAAGACCGACCAGTTCCAAAAGCTCTGTTGCCCGCTTTTTGGCTTCCGTTTTATCAGTGCCGGCAAGCTCCATTGGAAAACAAATATTGCCCTCCGCAGTGCGCTGCATTAAAAGGTTGAACTGCTGAAAAATCATTCCCATGGAACGTCTTGCTTCACGCAATTCTTTATCTGTAAGCGAACGTAAATCGCTGCCATCAAATAGGACGGTGCCGTCTGTTGGCTTTTCGAGCATGTTAATACATCGTACAAGCGTGCTCTTGCCCGCGCCGCTCATGCCAATGATACCAAAAATATCGCCTTTTTCGATCGACAGATTGATATCGTTCAACGCATGAACCTCGGTGCCCTTTGTTTGAAAAGTTTTACTCAGCGATTTAATTTCAATAATAGCCTCGCTCATACCGGCACCCTCCTTTAATTAACATTACTAAACTTATAGGAATTATAATAAATCTCATACTGTTTGTCAATGCGCTTTGCATAATTATTATGAAATCTTTCATTATTTTTTAAGCCTCGCCACAAGTGCCTTAATTTTTATCCCTTTTTGAAGGAACATTTTTTCGTGTTCAGTCATCACGTTATCAGGGCAATTCTCCCCATGTAAATCATATGTTTTAGAAATAATCTCAAACCCGCTTTCATTTAAATAATCAAGTGTATCCGCAAAAAGCAGGTCATCATCCGTTTTAAAATAGATTTCGCCGTCCCTTGCCAAAAGCTGCTTGTAATGTTCAAGCTGGCGCGGATGGGTCAGCCGACGTTTGTTGTGCTTATCTTTCGGCCATGGATTGCAAAAATTAATATATATTCTTTCAACGATATCCGATGCGTTCATCACATTAAGAATTCGTTCAATATCCTGCGCCAACAGTACCACGTTGTCAGGCTCCCTGCCCACCGACTGAAACGCCTGTTCAATATTCCTTTTTGCCGGTGCGAGTACTGCATCCTTCAAATCAATCCCCATATAGTTAATCTGTGGATTCTTTGAAGCAAGCCCCGCGATAAAAAGTCCCTTGCCACAACCAAGTTCAAGATAAATTGGCTGCTGCCGCTTGAAAAATTCATGCCATTTTCCCATATGCTGCGCAGCATCCCGAACAAAAAACGCACATGCGTCCAACTCGGGTGCCGCCCATGGCTTATTACGCATCCTCATGCTATCAAACCCTATCCCTCTGTCAAATTTACTGCCAATTTTTACAAACATCAATCCATTTTATACTCTTAGAAAGGTCAAAAAGCTCCTCACAGCTTAACCGCACACAGGAGTTTGCACTGCCGCCCGCCGGAAAGACTTCAGAAAACCGTTTTAGTGACACATCACAGTAAACTCTGGCTGAAACCGGGTTTCCGAACGGACACACACCACCGATTTGGTACCCTGTCAGCGGTCCGACTTGGTCAGGAGCAAGCATTTTGGCCTTCGTCTGAAATTCGGCCTTAAACTTTGCATTGTCGACTTTCGCGTCACCCGCAGCAACAATGATTACACAGCCCTCACCATACCCAAAAGAAAGAGATTTTGCAATACGCGCGGCTTCAACCTGCAGCGCCTGTGCTGCCAGTTCCACTGTTGCGCTCGAAACAGGGAACTCATGAAGGCGGTCTTCCATATCATATAATTTTAAGTATTCTCTTACCTTTTCAACCGACATACTGTACCTCCAAAATATTAATATTTTAAGTATATCATACTGTAAGTGCGTATGAAGTATTTTGATGCAATTTTGTAGTTTAATACAAAATTATATTATTTCAATATGTATTTACTGTGTAAAAGCGTTGATTAATTTCTGTCAATAAGTATGATAAAAGATCGACAGATTACAATTCTTTTGTCTTTATAATTTTACAGCATATTGCATGATTAGTATGTGTTACTTGCAAAAACAAGAGTCTGACTGATAAAATCGCAGTTCTTCTAATTTTACCGGCACAGGTTGCCTTCAACTGCTCCGCATAACGCAGCTTTAATTGTCATAAAAATTAACATCTACGTCAATATTGAACCCCTATCGTTTTTTCTTTTGCTGTGTCTTGTACAAGCGAGTAACCTTGCGCAAAATTATTAAGTATATACAAAAATAATTTTCAAATGATTATTTTTGTGAATCAAAAAGATTGCAGTAAAAAAATAAATAGTGTATATTTTATTTATATATAAAAGAATATTTTATCCTTAAACCGAATGGGAAGGATGTGGCAATATGATGATAAAATCGGGGTCTAAAACTGTTTTCGTACTTTTTGCGGCTCTTTTGATTTTAGCTGTGTCACTGACTGCCTATATCAATCAATTAAATGCAGATTTAAGGTCGGCCATGGATACGGAAATAGTAGAAAATTCAGCGCAAAACGCCACCGTCATTTCAACTAAATTCAGCGAAAAATTTGTTGCACTGGCCGGACTTGCCAACTTTATCAGCAGCAATGGCAGCTTGAGTGATAAAACTGTCACTGCCGCCATGCGAGCCGCCACAAAAAGCGGGCAGTTTTCCCACATTTCTGTTGCGGACACCCATGGCGATGGCATTTCGGACACCGGCGTCCGAAGCAACATTGCCGGCTATGACTTTTTTGAAGCTTCTCTGAGTGGGAGGAACACGATATCCAATGAACCGGATTTACCCCTGTACTCTAATAATCAACTTACTTTTTCGGTTCCCGTTTATCAAAATAAAAACATCATCGGTGTTTTGCGCGGCGTCATCGCGATTGACCAGATGAATAATATTGGCGTTTCGGTGCCCAGTAATGGAAGTTACTATCTTATCAAGCGAGACGGCAGCATTGTGTTCAATTCCCAAAGCGCCAACTTACAAAGCGCCAATCAAACTATTTTTTCTGTTTTAAGCGGTACGAACCACGCAAATACAAACGAAATTGATCTGATGCGTAAAAATATAGGCTTGTCCGTCAGCGGCATGATGGACTATCAGACGGGCAATTCCCAAAGCTATCTGTATTATATGCCCCTCAATGTAAGTGACTGGTATCTTGTGACCATCATCCCCGATACGGTGACACTATCACGGTTCAGATATATATTTAATGGTTCCGGCTTTTTAGCAGCGGGAACAGTTTCTGCTTTTGCACTACTTGGAGTTTATGCAATTCTGTTGCTTCGACGCAAAAACAACGATATTAAGAAGAGCAGTCAAGAGCTGAAAACTTTAACCGCAAATATTCCAGGCTGCGTAAAACGCTGCAAATATGACAGCAATTTTACGATGATTTACTGCAGCGATGGTTTTTTACATCTGACTGGATATACAAGGGACGAAGTTAATGAATTTTTTGAAAATAAATACATCAATATGATTTATAAGCTTGACCGGGAGGAAGTGCGGTTCAATATTGATAAACAGCTGCAATCTGGTGCGGTCATTGATATTCAGTATCGGCTGCTCAAAAAGGACGGCTCTCTCGTTTGGATTTATGATAAAGGCCAGCTGATCATTGAACTCGGTATGGAGCCCGAATTTTACAGTGTGCTGGTTGACATTACCTGCCTGAAGGAAACTATTCAAGAACTTGAAATCAGTAATGAACGTTATCAAATTGTCATGGATCAGTCGGACAGTACTATTTTTGAATATAACATTTTAAACGATGTTGTATCTATGGGCAAAAATGACCA
>DAMDEB010000093.1:4339-11878 GCA_032090075.1 Caproiciproducens sp.
GACCAAAATTTATCTGGGGGCAGCTTTCAAGACTTTCTAAAAGATATCAGCCGCACTCTCTTTTCCGGTGATGTTAGTTCTTTCGAAGCAATGTTTGCAAATGTACGCGCTGGTGCGCACAGTGCCGAGGGAGAATACCGTCTGAAAAACACAAAGAGTTCCTACCTTTGGTACGACATCAATATAACTACCATCTTTGATCAAGACAACCGTCCGGTTAGAGCAATCGGCACAATCCGTGACGTTACGTTCCAGAAGGAGGCAACTCAGACGCTAATGGAAAAAGCGGAGCGCGACGCGCTGACCGGTCTGCTCAACAAATCAACCACGAAAAGTTTTATCGAGGAAGCACTGAAATGCGACTGTCTCTGCGCGCTTTACATGATTGATGTGGATTACTTTAAAAACGTCAACGACAGTCTCGGGCATTTATTTGGTGACACAGTTCTTGCAGATATCGGCGATAAACTGAAAAAATTGTTCCGTACATCGGATGTTGTCGGCCGTATTGGCGGTGATGAATTTATGGTGCTTTTAAAAAATATAGGTGATACATCGCTTATTACCGAAAAAGCCGCAGCAATTAATTGCTGCCTCCGCCAGACATTCGGCAGCGGAGCCGACCAATGCGCGATTTCCGGCAGTGTGGGGGTCGCATTGTATCCGGAAGACGGTAAGACTTATTCTGATTTATACAAAAAAGCGGATATCGCGCTTTATCAGGCAAAGCGTGCCGGCAGAAACAGATACGTTATATTTAACAATGCGGAAAGTCTGCAGTTGGAATCCTGCGAAGAATGCTATAATACTTTAACCCCGACATTGGAAGAGAAAGAAAATCCATATGTAAATCCGTAGATAGATTAACAATATAGCGTATCAGCAATATTGTAATGAAATGTAAAAAGCGGACGGCCGCTAAAGATCATCTGCCACTGAAAACCGGCAGATGATTTTATTATATCAATGTAAACCATCCAAGAATGTGCGCATCCGTCAACTGGACTTTTCAATAAATCACTGCTATAATTATTGAATATGCTTTTGTGTACTGGAGGACTGAGATGGGTAAAAACAAAAAAACAATTGTACTGCTCAGTGCACTGCTGGCGGTGATCATTGCTTTGCTGCTGTTTATTTGGATAAAATATGGGCAAAAGGCCCAAAGCTATGAATGTACCAATTTCGCAATGGGGACTTATGTACAACAAACTGTTTACGGTAAGAACGGCGAAGCTGCGGCCAAAGCGGCTGCCAAGAAAATCGGTGATCTGGAAGATTTAATATCGTGGAGAATCGATGGCTCGGATATTTCCAAATTGAACGAAGCGGCCGGCAGTGATTGGACAAAACTTGATGCGAGAACCATTGCTCTGCTGCAAAAAAGCCTTGAAGTAGCCCAAAAATCAAATGGAGCATTCGACCCCACAATTCTTCCGGTTTCCTCTTTGTGGGATTTCGGCGGAGAAAATCAACATTTACCGGCCAAGGAAGAAATAAACAAATACATAAAATATGTTGATTACCATAACCTTCGCGTAAACGCGACGGATTCCTCCGCGTCTTTAAAACTGCATTACATGGCAGTTGATTTGGGGGGAATTGGAAAGGGTGCGGCCTGTGATGAAGCTGTGGCGGCTTACAAACAGGCAGGTGCGGACTGCGGCATAGTAGCGGTTGGTGGCAGCGTGGGTGTGTTCGGCACAAAGGCCGACCGGTCGGCCTGGCACATCGCCGTGCGCGACCCGGTCAGTTCAGAGGAAAAGAGTGCGTCCATGGGTTCCATCGATTTAACCTCTGGCTTTGTTTCCACCTCGGGTCCGTATGAGAAAAATTTCACCAAAAATGGAGTTCTGTATCATCATCTGTTAAATCCCTCGACCGGATATCCTGAAAACAACGGTTTGATTTCGGTGACTGTTGTATGCGATAACGGCGCATTGAGCGATGCTCTCTCCACCGCCTGTTTCGTTTTGGGAAGAGAAAAAGGAATGGCTCTGCTTAAGGCATACGGCGCAAACGGAATTTTCATTGACAATGCCAATAAAGTCTATATAACTGAAAATCTAAAAAATAATTTTAAAATCAATGAAAAAAGGTATACTTATGCCGATGAATAAATCAGACCTAAAACTGATCTTAAAAGGTTTTTAAACCGGATTCGAGTTGATAGCAATGTAGGATTCCTGAATGTAAGCGATATCTTCAACTACCTTGAAGTTTACCGTGGTCAATTATTTTCGGCTCCGGCTAAATATTGATTGACCATATTATTTTTGCGTGTCATCGCGCAATGACTGACCAAATTCGCAATGAATTTAAGTATGTATTGGAGGATAAAACATGGAATTGATTTTCCCAATTAAGCCATTTAAAACGCATGGCGGCACAGATGTTCCCCACGTAAAAAGTACTGCACAGATTGAATCCGCCATATTGCCGCCTCCGGCGCAGGTGGTTCTGCCCATGCAGCAGCATGTCGGCGCTCCCTGTACCCCGCTCGTGAAAGTTGGCGACACAGTTCTTGTGGGTCAAAAAATTGCGGACAGCAGCGCTTTTATCAGCGCTCCTATCCACGCGAGCATTTCCGGAAAAGTCAGCGCAATTAAAAAGGTAATGCTGCCCGGCGGACAGTATACTGATGCGATCGTGATTGACTCTGATGGTGAAATGAAGATTTCCCCGGAAGTGAAACCACCGGTTATCAACACGCCCGATTACTTTACAAAAGCGGTGAGAGAATCCGGGTTGGTCGGACTGGGCGGTGCGGGCTTCCCCACATACGTTAAGTTGTCTGTTCCAAAGGACAAAAAAATTGATACAATGATTGTTAACGCAGCAGAATGTGAACCTTACATAACTGCGGATAACCGTGAGGCTATCGAAAATTCATGGGCTGTCCTTTCCGGAATTTATGCTGTGCTCGACCTGTTAAAACTTGAGCGAGTCATCATTGCCGTTGAAGACAATAAACCCGATGTAATTGAGGTTCTTAGAAAGATAGCGGACAGTAAAGAAAATGACCCCGATGACCGTGTGCGCATCCTTCCTTTGCACGCACGCTACCCTCAGGGCGCTGAAAAAGTTCTTGTGAAATCCTGCACAGACCGCAACATCCCGATGGGAAAGCTTCCGGCCGATGTAGGTTGCCTTGTCATGAACGTAACTTCAGTCGCATTCATAGCAAAATTTCTAAAAACAGGCATGCCGCTTATCACAAAACGAGTAACCATTGACGGTTCTGCAATCAAGAATCCGCAAAATGTAATCGTACCGATCGGCACGAAGATTGCCGATGTTATTGCTTTCACCGGCGGTTATAAATCAGAACCGAAAAAGATTCTGATGGGCGGCCCGATGATGGGACTCGCAATTGCAAATGACAGCCTGCCGATTCTGAAGCAAAACAATGGAATTATCGCATTTGACGAGCAGGAGGCGCACCTGAACGAGCCGAGTTCGTGCATCCGCTGCGGCCGCTGCGTCGAAGGCTGCCCAATGAACCTTATTCCCTCTAAACTTGAGCAATTCTCCAATGCCAAGAATCTTGAAAGCCTTGAGGATTTCGACGTGATGGACTGTATGGAATGCGGAACCTGCTCCTTTAACTGCCCGGCAGGCAGGCCTCTTGTTCAGGCAATCAGGCTCGGCAAGGGATTGGTAAAAGCGGGAGGTAAAAAATAATGGCAGATAAGTTAATTGTATCCTCATCACCGCACATCAGAAGCGGTGTAACAACACGCAAAATCATGTTTGATGTGATTATTGCACTGACGCCTGCGGCAATCGCTTCTGTGATTGTCTTTGGCCGAAAAGCCTTGCTCCTCATTGCTCTTTCCATTGCCTCCTGTGTTTTAAGCGAGTATGTTTGCCGCAAGGTAATGAAGCGGGAAAACACCATTGGCGACTTGAGTGCTGTGGTGACAGGTATTTTAATTGCGTTTAACGTTCCTGTGGGAGTCAATCCATTGATCATAATATTTGGCGGTGTTGTTGCCATTGTTGTGGTCAAGCAGATGTTCGGCGGTATTGGCCAGAACTTTGTCAATCCCGCACTCACAGCACGTATCGTTTTGATGTCCTCGTTCCCGTCGCAGATGAGCACATGGAATACTCCGTTCTATTATCTTCATAATACTGACGCTATAACCACTGCGTCGCCGCTTGGCATTTTAAAAGAAGGCGCGAGTGGAACAATGCCTACCTTATTAAATATGTTTGTTGGCGTGCGTGCAGGCAGCCTTGGAGAAACCTGTGCAGTCGCGCTGATACTTGGCGGCGTGTATCTGGTCGTTCGCAGGGTCATCAGCCCTGTGATTCCGCTGTGCTACATCGGTACGGTAGCAGTCATCTCCCTGATTGCAGGACGCAGTGTTCTGTTTGACCTGTTCGCAGGTGGTTTGTTGCTCGGGGCGATTTTTATGGCAACAGATTATGCCACTTCCCCGATTAACTTAAAAGGCAAAATCGTTTTTGCAATTGGAGCGGGTATCATTACAATGCTGATCCGTATTTTCGGCGCTTTACCGGAGGGCGTATCCTTTTCAATTATACTAATGAATATTTTAGTTCCTCATATTGAACGTCTGACTCGCCCGATTGCATTTGGGAAGGAGCGTGTTAGAAAATGAAGATAAACCCAAAAGAGATTTTAAAACCAGCCATAACATTATTTGTAATCTGCTTGATTGTTGCACTTCTTCTTTCCGTAACCAATTTGATGACGCGAAATAAAATCGAAGCAATGAATCAGCAAGCCGAAGCCTCATCCCGCGCGCTTGTTCTGCCCGGCGCAACAAGCTTTGAAGACTCAAAAGATAAGTCCTACGTCGTGGGTAAAAAGGGAAGCGACATTCTGGGCTATGTGTTCACCACAAAATCAAAAAGTTACGGCGGTGATTTAGGTGTGATGACCGGTATTGACAAAGACGGTAAAGTCACCGGAGTCGTCATTCTTTCCACGAACGATACGCCGGGTCTCGGACTGAATGCGCAGAAGGAAAATTTTCGTGATCAGTACAAGCAGGCCTCTCCTGAAAAAGGGTTTGAAGTCGTCAAGTCAAGTCCTGCTGGCAAAGGGCAGATTGAAGCGATGACCGGCGCGACTATTACAAGTAAAGCTTTTACGGACTGCGTAAACCAAGCAGTTGTTCAGTATCAAAAAATAAAGAGGGGTGAGTGAGATGGCAAAAACTCCATGGCAAGAATTCAGTAAAGGAATTATCAAAGAGAATCCGGTCCTTCGCCTTGTACTCGGCACCTGCGCAACCCTTGCGTTGAGCACATCTGCCAACAACGCAATCGGCATGGGCCTTGCTACAACTTTCGTACTTGTTGGTTCCAATACTGTTATCTCATTGCTTCGCAATGTGATTCCGGACAAGGTTCGCATTCCTTGTTACATTACGCTGATTGCCGGATTTGTGACCATTGTTCAAATGCTGATCAGCGCATATTCTCCCGCATTGAAGGATGCACTGGGGATCTTTCTTCCTTTGATTGTCGTAAACTGCATCATTCTCGGCCGTGCCGAAATGTTTGCAAATAAAAACAAAGTTCTTCCATCGATCTTGGATGCTCTTGGGATGGGCGCGGGCTTCACCGCTACTTTACTCGTCATGGGCATCATTCGTGAGCTTTTGGGCGCGGGCAGTATATTTGGCTTGCCGATTACCGCCGGGTTCATGGATCCGATCATTATTTTCCTGCTTCCCCCCGGAGGTTTCTTTGTGTTTGGCATGCTGATTGCTTTGGCAAACAAACTCGCAACCGATAAAGGTGCTCCCGCTGCTGAGCTTGGCTGTGCAAACTGCCCGCTTTGCGGAAGTTGTTCTCAAATAGCAGAAAAAGAAAAGGAGCGTGCTAAGAAATGATGAAAGGGTTAATCGCCATTTTTTTAGCCTCGATTTTAACTGAGAATTTTATTCTCAATAAATTTCTTGGCATTTGTCCTTTTCTCGGCGTTTCCAAAAAGTTAGACACAGCCACCGGTATGAGTATTGCGGTAACAGTTGTCATGGTTATTTCCACCGCGGTTACATGGCCGATTTACAACTATATTTTAAAGCCGTGGAACTTAGAATATCTACAGACAATTGTGTTTATTTTGATTATTGCCGCACTTGTACAGTTTATTGAAATCGTACTTAAAAAGTATATCCCTTCACTGTATAATGCACTTGGAATATACCTTCCATTAATTACAACCAACTGCGCTGTACTCGGTGTGGCCGTGTTGGTAATACAAAAGGGCCAGGCTGATCCTTCCTTTGGCTTTTTGCAATCTGTTGTAAACGCATTTGGATCCGGCGTCGGCTTCCTCGTTGCCATGGTTCTTTTCGCGGGAATTCGTGAAAGAATCGAGCACAATGACATTCCAAAGTCTCTTCAAGGACTGCCGATTACACTGGTTGCCGCCTCGCTGACAGCTGTTTCGTTTCTCGGCTTCCAAGGCCTTGTTGACGGACTGTTGGGTTAGGGGGCGGAAATATGAATGAAATATTGACTCCTATCCTGATTGTTGCCGGCATTGGACTGTTGGCCGGCCTTATCCTCGCTATTGCCTCCATTGTGATGGCTGTTCCAAAGGATGAAAAAGCAGAAGCACTGCGCGGGTTGCTCCCGGGTGCCAACTGCGGTGCCTGCGGATTTTCCGGCTGTGACGGCTACGCGAAAGCAATGTCCAGTGGTGAAGCAAAACCGGGGCTTTGCACTGTTGGCGGTGAGGCTGTTGCAAAAACAACTTCTGAATATCTCGGCCTTGACTCAGCCGATGTTACAAAAAAAATAGCACTGGTTCACTGTTTGGGCAGCTACGACAACACCAGCGACAAGGTAGAGTATCAGGGAATTGAAACCTGTGCGGGCGCAGCAATTGTTGCCGGCGGCATTGCAAGCTGTCAATATGGCTGTATGGGCATTGGCGATTGCATGAGAGCCTGCCAGTATGACGCGATCAGTATTTGCAATGGTGTGGCCAGAATTGACCCTGCACGCTGTAAAGGCTGTTCCATGTGTGTGAAAGCCTGCCCGAAGCATCTTATTTCGTTTGTTACTGCAAATCAGCAAGCTGTGGTTCGCTGCAGCAACTGCGATAAGGGTGCGCTGACAAACAAGGTTTGCAAAATCGGATGTATCGGTTGTATGAAGTGCGAAAAGACCTGTCAGTACGACGCTGTGCATGTAGTCAATTCACTTGCTTCCGTCGACCCATCCAAATGTATTGGCTGCGGTGAATGCGTCGATGTTTGCCCAAGGCATTGCATCACAATGTTTAACCCGGAGATATAACGCGATTTAAAATGAGCGGGGCACGACCGTTTCACCGGTTTACGCTCCGCTCTTATTTATTATAAACTTTATAAAAGTTTATGTTGATTTTTTCCTCATTTTATTATATAATAATTCTTGTTGTTTATGCCGGTGTGATGGAATTGGCAGACGTGATGGACTCAAAATCCGTTGCCCCCATTATCTTCGGAAGTAGATTGATATGCTACAAACCCGTGTGGTTCCTGATTTCCTAAAAAGTTAATAAAC
>DAMDEB010000093.1:11888-12421 GCA_032090075.1 Caproiciproducens sp.
AGGGATTAAAATTCGAGGGAATTTGATAATAAATTTGCCGGTGTGATGGAATGGCAGACGTGATGGACTCAAAATCCATTGGTAGCAATACCGTGTCGGTTCAAGTCCGACCACCGGCACCATCTTGAGACTCCCCAAACCCTCTTTTTAAGCGGGTTTGGGGTTCTTTTTATCTTCATTGGTTTTTTCCGAACACTGGCCAACCGACTTCGGCCTTTGTGATGAATCTAGCACATGGGAAACTGTTGGAAAAACGTTCAGGATTGCATTGGCGGAGGAAACCTTTGAATTAAAACTCAAGTGTGTATAAATATTGCTGGTTGTACTGATGTCACTGTGTCCCAACCACTCTTGAATCTCTTTGAGGCTTACTCCGTGAGCATACAAAAGACTTGCGCAACTGTGACGGAGGTCATGAAAACGAATCTTACGCAGATGATTGTGCTCCAAAACGAGAGGGAAATGCGATGATATATAATTCGGCTTGATCCGTTCTCCTATCTCATTCACATAAATGTAGTCAAGATATTTTT
>DAMDEB010000094.1:0-2047 GCA_032090075.1 Caproiciproducens sp.
CCGGAGCAGATGGGGCCATCGGCCCAACAGGTCCAACGGGAGCTACAGGCGCAACGGGAGCCACAGGTCCCACCGGAGCAGATGGAGCCATCGGTCCAACAGGTCCAACGGGAGCCACCGGAGCAGATGGAGCCATCGGCCCAACGGGCCCAACTGAGGCAACCGTTTATGCGCAACTTGCGCGCTAAAAAAATAGCTTTGCTAATTTTTCAAGTACTGTCGGTTGTTTTCGATGAATTCGGCAATACACTGATATTGGTCGGCAAAGTTAAACTTGATTTCGACCGTGCCGTCCTGATGCACGGATATGACGTCAACCAAGTCCATCAGAATCTCATGGTTTAACACTGTTATATTTCGGTGCTTTTGAAATTCTTTAAAGTATGAATTATCAGCTGTGATTTCTGAAGATACATAGTGGCGCTCAGCTTGAATTTTATCAATCACCACTTGCAGCTGCTGAATCTTACCTGAATAATCAGCTTTCATCTGTACATATTCTTCTCGCGTGAGATCTCCAGATTTCCAGTCGGCGTACAGCGAATTGAAGATATAGGTAAGCTTCGACAACTCCTGCTCCCGCTTTTTCAAGGCGGTTTCCAGCCGCTCTGATTGCTTTACAGTGGCCGGAGCACTGTTTATTTTGTCAACAATCCGCTCAAAATCTTGAACTAAACTAATTTGAGCCTGAATGGTACATAGAACAACCTGCGTGAGGGCATCCTCCCGGATTGACCGTGGCTGACATATACGCGCTGCTTGTTTGCTTGTTCGGCAATAATAGTATATGTAGCCTTTGTTGCCTTTGCGATGAAGCGCCCTGCCACAATCCGCGCATTTTAAAAAGCCGGAGAATAGATGAACAGCCTTTTGTCCCGGAGCGGTGCGCGTATCGCGCAGCAACCGTTTTTGCACTTCTTCAAATATCTGAGAATCTATAATCGGATCATGTGTATCCTCTTTGATAAACCATTCATTTTCAGGCGTTTTGACTTGCTTGTGAATTTTATAACTGATTACCTGTTGCTTGCCTTGCACCATACACCCGGTGTACATACGGTTTTTGAGTATCGTGGCAACTGTTGTCGGGCTCCAAATATTCGTTGTGAATCTGTTGTTTGGATTTTGATATTTGAACCCTTTTTGCTTCTTATACTCGATTGGACTGGGCACACCGCGCTCATTCAATTCCTTTGCGATGCCGCTCATACTCAGATTTCCTTGCGTGTTATCACCGCCGAGCCCGTACAGAAACCAAGTGAAAATATCCTTTACAACAAACGCGGCTTCCTCGTCAATGAGCAGCTTGTTTTTGTTTTCGGGATGTTTTTTATACCCGTAAGGCGCGAACGCTCCGATAAATTCCCCTCTGGTGCGCTTCATGTTGAATGTTTTACGGATTTCCTCGGACGTTGCGGCGGCAAACTGCTCATTGAACATTCCGCGAATTGGGACTTCAAACCCGCTGACCGCACCCGGATTCACAAAAGTATCAATAAACGGCGAGCCCAGATTGATAAAGCGCACCTTGTACAGCGGCAGGAATTCCTCAAGAAATTTTTGCTGGTCAGCCAAATTACGAAACGCGCGGGCTAAAGATTTAACGATGACGCAATTCACCTTGCCGTCCAAAATATCCTGCTTCATACGCATGAAGTTCTCACGGTTTGTGTCGGTTCCGGTCAAACCGTCGTCAATGTAGGTATCAGCGAGCGTATACTTTTCCTCACTCCAGTTATTGTTCAGATAATCGGTTAGGATTTTTCGCTGATTGGCTACACTCAAGCTTTCGTCATTACCATCCTCCCTCGATAATCTGAGATATAAAGCCACTTTCCATTCTGTTATTTTATTATTCTGAAGAGATTTTCTGATTCGTCCCATTGTGGCTCCTTCCCTTCATAACCACGGTTTGAGTATAGCTCTGAATTCGAATACAGTCCAGCGATTACTCGGTTTTTTGACGTATAAAATGCTCCGCCAATTTATCGGATAACGGTTTGCCGTCATCTGAAAACGATACCTTTACCGGGGTGTTTCCGCACAT
>DAMDEB010000094.1:2057-12418 GCA_032090075.1 Caproiciproducens sp.
CAGTATGGATTTTTGATTTGTTCAAGATAGCTTTCCATCCTCTGGACGATCAATTTTGTTGGATCGATTTTCACAGTTTGGATATCAATCAGTTTTGACTGATCGATGTCTCCGGTTTCTAATTGGCTCATCGCCTGAAGCTCAGCAAGTGTGAACAAGACACCACCCCACATAAATCGCTATAAAATATGTATATGCGGCGGCGGATTGTCCGTATTTCAGCACGGGCTGTACGTTTTCGCGCAAAAAACAAGCCAGCCCCGAAAATTCATTTCAGGACTGGACTTTTATTATACTTTATCTTTTTTTCTGGTTCCAGAGGCGATTGTCGGAACATAGGGCGACATCATCATCGGTTTGCCAAGAATCGTACGGGGCGCGCCGTCCTTGACGGCGGGTTGTCAGAAGCTGTAAATATCAAGTGAATTATGATATAATATTTTATGACTTTTGGGACATCCCACATCGGAAAGGTCGCCAAAAGTCACAAGAGAAATTTAGGTCAAGCAAGTGGCATCCGTTATTGAATCGGCCATAAAAGCGCCGCTGAGAGGCCACCAGCCGCAGGAAAACGCAAATGGCGCAGTGCTAGAAGAAAGATAAATGGACTGAATTATTGAATCATGGTAAAGCTGAATTTTTAATTATTTGTCAAGATAATCGGAGGCAGTTGAGATGAGGGTACGAGTTTTTGACTCAAAGAGAAATTTATTTTTTAAATCAGAGGTTTATGCTGTAATTAATTCCGGATATTACGAAAAACAGTTGGTTTATGTTCCCAATGAAGTCGGAGGATATTTCAAATTCTTTGATTATTTGGATAAAACAAATGATGCTTTGCCTGTACTAATCAACACTATCATTTCACAAAGGCCTGATGCGTGGATCTTCAAAAGAGCAAAGTCAGTAGATGAAATACTAATACCTTATCAAAACCGATTGTCTGAAAATATACGTTTCTTTGAGTATAACGGTTTTCCATGGCTATGGGAAAATGTTGAGACTCTTACAAAACTTTTAACAGGGAAATCAGTACCCATACAAGGTAGCATTTTTGAAGGAAAGGTTTACTCGGATATTTTACAGCCATCCTGGAGGTTCATTGAAAATCAAGAAGATGCAAACTTATTTATGGAAGAAGTATGTGGATTTCATGATTCTGTGATTAAAGAACTTCACTATATAAGCGGTGCCTTTGTTGATCCTGATAATTCCATGATGCCTGTTGCAGATAAAAGAAGTGTCACTATGCAAATCCAAAGTCAACAATGCCGAAACTTCACTTTAGAATTTGAAGGCGTTACTGCACTAAATCTACGGCCAGCCACAGACAACTATACAGACGATATTTACGATGCCACTTTAATTGTCCAAGATGAGCAGATATTTTTCTCTGACAGTTTTATGGAGCGCATTGATCTTGCTTATGAAGGCACTTGGGTTTCTGCATATAGTTTAAAATGGAAATATGATAAATAGCAAATATTCGTACAAATTATTTTATAACACTAAACCGAAAAAACCATTTATTGTGTAAAATTTCAGTGGAATATTGTTCATTCGCAGCACCCGCTTCTTTGGTGGCAGGTGCTGTCTCTTTTTCGGAGCATCGTTCCGCCATGCGGCGTTTACCGGTATTGTGACGCATCGGTGCGTGGTTGAACCATATTATCTTAAAATCAAATTGCAGGGATACCGCGTGTAAAGGCCGGAGATCTTTTACTCAGGCAGAAAACCCAGTTGAGCTCACCAAAATAGACTGGCTCATAACCGCATTGCAGCATTGCGCCTTTAAACTGACAATTGGTCATATAGATTCCAATATCATTCTGGATAAAATGTTTCAAGCTGTAACTGCTCCAATCATCAAGTGCAGTTTTTCTGGGCAGAAAATTTTCACCAATCCATTTGATAACCGCTTTCTGCTCCTGCAGAGGTAAATCCGTAAAAAGGCGGGTATCTTTATTCCGAATATCTTGTTTGTTTGGCAATTTCATCTGCTGCATTATAGATTCTCCTTTCACCGATTCTGCTTAAAGTGTGCTGCATTATTTCATGTGGTTATCTTTTAAGGTGATTCTCGAATGACAAGACTTACAAAGCGCCATCAGATTTTCTTCCGCATCAGTGCCGCCTTGGGATACGGGGATAATATGGTGAACCTCGGTCGCCGGACTCAACCGTCCGGCTTGCTGGCAATGAACGCACAGGGGGTTTTTTGCAAGGAACAGCATCCGGATCTTTTCCCACTGCCGTCCGTAGTGTTTGCGTTCGGATTTATCACGCTGCGTATTCATAAGCGCTTGATGTTTGGGACAGTATTTTCCGTTTGTCAACTCCGGGCAGAGGGGATAGGCGCATGGATGTTTCGCTTTATATGGCATAATAAAAACTCATCCCTTGGGATAATACCCGTTCAGGTGCTCATCGTCAACGATGAACAGTCCGTGTTTGTCGTATACACTTATTGGGTCATCCTTGTGCGCCATTGCCCGACCTAATGCCATAATTGTTGCAACCGCGCCGTCAATGCGTTCATTGGATTTGCGCTTGTTGGGCTTGATACAGCCAGTCGGGTCGGTATCCACACAGACATTGTCTACCATCCATCGAAGTACCGGATGCCCGGCATGGGCGATTTTTTCTTTGAGAATCAAACGATGAAATTCCTTTGTTGGAGGATTTAAGCTGGGATAGCCCTGACGGAATTCACACATGTTGAATCCCAGCACCGTCAGATTCTGTGTCAGTTGTGTGGCATTCCACGGGTCAAACGCAATTTCCTGAATGTCGTAGATTTTGCCCTGCTCCTCAATGAGAGCCTGAATATAGTTGTAGTCGATCACATCACCTTCTGTGGCGGTCAGGTACCCCTGCCGTTCCCAGATATCATACGGCACATGATCCCGCCGAACCCGCGCTTCCATATTGTTTTTGGGGATAAAAATAAATGGAAGAATGATATATTTATCGGCTTCATCTTCCGGTGGAAACACAAGCACAAAGGCGGTTGTGTCAGTTGTTTTGGATAAATCCAGCCCGCCGCAGCACTTACGTCCGCGCAAAGCTTCTTTATCAAAAGAAAAGCCACATTTGTCATATTTGTCCATGGGCATCCAGCGCACAGCCGAATTCGTCCACTGGCACAGGAAAAACTGCCGGAACTGCATCTCTTCAGCGGGGTTTTGTTTTGCGCTTTCGCAAGCGTTACACAGATATTCTTCCTCAACCGTAATACCGAGGGAAGGGTTTATCATCCGCCACACTGCCATATCCGTCCAGTCGGCATCCTCTGCCGCTGAAAACACCACCGGGTAGAACGTGGGGTCAACCACTTTATCATCCAGAATATCCAGTGCCTTTCTATGTACCTCATAGCAGATGCTCGTGCGGTCATATCCGGCGGTTGTGATGACGAAATTCAGCGGCTGTTTCCGTGCGGCACCCGCGCCTTTAGTCATGGTATCGTATAGTCGGCGGTCGTTCTGCCCGAGAAGCTCATCAAAAATACAGCCGTGAATATTCAGGCCGTACTTGGTTGTGACTTCTTTTGAGGTTGCTTCATAGTAGCTGTTGGTCGGCAGAAATGTTATTCGCTTTCGGGATTCGTTAAACTTACACAGGCGGCGCAGCGCGGGGCACATCTGTATCATATCCTTCGCCACGTCAAAGACAATGGACGCCTGTTTCTGGTCGTTGGCGCAGCCGTATATCTCAGCTCTCTGCTCATGATCAAAGCACAGCAGATAAATTGCAATTGCGGCGGCAAGCTCTGATTTTCCGGATTTCTTTCCGATTTCCACAAAACAGGTTGTAAATTGCCGGTAGCCGTTCGGCTTTACGATTCCGAACAAATCCCGCACAATTTGCTCCTGCCATGGCAGCAGATCAAACGGTTTTCCAGCCCACACGCCCTTGGTGTGGCACAGACTTTGAATCACTGCTACTGCATGGTCGGCACATTTTTCGTCGTAGCGTGAAGTTGCCGACATAAAACGTGAAGGCGTATAGATGTATTTTTCCGGCAACCGCATCGCCTCCTGTAAGTATCTCTTACAAGATATGCTGAAAAAGCCGGTAATAACACCAGCTTTCGGTTGCGTTTTTGGTCAGCCATATTGCATCAGCGATTGCGTCCGTCCTTTATTGCAGACATTTGCTGAAACAAAGAGCTAAAATGATTTCTGTAACGGAATAACATATTTTCTGTGTGTTATGTCTTAATTTTACGCAATTACATTTTGATTTCTTTACTGTGCTGTAAATGGATACCGATATGACCGATTCCCAGTATAATGACGGAAATCATCAGCCAAATTACTTTTCCATAAACTCCGAGTAAAAAGAAAGCGAAAACCGGTAATGTCGCGCCGGCAACAGGTACACCGTATAAGTTGCTGTAAAAATCTTTCAGTGTTTTTGGACTTTTGAAGTAGCGTATCCACCACCATTCGTACACAATCATAAGCACAATCGCCGCAATTAGCCAGAGGTTCCAGATCGACCAATCGCGAATATTAAAGTCAGAAAAAGCAAGGGCAGTACACGTTACGCAAATCTGCCCAACTTTTTCAAAACCAAGCAACACTTTATTTTCGTTTCGGGCACTATATCCCTTTGGCTGATGTTTTGTCCATATCAGGTTAGGAACTGTCAGCATCAGAAGAAAAATGAATCCAACATAAGAGAAGCCAAGATGACCCATATGTAATCCTCCCCAAAAGTCCGACTTGTCAACTTATTTGCTCATTTCCGGTACCAAAGTGCAGGTCAAAGAGGGCTCTGAACCGCACATAAAAATTCTTTATGCACTATGATTGTTCCTTACCATGGCTGAAAAACTGCTTAGTGCTTTCTCATAATACGCTCTTTGAGAGAATCCGGAAGATGGATTATCAGCCTGAACATAAACGGAACGGCGACCTTATAGCGAGGTTTCAGTTTCTTTTTTGCAATGATTTTCGCAATCGTCGAAGCTGCTTCGCTGACAGGTGTCCGCTTTTGTATTTTTCGATAGTTCACATCCGCCTCATAAAAATGAGAGTAACACGAATCGGGACTCGCGAGCAGTTCGCCTGAAGTACGGTCGAGTGTTTTGAAAAAATGGGTCTCAATGGGTCCAGGCTCGATTACGGCAGTTTCTATATGAAAGCTGTGCAATTCCAGACGCAGCGCATCGGTAAGTGCCTCTACCGCGTGTTTGGACGCGCAGTAGACCCCGTTAATCGGCTGAACGAATTTTCCGGAAATAGAGCCAATGTTAATGATTCTGCCGGATTTATTCCTGCGCATTTCCGGTACAACAGCCTTGATCATATTTATTATTCCGAATACATTCACGTCAAACACTTTTTTGGAATTCTCAACATTGACCTCTTCCAATGCGCCCCGCAGGGAATAGCCCGCGTTGTTGACAAGCAGATCAATTTTGTGAAACTGTGCGATTACCTTACTCACCGCGTCGTCAACCGACTGCCTGTCTGTGACATCCAACGGCAGTGTCATTGCCGCATGCAGATCTTTGATCGCATTTACATCGCGTGCTGTTGCGACGACCGTACATCCTTTGTCGGTCAGAATTTCGCAAAGTTCCCGGCCTATTCCTGTCGAACATCCGGTAATGAGCGCAACTGTTTCTTTATTCATGATGATAATCCTCCATTACGAATTGTTTGTCTGCGTCAATCATAATCCACATGGAGGCTTACTACATTATCATTTGATAAGATTGAGCTTTTTTCGAATTCTGCTCAACGTTACCGGAGTCATGCCCAAATAGGAAGCAAGCTGATACTGTTTGATGCGTTTTTCAAGATTTGGATAGTCGGTGAGAAATTGCTGATAGCGCTGCGTACTGCTCAGCAGGGTAAAACTGCTCGCGTGTTTTTCTTTCTTGACGAGCATAACATCCACCATTTTCTTGTAAAAAAGCAGAAGCTGATAGTTCTCTTCTACCACCTTTTCAAATGCAGAAATATTTGTAACAAGGATTTCGCTATCCTCCAGCGCCTGAATCGAATATTTTGATTCCGTCTGACTGAGGTGCGCATAATAGGATAGTAGAATTTCGCCTTGCATGTAAAAGTATTTTGTGACATCATTTCCAGCCTGATCGATATAGAACGAACGAAAGACACCTTTGAGAATAAGGCCGATCTCGGTCGATTGCTCGCCATTCTGTAAAAAGAAGTCGTCTTTCCGAATCGACTTCGGTTTAAAAATTCCACGTAGAATCGCGGCGTTTTTCTCATCCAGAGAAAACGCCGGGTTTTTCGGGAGATTCATTACAAACTCATTGGGTATAGTTTCGTTCAATTATATAGCCTCCGCTCATAGTCGCCAAATAGCCCGTTTATTCGTACAGTTTCTACTTCGGCAAACACTGCTCAGATCAGAATTCCATTGCAGTGATCAATTTCATGCTGGATGATCTGTGCCGGAAAACCGGTAAAAGTCTGCTTCTGTTTCTCAAAATTCCGATCAAAGAATTCCACCTCGATGGATTGGTAGCGGGTGGTTTTTCGTACACCGTTCAACGACAGGCAACCTTCCTCGGTTTCATACGGGTCGGCACACTTTACAATGACCGGATTGATTATAGGAATATTCATCACTCCAACGCTGAACACGATAATGCGCCTATTGACGCCGATCATATTTGCTGCCATGCCTACACACTGATCCGTGTTCGCTTGCAGCGTATCCAGAAGGTCTTCTACCACCGGCATATCCGCCTTGGTTGCCGGAACGGATTTCTTGCTTAAAATAATTGTATCTTTACAAATTGGTTTAATCATAATGCTCTCCGTTTTTTTTGTTCTTCTGATTTATAGGATACTAAGCTTATTCCAAGTTTAGGGAGCCTGCTGAGCTGCGTATAATTATGGATGATGGGTATCATATTCAAATTTGTTGCATGCTTATTTACTGTCATACTCCAAAAGCTCTTTAGCAAAAAAAATTGCACCGGCAACAGCATCCTCTGTCTGAAAGGAAACAAGATCGTTTACATTACTTACTTTACTGAACGTAAATATAATCAGCAATAATACTACGACTATAAGCCCTATTCCATATACTGCCCCAAGAAACCTACAACTGCTTTTCGGTTCAATATTGCATGAATTTTCTGATTGTAGTAATCTCGAAGGCACTTATAACAAGACGGCGAACACGCACAATCGTTACACAGCATATACGCTTGGTGAATGACATTGCGAAAGACAGCCTCATCAGCGGCAATACGATGAATATGACCTGCACCTCCAGGTACGCTATCATAGAGGATGATGGAATATCTTACAGTCCCAGTCGAGGCATATAAGCAACCATTAATATCTGTGCTTTCAATGTCCAACACAAGCGATGCTGCCCGGAGCAGTGCGTACAGCGTTGACAACATCGTTGCATAATCAGCATCATCCGAAAAAGTTAACTGAACCACATCGGTTTTGAAGATGTGAGAAAGACGATAAGGGTATAATTTTGTATTTGTACAATCGTGGCCATAAGAGTTTTTATGCTTTTCCTCTATTACAAAGTTCCATTTTTTCTCCTCTTTGCGACTCTTCGCATAACCACATAAACTGCAAACACTGAACTCAGCATCGCAACTTATCATTAGTGAATCATTAGCGGTTGAGCGTAAAACAACATGCCTATCGCCGAATTCAAAAGTGCTTATTCCTAACTCGTGGCGTTCGGTATCTCCAAGATAGATAATATCGCCACGATGATATTTTCTCGGTTTGCGGCTACCGGCGGGAACAACATCGGATGCATCTGTTCCAACAACAAAGCCTTTGCGAGGTTCTATATTTTTATCCCAGTGATTGGCAATATCCGTGGTGCAAGCTACACAAGGTTGTTCCGTGTCAACAGGCTTTTTACTGAAGTTAATAACACCACATTGCGGACATTTCGCTGTGTAGTAGATTTCCCAGTCCGCTGTTTTTCTGCGGTCTTTTGCTATATACCGGCTACGATACACATTTCCGTCGGCAACGACTTCCGCACCGGGAGCGTACTCTGAAATTCCAAGTTGTAGATCGCGTTGCAACTCGACTGTCTGTTTTGTATCGTTTGCTATATTCGGCTGCAGCTCCACCACATCGACAGGAAAGCCGTATTTAGGTAACACACCAGAACGCACGAGAAAATCGATTAAATCGGTTTTTTTGTAACCGTCGCCCTCCGAGGTTGACCGCCGATGGTCTTTCAGAAGCCTCTCAAAGCGTGCTGCTTCCTGATATTTTTTGCTTTTTGCGGAATTTTCTATTTGTTCTGAAAGCCAAACTGATAAATCTCGGAAATCGTTCACTGCAATGGTAAGAACCCCATTTTCACCGACAAGTCGCTCTACCCACGAAAACGTGCTTACTCCAAGCGCACCAAACAATTCTGCGGGAACGCACCGCTCCAAATACTCACGAATTATTGTCGGCTTTTCAGCAAGAAATTCGCAGAAGCGTTCAAATCCATTACTATTAAGGAAAACATCCGCATCGTTACCGTTGTATACATCGATGTTTGTGCTGAAAAAGTATGAAAAAGCTACGGCGTATATATGGCGCAGAACGATTTTTTCATTACGGATTTCAAAAGCCGGAGCCTTTATTTTTCCGGAAATCATATCGGTAGGACGAGCAAAAAACGTAATGTCGTGGGAACTCAACTTAGCATAGGTCAGTGAGAACGCCGCCGAGCGCAAATCACGTCCTGCACGTCCCGCCCTCTGAACATAATTAGCGGGCGACGGCGGGGTGTTCCGAAGGAAAATAGCTTCAAGAGAGCCTATATCCACGCCCATCTCGAAAGTCGTTGAGCAACTTAAGGCGTTAATTTCGCCCCTTAGAAACTGCTCTTGATACTTGCGAGCATTATCCTTCTCAATCTGAGCAGTATGTTCACGAATGTAAAATGCCGCAAGATCATCCTTTGAATACAAGGACGCATAGTGGTTATCCTCTTGCAATTTTGCGGGTGAGACTACTTTCAGCCTGCCATTGCAACGAGAATATGCACATTTTTCCTTAAAATTCATAGTCGTTACTCTGCCGCAAGTTTCGCATATAAACAAATCACCTTCTGATGGTACGGAAATAACAAACTCCTCGGCTGAAAGAAATCTTCCCTCGCTCTTGTTTTTAGGCACTTTAAGAATCTTGTTTTCCGCCAGTATAGTAAAGTAGTCCTCTGCAATTTTGTATGCTTCATCGTTAGACACGCCCAGCGCGGCAACAATTCGACGCAGACGCCCGTTTGAAAAATAATTTCCGCTTTTTTGTGTTCTGGGCAACCAACCCAGAATGGAAGCAGCTTCCTTGCCAGTTTTGCAACGTGCAACAAGTTTCCTGAATGGCGAATAGAAAATCATCTCTAGATCCTCGCTGTCAAGCGGGGTTTTAGTCGGCTCTTGTATCGCGCCGTGAAACACCACGTCCATTAGGAGCAAATCTAATAAGTCCTTTGCCTCGTTATCTGTAAGCCCGTGCTTCCTAGCAAATTTTGGGGCAATATCTCCATTGCAGTTCGGGCGAATTGATACTGCGCCCAACGAAGAAAGACTGCTTGGGCGGCGGGCAGCATACAATTCACTAATCAGAGCAATCCATGCATTTCGTCTACTTATGGGGGTCAGTGTTTCGTTCTTATCAAGCGTAGCAAATGTCTTATTCACATCAAAATAGCGAGCAAGTTCATCGGCAAAAGTGCCTAATGTCCAAGGTTCTTTTCGGAGTTCTTCATGATGTTGCTGGGCAACATACCAGATACCGCGCCGTCGCAAGAAATCCTTATAGCTTCTTTCCATGTAGGGAGCGAAAAAAGCGGCATCTCCACGACTGTCCGAGAAGCACAGGAACTGGCGCGTTTTATCATCAGGCATATTTTCATACAGCGCTGTGGCTAAAACCGCCGTAGCCGCCTCGCTTCCCAAATAGAATCGTCTGAGTTCACCGTATGAGCAAGCTGGGCAACGCACCAAACCGCTGTCTTTGCTTTTTGCGGCTTTTGTGACCCTAACCCCGTATTCTTTCATACAACCGCAAACATTTTTGTCACCTACATGGCGTATAGTGCCACATTTCGCACAAAGAAAATATTCATCGGGCTCGGTTTCAGTCTCGTCATCGGTAAGCAAACCGTCAGTGTCATCTTGCAGAAGAAAATATTCAGCATTCGGGTCAAGACTGTTTTCAGGTAGCGTTAACTTGCCACTTTTTTTGTCATTAATCCCAATCACAGCAATGCGTCCACAGTCTGTACAGACAGCACATTCAAATGCCCGTTGTCCGCCTATTTCAGTTTCCGGAGTTAAGGACATTTGAAATGGTGCGGTTAGGGTTATGTATGCGCCTTCT
>DAMDEB010000095.1:0-496 GCA_032090075.1 Caproiciproducens sp.
AAGTTTGGCAGTGAACTTGAATTTACCTGCCATGATGATAATGCTTTCACAGTAAGAGCCTCAGTATATGTGAGCGATGGTCTGATCGATTGGTTGTTGCAGTATGGGGGACGGATTACTGTGCTGTCACCCAAAAGTTTAAAAGATGTAATGATAAAGCGAATTGAGGCACTCTCTGCGGCATACTGAATTAGGCGAAAAACATATGCTCTATAAAAATCTTAATGCCGATGACAATGAGCACTGCTCCACCGAGAATATCTGCTATTGGGGAACAAAGTCTGCCAAAGTTTTTGCCAAGGTAAACGCCTATGATAGAAAATATAAAGGTTATTATTCCAATAATACCAACCGATAAAAGCATGAGCGTTATTGTAGACGCACCAACTGCGGAAGGAAGAATGATCCCGGTTGCAAGGGCATCAATACTTGTTGCAATAGAAAGAGTCATCAGTGTTTTAAAACTTAAATCATCCTGCTTTTGTACAGCAGTTTC
>DAMDEB010000095.1:506-5327 GCA_032090075.1 Caproiciproducens sp.
TTATTCCAAGATAGGAAAGAAGAATAAGGGCGACCCAATGATCAACCGAATTGATAAAACTTTCCCCAGCCTTGCCAACAAGCCAGCCAAGTACAGGCATTATCGCCTGAAAAGCGCCGAAACTAAGCGATATTTTAATAGCAAAGCTTGGCGTTACAGTTCGAATAGTAGCCCCGCTCGTGATACTAACAGCAAAAGCATCCATGGAAAGTCCCACAGCAATGCCGATCAAAGATACGTAATCCATTATTATCCTCCGAAAAAAGTAAGCATTAAGCTTTATAATACATTTTTATCATGCAATTGTCAATTAATGAATACTTTTAAAAGTCTTGACGTTACATACAATGTAATGTTACAATGTGTGTGATGATTGGAGTGATGAAAATGGATCAAAAGATAATACGATTATCAACTGAAGAAGAACTGCGAATTTTTATGATGCCAATGAGACAAAAACTGATTCGCATTATGAGTTTGGAAGGAAAGGCCATGACCGCTAAAAATTTAGCGGATAAACTAAATATTTCCGCTTCAGCAGTGCAGAACCATATCCGAAAGCTTGAGAAAATTGGTCTCATAGAGCATGACCATTACGAAAAGATAAATGGCATTCAAGCCAATTATTTTAAATTAACGGGTGTAACGGTGAGCATTGGACAGGACAGCAATGATGGCCTTGCTAATGACCGCGATGTGGTTGTCCGCAACTTGATTTCACAAATATACGGAAACTATACTGATACCGTGCATGCGCTTTCAGCCAAAGGAATCAAAAATACGGGTGAGTTTGGTGATTTTTTATCCGGGGTCATCCACTTAAGTCCCAAAGATTCGTCCAAACTTTTAAAGCTGATTTCTAAATTTGTGCAAGAGCACGAACACATCGATGAAAATACAGTACCGTGGGAATTTGAGATGATCCTGTACCAAACCGGACTTGATGGAAAAGGCGGGGAGGGATCATAATAAAATGAACGCAAAAATATTTTCAATTATTATGCTGCTGAACAGCTTTTCTACCGGTTTGATTGTTCCCATTTTAAGCCTACTGCTACTGGACAAAGGAATTACGCTAAGCCAGCTCGCGATTATTATTGGCATCTATTCACTTACTACTATTGTGATTGAACTGCCGTCCGGTGTTTTCGCTGATTTATATGGAAGAAAATTAACTTTTTTACTCTCACTGACACTGACGGTTGTTAGTTTTGGCATTATTTTGTTTTCGAACGGATTTAGTGGTCTTGCGGTTGCAATCCTGTTTTATGGTTCCGGGCGGGCCTTCAGCTCGGGAGCTATGGACGCGTTGATTATAGATTGGTATGTATTGACCTTTGGCAAGGAAAGTATTCATAAAGCGAGCGTGTTGCTCTCTGTAACAGAATGTATCGGACTTGCAGCTGGTGCAATTGTCGGAGGTCTACTTCCGAATCTCTCTCAAAATAATTTTCCAACGATGGGGAAATATGATTTAAATGTGATCATTAAAATTATATTTATTATTTTAGCAGGCATTTTCACCTTGCTGTTTATCCATGAAACAGATGATGGAAAGGTAAAAGAGAAAACCACGCTTTCACTTCACTTTAAATCCAGTGCCATTTTCGTGAAGAAAAATAAAATAATTTTGTCTATTTTCATCTCTATTGCAGCGACAGGATTTGCATTTAGCACTTTAGAGATTTATTGGCAGCCAAGATTCCAGTTTATTCTTAATAACTCATCACTTATGTGGCTGTTAGGTGTATTGGCGTTCCTATACTTTGCGAGTGCAATGTGCGGCAATATGATGATTGGTAAATTGTTTTCTAAAATAATAAGCAAGCACAATATCGCTTATATTGTGGCAAAAACGATGATAACAGTTTGCCTTTTTACCCTTGCTTTACAAAATTCCGCCGCAGGGTTCATCGTTATGTACGTTCTGATATACTTCTTCTTTGGTGCAGCAAATGTAATTGAGTCGGTGATTTTGAATGAACAAATTCCAAGTGAAAAGCGCGCTTCCATCCTTTCTCTGAACTCCCTTGTGGCACAAGCAGGATCATTGACGGCATCAGCTGCGGGCAGCATTGTGATTTATTACAGTACGATTCCTGTGCTTTGGATTTTATCCGCTGCTGTACTTTTGCTGGCTACTGGTGCGACTGCGTTGGGACTGTACAGAAAAAGCAAAGCGCCAATTTGATTTCAGTACGACTTTACTTTGGAAAGAAAGGCAGCGGTAGCAAATATGTACCGCTGCCTTTGATTTTTTGGAAACCCTTTTATCGGTACGTGTTATATATCATGATTCTTACAACAGGCTTCCGTGGTCTACCCAATTTTTGGCTTCCTCAACATTGTCGTCGTCCGGCCTTGCGGCATGGGTTTTTTCGAACCTTGCGTTTGGATAGTTTATTGGCATGGTTGACTTATTTGTATCGTCTTTTTTGCTCCAGTCAACTTTTTCATCATTCATAAATTTCACCTCAAATCTATATTTTGCAATTTATTTTAATTAATACATTTGCCTTTCATAATTATTAATGATAAAATATATACAATATCTAATTGAGAGGATAATGAGCTATGATTGCTGTGATCGATTACGGCGCTGGAAATTTGCAAAGTGTTGTAAAGGCATTTGACTTTATAGGGTGTGATGTACGTGTTACAGCTGATAAAGACGAACTAAAAAATGCCTCTGCCGCAATTTTGCCGGGGGTTGGTGCATTTGGCGACGCAATGAGCTGCTTGAAAAACTCTCATTTTGTGAACCCGGTGCTTGATTTTATTGAAAGTGGCAAGCCGTTTTTAGGTATTTGCCTTGGACTCCAGCTACTCTTTGAGGGAAGCGAGGAATCACCCAATGTTAACGGACTCGGAGTCTTAAATGGTAAAATAGTTAAAATTCCTGCCGAAACCGGGCTAAAAATACCTCATGTCGGCTGGAATTCGCTCAATATAAAAAAGAATGACGGTCTGTTCCAAGGTTTAAAGCAGAATCCCTATGTTTATTTTGTTCATTCCTACTATTTGAAGGCCGAAAATCCGGAGGTTGTTTCCTCAACAACGACCTATGGCGCACAAATTGATGCGTCGGTCCAGCGTGGAAATCTTTTTGCCACACAGTTTCATCCGGAAAAGAGCGGCCAAACGGGTTTGCAGATGCTCAAAAACTTCGTTTCATTTATTGACTGAAATTTTGCTCGGGGGTCATCATTATGTATGCAAAACGAATCATACCATGCCTTGACGTAAAGGATGGCAGGGTTGTAAAGGGAACTACCTTTATTAACTTGCGCGATGCCGGCGACCCGGTGGAAGCAGCTATTGAGTACGATAAACAGGGTGCGGACGAACTTGTGTTACTGGATATCACTGCTTCATCACAAGCACGCGGCATAATCTTAAATATTGTAAGTGAAGTTGCCAATCATATTTTTATCCCATTTACGGTTGGCGGCGGGATTAGGACTGTTGATGATTTTACAGCTCTTTTAAGAGCCGGAGCGGACAAGGTGTCTGTGAATTCCGCTGCACTTCAAAATCCGTTGATCATCAGCGAAGCAGCGGAAAAGTTCGGCAGTCAATGCGTTGTCTGCGCAATTGACGCAAAACGCAGGGAAACTGGGGGATGGACGGTCTATCTTAACGGAGGACGCGTGGATACAGGAAAAGATGCAGTTGAATGGGCAAAGGAAGCGGCACGTCTTGGTGCAGGTGAAATACTGCTTACCAGTATGGACTGTGACGGTATGAAAAACGGGTATGACCTTGCATTAACCGCTGAGGTATCGCAGAGTGTTTCTATTCCGGTCATTGCATCCGGCGGCGCGGGGAACATGGAACATTTTTATGACGCTTTTACAACCGGAAAAGCGGATGCTGTGCTTGCGGCGTCACTTTTTCATTTTGGTGAAATCACGATTCCGGATCTTAAAAAGTATCTTACACAGCATGGAATCCCGGTCAGACAATAATTTTTTCATTTCTTTGAGGCTGAATTTCATTCAGCCTCATTTTTTATGGATAGAAACTTTCTGTTCGGCATAAGAATTACTAATAAATAGGAGGTGTTGGATATGAAGTTCAAAAAGTTGTCGGCATGCTTTCTTGCGGTATTTATTTTTGTTTCAATTTTGCCGGCTAAAGCGGCAGCGCTGGCCGACACAGAGGTGAAAGCTCCGTCATCGGTTCTGATGGAGGCACAAACCGGAAAACTGCTCTATGAAAAGAATTCACATGAAAAACGCCCCTGTGCGTCCATCACAAAGGTTATGACGCTGATTCTTGTCATGGAGGCATTGGATTCGGGCAAAATAAAACTTACCGATACCGTATCTGCAAGCGAGCACGCGGCTTCCATGGGTGGCTCAGACATATGGCTCAAGCCCGGGGAAACCATGTCGGTGGACGATATGCTGAAAGCTACGGTTATTGCCAGTGCAAACGATGCAGCAGTGGCCCTTGCTGAATATGTTTCCGGCAGTGAAGATAAATTTTTGCAGCAAATGAACAAAAAGGCGCAAGCTTTGGGAATGAAAGATACTACCTTTAAAAATTGCAATGGCCTCGATGAAGACGGTCATGTTACTTCGGCTTATGATGTTGCAGTGATGTCCCGTGAACTTATAAAACATAAAAAAATATTCGATTACACAGGCACTTGGATTGACCATTTACGCGATGGTAAAACACAGCTTGTAAATACAAACAAGCTTTTAAAAACATATAAGGGAATAACGGGTCTAAAAACAGGAACAACGGGCAAGGCGGGCAGCTGTATTACAGCAACCGCAGAGCGTGATAATGTAAAACTCATTGCAGTTGTTT
>DAMDEB010000095.1:5337-10478 GCA_032090075.1 Caproiciproducens sp.
AGGTTCAACCGATACAAAAGATCGGTTTTCAGCGGCTTCTACTCTGCTTGACTTTGGTTTTGCAAACTGGTCTGTGACGACACCTACTATGCCACAGGAAGCACTTCAGCCGGTTGCCGTAGAAAACGGTATGTCCGCCAAGGTTGAAACAGCTGTTGAATCAGACGGCAGTATCCTTGTCCCAAAAGGAAAAGCAAATGATATCAAATATAACATCAAGATAAATGACAATATTGCCGCGCCGGTGGAAAAAGGTCAGATTTTAGGAAAAATTACGTATACGCTCGGAGACGAAGTCGTGAAAGAGTACAATATTTGTGCAAAATCCGCTGTGGCACAAATTACATTTCAGTCTGCGTTCAGGCTGATCGCAAGATATCTTTTGAAGATGATTTAAGTGACAAATATGAAAAATTTATAAAATATAGTGCTCCGCCTTGCAAATGTTACTAACATACTGTAAAATATACTTGTACCAATAGTAACATTGAGGGGGAAATGATATGTCTATTAAACTTGATGCACAGCATCTTTTAAGTTTCATCGGACAAAATGAATACGCCGCAATAGCGCCGCAGGTAAAACTTGCTCATGATTTGCTCCACACAGGAAGCGGCGCAGGCAGCGATTATATCGGATGGGTTAATCTTCCCACGGATTATGACAAAGAAGAATTTGCACGCATTAAAGCATCCGCCGAAAAAATCAAATCAGATACTGATGTTTTTATCGTTATCGGAATCGGTGGTTCTTACCTTGGCGCGCGTGCGGCAATCGAATTTTTGAATTCTCAAAATTACAACTCGGTAAAGAAAAATACACCTGATATCTACTTTACCGGTAACAGCATCAGTTCTTCTGCTTTAAGTGAATTACTTGAAATCTGTGAGGGCAGGGACGTTTCGATCAATATGATTTCGAAATCCGGCACCACAACGGAGCCTGCAATTGCTTTTAGAGTATTTCGCGCTTTCCTTGAAAAAAAATATGGCAAGGAAGAAGCCAAAAAGAGGATTTATTGTACAACCGATAAGGCCCGTGGTACTTTAAAGCAGCTCGCAACAAAAGAAGGTTACGAAACCTTTGTTGTTCCGGATGATGTTGGAGGCAGATATTCTGTTTTAACAGCTGTCGGACTTTTGCCTATTGCCGTAAGCGGCGCAAACATTGACGCATTGATGGCAGGTGCTGCAAGAGCTCAGATGGAGCTTAGCAATCCGGACTTAGACTCCAATGATTGCTACAAATACGCAGCTATCCGTAACATTTTGTATCGCAAGGGCAAAGAAATTGAAATTCTCGTCAGCTATGAGCCATGCTATACCATGATGTGCGAATGGTGGAAGCAACTTTTCGGTGAGAGTGAAGGCAAGAACAATAAAGGCCTTTTCCCTGCATCCGTTGTTTTCTCAACTGATTTGCACTCAATGGGCCAGTACATTCAGAACGGCAGGCGTTCCCTGTTTGAGACTGTTGTTTTATTTGATAAAGCAAAGAAGGATTTGTTTATCGGCAATGATCCTGAAAATGTAGATGGCTTAAACTTCCTGCAAGGGAAGAGTATGGCCTACATAAATGAAAAAGCGTTTGAAGGCACTGTCTTAGCGCATACAGACGGCGGAGTTCCCAACATTGTACTTCACGCTCCGGATTTTTCTGAGGATACGCTTGGGTATATCATTTATTTCTTTGAAAAAGCCTGTGCAATTTCCGGTTATATGATGGGAGTGAATCCATTTGACCAACCGGGCGTGGAAAGTTACAAGAAAAATATGTTTGCTCTTTTGGGTAAACCGGGTTACGAATCCGAAAAAGAGACCCTTGAAGCAAGATTAAAAAAGTAGAACATTCAGGAGATATATCCGCTTAAGCGGAAATAATATAAATATAGGGGGAGTTTTTCATGATTACTCTTATTGTTGGCAAAAAAGGTTCAGGAAAAACAAAGAAATTAATTGAGCGTGCAAATGAAGCAATTGAAAATTCAAACGGGAATGTTGTTGTTATTGAAAAAGGTTTAAAATTGACTTATGACATCTCTCATCAGGCAAGACTAATAGACTCCGACGCTTATGAAATTCAAGGCGCGGACGCACTTTCCGGTTTTATCAGCGGCATTTGTGCCGGTAACTACGACGTTACAGATATTTTTATCGATTCCACATTGAAGATCATTGGTCAGGATATGAAAGTTCTTCACTGCTTCACAGAAAAGATGAATTCGCTTTCTGCATTAGCTGACACAAAGATTACGCTTTTGGTTTCTGTTGATGCAAACGAATTGCCCAAAGAAATTAGCGCTGTGTCCGTGCAAATCTAAAGAAATCCATTTGTTTTGAATTTGCTGTCGGGGGCTGGCTGCCTCCGACAGCATCTTTGCGATAATATTATTCTATATATCGTAATTTTCTATTGACAAAGTATGTACAAACCTATATAATTAGCTAATGTAGCGCTGAGGTGTAATGATGCTCCTTGATTTAAAAAAAGTATTTTCGAACGTGGGCGAAAGCTTTTCGTTTGATTACAAGATGGATTTATCATCAACAGATATCAACGGATTCAACCCGTTTGTATCACCTGTGTCGGTTAAAGGCACTGTGAAAAACCATGATGGATTTGCTCAGCTTGACACTGAGGTTTCGTTTGATTTTTCTATTCCATGCGACCGTTGCACAAGGCAAATCAACAAATGCTACAATTACACATTTTCACATGTTCTGGTTCTGTCTTTAGAAAATGAAGACGACGACAATTTTATTCAGGTGACGAATTATAAATTGGACTTAGACGAACTTACGAGGGCGGATATTCTGCTTGAACTTCCGACAAAGTATTTATGCAGTGAAGATTGCAAAGGTTTGTGTCCTGTTTGTGGTAAAAATCTGAATGATGGAACATGTAATTGTGATTTGCATCAGATTGATCCTCGCTTGGAGGCTCTTAAAAAACTGATAGATTAGTCATAGTTTTATAAGGAGGTGCTGACGATGGCGGTACCAAAGAGAAAAACATCAAGTGCGAGACAGAATAAAAGACGTTCTAATGTATGGAAGATTAGCGCTCCTGCTCTGGTGAAATGCCCTAAATGTGGTGAGTTCAAGACTCCACATAGAGTTTGCGGCAGTTGTGGTTACTACAACGGCAGGGAAGTTATTAAAATAGAAGCGTAAGTTTTTATTTAATTTTCCAGAAATGTAGAGAAGGAGGAATCCTTCTCTTATTTTTTTATTAATTAATTGTGAGGAGTTGCCATGCCAGTTAAAATTTTATCGGTTGATAAGGATAGCCCAGCCGCAAAGGCCAAAATCCTTCCGGAGGAAACCCTTGTTACCATTAATGGCAATCAGATTAACGATGTTCTTGATTACCGTTTTTATGAAACGAGTAAAAGTTTATCCATTGTATTGATCGATATGAATCAAAACACGCGGGCTATTAACATCAAAAAGGGAGAGTATGAATCGATTGGACTTGAATTTGAAACCTATTTGATGGACAAGCAGATTTCATGCCGAAACAAATGCATTTTTTGTTTTATTGACCAATTGCCGAAAGGGATGCGAAGCACTCTGTATTTTAAAGATGATGACTCACGTTTATCATTTTTATTTGGCAACTATATTACGCTGACCAATATGAATCAACATGATGTAGACCGTATTATCAAAATGCACATTAGTCCGATTAACATTTCTGTTCAGACTACAAACCCAGAATTGCGTGTAAAAATGATGGGAAACAAATTTGCTGGCAAATCACTTGATATTTTGTACCAGCTTGCCGCGGCCGGCATTAAAATAAATTGTCAGCTTGTACTTTGCAGGAACATAAATGACGGAGACGAGCTTAAACGCAGCTTGACTGATCTCGGGAAGCTTTATCCGGCAGTACAGAGCATTGCGCTGGTTCCGGTTGGACTCACAAAGTACCGGCAAGATCTTTTTCCACTCGAGCCGTATGACAAGCCTTCAGCTGAAGAAACGATCCAAATTATCGAGGAGTTCGGCGACCGGTTTATGGCTGAATGCGGTGAGAGAATTTGTTATGCTGCGGACGAATTTTATTTAAAAGCGCAGCGTTCTATTCCACCAGCTGAATTCTATGGGAATTTCGATCAACTGGAAAACGGTGTGGGATTAATGGCTAATTTGAAACAAGAATTTGAAGCGGCGTTAAACGATTTTAATGTGCCCAAGCAAAAACGTCACGTGACGATGATTACCGGCACAAGTGTCTATAAATTTATGGATGCTTTACTTGACGAATTAAGAATAAAATGCAATAATCTAACTTGTAATCTGATTCCAATTGTAAATGATTTTTTTGGTGATACTATCAATGTAACGGGTTTAATTACCGGCAAAGATATTATAAAACAGCTTAGCGGATTGGACTTAGGCGATGAATTGATTGTCCCGAATGTTATGCTCCGCCGTGAGGGAGATATTTTTCTCGACGATGTTTCGCTTGAAGATTTGAGCAAGGCTTTAAATATTCAGATTGTTGTATCCCCGAATGACGGATACGAGCTTTTAAATATAGTATTAGGGAGTGATCATATTGTCTAAACCGGTAGTTGCAATTGTCGGCAGACCAAATGTCGGCAAATCAACTCTTTTCAATAAACTAATCGGTCAGCGTCTTTCTATTGTGGATGATACGCCGGGCGTGACCAGGGACCGGATTTACGGTGACTGCGAATGGAGCGGCCGTAAATTTTCAATCGTTGACACAGGAGGAATAGAGCCAAGCACAAGCGACCCTATTTTGTCACAAATGAGAATGCAGGCACAGCTTGCAATTGACGCGGCGGATGTTATTCTCTTGATTACCGATATCCACACCGGCGTTGTGGCGACGGATTCCGACATTGCGGCGATGCTTCTTAAAAGCGGCAGACCCATCATTTTATGCGTGAATAAGTGCGACATGGTCGGCAGCCCGCCGGCTGAGTTTTTTGAATTTTATAATTTGGGTCTTGGTGACCCGATACCAGTTTCGTCAGTGCATGGACATGGCACTGGCGACTTGCTCGACAAAATTATTGAGTATCTGCCCGCGCAGGAAAGCGATGAATCCGATACTGAATTGATTAAAGTTGCCATTATCGGTAAGCCGAATGTCGGAAAGTCATCTCT
>DAMDEB010000095.1:10488-11459 GCA_032090075.1 Caproiciproducens sp.
ATAAAATTTCCGGGGAGGAAAGATGTATTGTTTCTGATGTTGCCGGAACAACGCGCGACGCAATTGACACGACAATTGAAAATAAGTTCGGACGCTTTACATTAATTGACACAGCTGGATTGCGCAGAAAAAGCAAGGTTGACGATACCATCGAAAGATACAGCGTCATCCGTGCACAAATGGCCATTGAGAGGGCAGATGTCTGTGTTATTATGATAGATGCTACGATGGGCTTTACTGACCAGGATTCAAAAGTAGCCGGTTTAGCGCATGAAGCCGGAAAAGGCTGCGTCATTGTGGTCAATAAATGGGATGCGATAGAAAAAGACGACCACACCATGGTTGATTACAGAAAGAGCCTTGAAGAAGATTTTTCCTTCATGTCGTATGCGCCGATGATCTTTATTTCAGCGAAAACAGGGCAAAGGCTGGATCGGCTTTTTGAACTGATTAAGCACGTTGCAAATTCAAACTCCATGCGTATTTCAACCGGTATGCTCAATGATGTTCTATCACAGGCTACGGCGAGGGTTCAGCCACCGACCGATAAGGGAAGGAGGCTGAAAATATTCTACATGACGCAGGCTACTGTTAAGCCGCCAACCTTTGTGTGCTTTGTTAATTCCGCAAAATTGTTTCACTTTTCATATCAGAGGTATCTCGAAAACAGAATTCGTGAAACCTTTGGGCTCGAAGGTACTCCGATAAGATTTATCGTGCGTGAGCGCGGAGATAAATAATTAAGGGGGTTGTATTGATGTTCAAATATTTTGTTGATTTTGGACTATCCTCAATTTTTGTGGCGCTTATTTCATATTTCCTGGGAAGCCTTAGTTTTTCTATCATTTTTACAAAAGTATTCGACCATAATACCGATATCCGTACATTGGGCAGCGGTAACGCAGGGGCTACAAACGTCTTGCGCTCCGTGGGAGCAAAAGCGGCTGTTTTTACTTTTGTTTTTGATTTTG
>DAMDEB010000095.1:11469-12367 GCA_032090075.1 Caproiciproducens sp.
AAGGTGCGATTTCGGTAATGCTCGGCAGAATGGTTTTTCAATATCTTTGCGGTTTAACCGGGGTTCCGATTATGATAGCACAATACGGTGCTTATATTGCCGGTGTTGCCTGTGTAATTGGACATATTTTCCCGATTTATTTTGGGTTTAAAGGCGGTAAGGGTGTTTTAACAAGCGCCGCGATGATTGCGCTGATTGACTGGCGCGTTTTCATTATTGTAATTGGATTATTTATAATTGTTTTTTTATTTACAAAAATTGTATCTCTTTCCTCAATCTGCGGTGCAGCAGCGTTTCCGGTGGCAACGTTCCTGATCTCTTATTTTGTGGATTATCGGGGCGACAAATCAGCCATTGGGCCGGTTTCATTTTCATATGTGCTGATAACAACAGCCATTGCGCTGTTGATGGCAATTGTCTTGATTTTGGAACACAAGCCTAATATTGAGAGATTAAAAAACGGTACGGAGCAGAAGATAAAGATAAAGCATAAAGCATAAAACAAAAAGGCAAGCTGTGTAAACAACTTGCCTTTTTGTTACCTAATTTTGGACAGAAAAAAGGAGCCGCCCGGGCTCCTCAAACGGAATGCTTTGTTTTGCATTAAACGGCTCGAGTAACCTTGCCGGAACGCAAGCAACGGGTGCAGGCGTAAATACGCTTAGGAGTACCGTTAACAACTGCTTTAACGCGTCTAATATTAGGCTTCCAGGTTCTATTTGAACGTCTATGTGAGTGAGAAACCCTTATACCGAAAGCAATATCCTTGCCACAAACTTCACATTTTGCCATGTGTCTGCACCTCCTTCAAAGGGGCTTAAAATAGAATCGCAACATGGATATTTTATCAGATTAGCCATAAAAATGCAAGCCCTTTTCGTTATATTTTTATTTTAGA
>DAMDEB010000096.1:0-2892 GCA_032090075.1 Caproiciproducens sp.
CAAGGGTGGCGAATACAGGAATTTGGAACATGGCTAACGAATGGTTCCCACTGTGGAAGGGATGCGGGAACCATTTATATAAAATCCTGCCGACTGGCCGGCCTTACCGACCGCTTTGACTTTAAAGTAATAATTATTTCCTTTAGAACTGTGTGCGACGATTTTAAATATCGAGTGATTGCCGCAGATGAACGTTGGTTTTGCGTTTGACGTTATTTTGAACTGATAGGTTTTTCCGGCTTTGACCGTGAGCTTTGCACCTGTATCAAGCTTTACCCCGCTAATATTGGTGGCTACTGTAGCCGGAGTAATCTGATTGCTGGCATAAACCTCTAATGAGGATGAGCCATACCCGTTGTCATAACCGCCGAGTGCATAGATTTTCCCATCGATTACCTCTGTCTGAAAACGCTCTCTTGTAGCCGTCATGGGAGCCTCTGTTTTCCATGTGTTTGATATGGGGTCATACGCTTCCACCGTGGAAGATTTAACAATTCCATTCCAACCGCCGAGCGCATAGATTTTTCCGCCGGTTACTTCTGTTTCAAAACCAAATCTTTCAGTTGGCATGGCTGCCTTTTCCGCCCATGTGTTCGAAACAGGATCATATTCTTCTATCGGAGCTATGAAGCTGCCTGTATAGCTCTGACCGCCAATTACATAGATTTTCCCTCCGACTGCTTCCGTCTTAAAACTATATCTTTCAGTTGGCATAGCCGCTTTTTCCGTCCATGCATCCGACTGCGGGTCATACGCTTCTACCGTAGTGATACGGCCTTGGCTGTCATTGCCGCCAATTGCATAAATCTTTCCGTTGATTACTTCTGTATTGAAAAAAGTTCTTGGTGAAGACATTGACTGCTTTGTGGTCCATGTATCCGATGCCGGGTCGTATTCTTCTACTGTAGCTAAGGAGTTTTTGTCATTGCCGCCCATCACATAGATTTTTCCGTCGATTACCTCTGTTTGAAAATAAAATTTCGGAGTGGACATCGGAGCTTTTGCAGTCCAGGTATTCGACACCGGGTCGTATTCTTCTACTGCTGAACTATAATGCAACGGGTTTATTTCATTCTGATCAGCACCTTCGACAAAGCCGCCGAATGCATAAATTTTTCCGCCGACCGCCACCAGTTTGGATTCCGACTTTGAAGCTGACATTGGCGCTTTTGCCGTCCATCTATTCGTCGCGGGGTCATATTCCTCCACTGATGATAAATAATTGAGGCCGCCGTTTTTGCCGCCCATCGCATAGATTTTTCCATTCACTGTCTGCGTTTGAAAACTTTCTCTTGGGGTTAGCATGGAGGCCTTCTTTGTCCAGCTGCCTATGGTTTCTGCAAATGCGGTCTGTTCTGTGCACAGAAGGAACACTAACGCGAATGCTAAAACAAAATTTGCTTTTAAAAGCTTGCTGCATTTCATAAAAATTCTTCTTTCATCTTAAAAAATCAAAGATAATACGTCAAAAATTGAGATATGATATGAGCAAATGGCAGGCTGAAAAGAATTCCGCTTAAATTGGTTATCTGACAGCGAATTTATAAATCGTAGTAGATTTGTATTTTTCGCCCGGCTTTAAATTTTGGTACGGAAATTCGGCATGGTGCATCGAATCCGGGAAAAACTGAGTTTCAAGACAGATTGCGTGGTGGGCAAGGTGTTTTAAACCGCCTTTTCCAATATTACCATCACCAAAGCTGTTTCCGGTATAAATTTGGATTCCCGGCATGTCGGTAAATACCATCATCAAACGTCCGCTTGCCTGATCATAAAGCTCCGCAACTTTTTTCATCCCGTCAGCACCCTTGATGACAAAGTTATGGTCATAACCGCCGCAGCTTTTTAACAGTGCGTCATCCGCTTTGATATCCTGACCAATGGTTTTTGCTGTGTTAAAATCATAAGCTGTTCCGGCCACGGGCGTAAGTTTTCCGGTCGGAATCAAATCAGAACCTACTGCAGTAATGTAATCCGAATTGATTTGCAATTCGTTGGATAAAATATCCTTCCTTATGTCACCGCTGATGTTGAAATAGGTATGGTTCGTAAGGTTGACCGGCGTTTCACAATCAGTTTTCGCGCCATATTCAATAATCAAAGCATTGTCCGTAGATAGGGAATAGGTGACGGTGGCATCCAGATTTCCCGGAAAACCGCACTCGCCGTCTTCACTGCGATACGCAAAGGTGACAGACGGTGCGTCGTCGTTATTGTCACTGCATTTTACCCTCCACACACGGTCTTGAAAGCCGCCGGGGGCGCTGTGCAGTGAATTCTTTCCGTCGTTTGCGGTAAGCGGGTAGCTCCGCCCGTTTATCTCGAATTCCGCTCCGCCGATTCGGTTCGCAAAACGTCCGACAGCGGCTCCAAAAACATCGTTAGGTTTAAGGTATTCTTCAAAGGTGTCATGACCTAAAACCACGTCGCCGAATTTACCGCTTTTATCCGCTGTCATGAGCTTCACGATACGGCAGCCGTAGGTGATGACCTGAGCAGTCATGCCGCTTGTATTTTTTAGTACAAAACTGTCGATGACTGTACCATCCGGCATTTTACCAAATACAGATTTTTCAATACTCACAATCAATCCGACCTTTCTTCTTGCTGTTTTTAAAGAGTTATTTGCCTAACAGTGCCGCACCGATAATACCGGCATTATTTCCAAGTTCAGCGATACAAAGCTTCGTTTGCTTTTTTGTGTTTACAGTATAGACTTGGTGGGCAAGATACTCACGTAATGGCTTCATCAAAGTTTCGCCCTCATTGCAAATTCCGCCGCCGATGCATAGTATGTCCGGTTGGAATATGTTGATGCAGTTGGCAAGTCCGCAGCCAAGGTACGAGATGTATTCGTCCACAACCGCTTGGCCCACAGGGTCACCGGCGCGC
>DAMDEB010000096.1:2902-4004 GCA_032090075.1 Caproiciproducens sp.
GTCAACATTGTTTATGTCACCGTGAACAATCTCCCAAATTGGGCTAAGATGGTCGTCAGATTTCAGCATCGCTTCTTTTGTTGTTTTGATTAAGCCGGTTGCAGAAGCATAAGCCTCCCAGCAGCCGTCGCGCCCGCAAGTGCAGTGACGCCCGTTATACACGATTACAGTATGTCCCATTTCACCCGCGGCATAATTTGTTCCTGCATAAATTTTACCATCGATGATGATTCCGCTGCCAACACCGGTACCAAGCGTAATCGCAACCGCATTCTTTGCTCCTTTTAAAGCGCCCGCCTGATATTCGCCATATGCCGCTGCGTTGGCGTCATTTTCAACGATCACTGTTTTATTCATACGCGCTTCGAGAAGCTTTTTCAATTCTAAATTGTTGAATTGCAGGTTGTTGGCAAATTCAACCACTCCGCTGCCACGGTTCACTGTACCGGGTGTGCCGATACCTACCCATGGAACGTCGTCTATGGTTAGTTTCGCGTTGTCAAGCGCTTCAAAAGCTGTGGTCGCAAGTTGCTCGCACATATCATCGGGAGCGCACGGCACTCTTGTTTTTCGTTTTGCTGTTGCAACAATGTGGTTATTTTCGTCAATAACGCCAACTGCTATGTTTGTTCCGCCAAGGTCAATTCCCAGATAATACATCTTTCAGATCCCCTTATTTTTGAATTAGAAATAATATTTATTAGTATAGCATTTTATCACAGTAAATGTAAATATATTGCAGGATGTATCATAAAAATTTGTTGTCCTGCCAAGACTTGTGATATAATATAAAATAATTTTATATAAAGCGAAACAATCTGCCGGTTGTTTTGGTATCTCAATACTCAAATTATTTGAATTCAATAAAAGAATGGAGAACATGCCGTGACTTATCAAGCACTTCCTGACAGTATGAAGAATGAATATACAAAAAAATATTGGGAGCAGCTTTCCAGCCGGCGCTTTTCGCTCGGTGCTAAGCGCGTATTCGATGTAGTTGTATCCTTTTTGATTCTGGCTGTACTTTCGCCATTCTTTCTGATTTTAGCGCTTGCAGTTAAGCTCGATTCCAAAGGGCCGGTGTTTTATCGGCAGGGGCGGG
>DAMDEB010000096.1:4014-12313 GCA_032090075.1 Caproiciproducens sp.
TATAATCAGGATTTTAAAATCTATAAATTCAGAACGATGGTACAGGATGCTGATAAAATTGGCTTGTCGCTTACAGTGGGAGAAGACCCACGCATTACGAGAGTAGGCCGTTTCATACGAAAGCTTCGTCTTGACGAGTTTTCCCAGCTTTTCAATGTGCTCGGCGGAAGCATGAGCCTTGTCGGCCCGCGGCCCGAGGTTCGCAAGTATGTCGATGCCTACACTCCGGAGTTTATGGCGACCTTGCTGATTCGCCCCGGCATTACCGCGACCTCCAGCATTGCGTTTAAAGACGAGGACGAGCTGCTGAATTCCGGCGGCGACCCGGAACAAATTTATGTGGAACAGATTCTGCCGCCTAAAATGGCGTACAACCTCGCGTATACAAAGCATATTACTGTACTGAACGATATTAAAATTATGTTTCAAACGGTGGCGGCTGTATTGTAACCGCCAGGCACGAACACTTTCACTTAATGAAAATTCATAAATCACCTCATGTGGTTCATAATAAGCATGAGGTGATTTTTGATGTTAAAATATGATAATGATGACCAAAAGGATAGAGAACAAGCCCAAGCTGAAGCTAAAATTAAAATAATGGTCGCCACACTGCAAAACATGAGTAAAAGTGAAATCCCAACCGATGTAATGGGAAGCTACACCGGCACCGCGAGGGACGGTGATATCCCGATTCAAGATGCCGACGATCTATAAATTTTTAGCAATATTTTTGATTTTATCAACATAATAATGATAGGACAGTAGGTGATAGTTTGTTTTATCATATTATTAAGATGAAAAGATTGTTTGCTTTTCTGCTTTTTATTATCGCAGCAGCGGCCGCTGCAATTTTATATTACAGCGGTTCTGTTACTGCGGCGGCACAGGCGCAGGAAAAAAAGAGTGATTACATAAAGTACGTTGAATTTAACGTACCGTACGCCGCACTGCAAAAATCGCTTCAAATCGATATTTCTGCTCACGATCAGGAAAAAAAGCAGAGCTGGATAGAGCTGCTTGCTTATCTGGCTGCAAAATACGGCGGCAATTTTGCATCCTATAAGAGCAATGATATGGATGTGCTCGTTTCAAAGCTGAAGACACAGAGCATAGCCGATTTGAGCAAAGATATGAAATATTATAATTATTATTATAAAGCATATTCCGCTGTGCTTGGCGGCCTAGTAGGCAGCTATAAAGTAAACGGAGAGGAAAAGTATGGCCTAATGGGATTTTCGCCTATTGCCAAGACTTTTCCCTACGAAGACTATGATGATTTTGGTGCATCAAGAACCTACGGCTATAAACGGCAGCACCTCGGTCACGATATGATTGCCGCGACGGGTACTCCGGTCATTGCAGTAGAGTCCGGCGTTGTCGAAGCACTAGGATGGAATCAATATGGTGGTTGGCGTATCGGAATCCGCAGTTTTGACAAACAGCGCTATTATTATTATGCACATTTAAGGCAGAATCGTCCATATGCACAGGGGCTTGCCGTTGGTCAAACGGTAACTGCCGGTGATGTGATCGGATATGTGGGGCACACAGGTTACAGTACAAAAGAAAATGTAAATAATATTAAAGTAAGCCATCTGCATTTTGGACTTCAGCTTATTTTTGACGAAAGTCAAAAAGAGGGCACGAATGAAATCTGGGTTGACGTTTATCCCCTTACCATGCTGCTTCATAAAAACCAGTCGGAGGTTATTCGCGATGACTCAACAAAGGAATATCACAGTAAAAATAAGGTCGAAATTAATTTAACTCAATAATATTTAAATTTTATTTGATTTTGCTGCCGCGCTATGCTATAATAGCAACTGTCGAAATTGCTGGTGTGGCGGAATCGGCAGACGCAAGGGACTTAAAATCCGTTGGCCCCATCGTCGCCTGAAACCCGCAAACCCACATGGCTATTAAATTTTTTCAAGGTTCAAAACTATTTTCTGTCTCGCATCCCTTACTTGCATCCCTTAATTTTCCGAAGTGACGAAATTCAGGAATGTTAAAATTGAATTTGCCGCCATGGTGAAATTGGCAAACACAAAGGACTTAAAATCCTTCGGAAGTGATTCCTTGCCGGTTCAAGTCCGGCTGGCGGCACCAAAATGGAACTTCTCCAAACCCAGTATTCATGCGGGTTTGGAGACTTTTTTTGTTCTTTTACGTTTCGCTGAATTTGCGAAATGTGCGGAATTTACTTCTTTTTCCTGTAAGGGATGTGTAAGGGATGGAGCACCGGGAAAAACATTCAGGATCGCGTTGGCAGAGGAAACCTTCGAATCGAAACTTAAATGGGTATAGATATTGGCGGTTGTGCCGATATTGCTATGCCCCAGCCACTCCTGTATTTCCTTGAGGCTTACTCCATGAGCGTACAGCAAACTCGCGCAACTGTGGCGGAGATCGTGAAAACGAATTCTGCGCATGTGATTTTGCTCCAGCACGCGTGGAAAATGATCCGTAATATACGCCGGCTTGATCCGCTCTCCAATTTCGTTCACATAAATGTAATCAAGATATTTTTTACAGTAGGAGCTGCCGCATAATTTTTGATTTTTTTCCTGTTTCTGCCTCAACTCTTGCAGTACCTTTTCAAAAGGAGCAACAAGAGGTAACGTTCTGCAACTGGATTTTGTCTTGGTGCGGTCGCGTGCGACCGTCAGAAATTTGCCGTCGATGCTAACTTCCGTAACGGTATGCCGGATCGTAAAGGTTTTCTGGACAAAATCGATAGAATCCCATTTCAACCCAACGACTTCACTCCGGCGCAGGCCATAAAACGCACCAAGGAGAACCGCCAATTCAATTGGTGTCCCCATCACAACCTGAAACAACTTTTCCAATTCTTCTTCATTGTAGATGCTTCCTTCGAACGACTGCTTCTTAGGGCGTTGTACGCGGTCGGCGGGGTTGGACGGAATTAATCCTGTCACAAACGCATACTGTAAAGCCTTTCGGATGTTGGCATGATAGTGAATAACTGTGTTGGCAGAAACACCCTTGTCGTTCATTTCGTACTGATAGAAATCCTGAATATGTTTCGGCTTTACATCTCGAAGCAGGAGCTTCTTTTCCTTAAAATACGGAACAACGTGGTTTTTGACAACATAGAAATATGAACCATAAGTTGTGATTTCGATACTGTTCTTCATCATGTCAAGCCAGCTTAGCAAATAGTCTGAAAACAGAATGTCTTTGCTGTCATTCTCCGGTTTCTGCTCAAACTTTTTCCGTTCCGCTTGCAGCATATCTTCCGCCCGCTTTTTGTTGCCCTTAACAGGCAACCCCGTGCTGATAGACTTTGTCTGGTATTTTCCTTTGTCATCCTTGTAATTCAATATAATCTGATAAATGCCGTTCTTTTCACGCAGATGCCCTGTAACCATCTTAGTCGAATACCTCCTTCTTTACAGCCAGAGGCACCTGCCATTGACAACATTATTATAGCAGATACCCGCTGATAATTCAACGCTTTACCACGCTAAATTCAATCTTTTTCCGGCAACTTACTTAAGACCTTCAGATATTCCAGCACATGGATTTTAGGAATTTTATAAATCCGTCCGATCTTGAAATGTTCAATCTTGTTTTCCTGCAAAAGACGGCATGCTGTTTTTGAACTGATGCCGCCCAGCATCTCGCTGAGCTGCTTCACATCAACCACATCGGGGTATTCTCGGAACAGCAGAGAGTAAGCGTCGTACCCGAACGACTTTTGTTCCATGATGTACTCCTTCACAGGCCAAAGCTGACAGCTAGGGCCCGATTGACTTTTTCCATGTTTTCTTTATCCAGCTTTCACCTTTTTATTAACAAACTCCAGTAAGCCGCTGACTGCCGTTTGTCCTATTAAAAGTACCCTCTGTCCTTTTTTGACAGAATGAACCTTTCCACATCTGAAAGCTGTTCCGTAACCGGCATATCGGGCAAAGCCGACAGCACATCATTTCGGTATCGGTGGTTTACCCGGCTGTCGAGAATGGAAAAAACACAGGTATCGCTTTCTCTGCGGATGCCCCGGCCAATCCACTGGCGCAGCTTGATCAGCATTCCCGGAACGATGATTTCATTCAGGTATCCATGAAAATCGCTGTACAGGGACTTCTCATATTCCAGCACCGGGTCGGGGGCCGGGAATGGCAGCCGCACGACAATGAGTGAGGACAGCACATCGCCGGCCATATCGGTTCCCTCACCGGCGCTGTCGCTGGCACAAAGAATCCCGTTGCCGCTTTTCCGGAAAGCGGCAAGCGCGTCCAGGCGGCCTTTTCCCATCCGAAACAGAGGAAAAGCAGTGATTAGCTTGCTCAGCTCATCGTAAACTTGCTCCATCATGCGATAGGAAGTGAACAGGATCATGGTATGCCCATGGGTGGCTTCAATCAATTCCATCAGCCTGCCGGTCACAGCTCGAAAGTAATTGCCGTCTCCGGCGGTCGGAAACGGCAGATCCCGCGGAAGATACAGCAGGGCGTTATTCGGATAATCAAAGGGGGAAGCCTTGCTGGTTTCAAAAACACGGCGGCTCTCAGCCATAGCAATCCCATTGTCTCGTTTAAAGTGGGAAAAATCGCCCCCGACCGAAAGCGTACCGGAGGTGAGGATGAAGGGAATATCCTCACTCCAAATGTCCTCAAAGAGCAGATAATCAAGCTGCTTTGGCAGGGCGCAGACACGGCAGGCCGCTGCCCCGGTCATTTCCAGCCAGAGAATGGACTGCGAATGGTGGGACAGGATGGAGAGCTTCGCCTCCTGCTTCTCCATCCGGCTTACCAGCCGGTCGTAACGTTCCTTCTTTTCACGGGAAGTGGTAAAAAAGAGCACTGACAGCCTGCGTAAAACAGCCATCAGTGTTTTCAAAGCCAGTATGCAGTTGAGGTCGATTTGTACGGCATAGCAGTTTTTTCCATATCCTGTGCCTGCGGAGTATCTCAGCGCCTCAAAGAGCAGAGAATTTTGACTGAGCACCGTATTATCACACAGCTTCACAATCTCCGCCTTATCCGGGTTGTTCCCGCCTATGGCGTGGTAAATGCTCGCCACCAGCCGTTCCAGCTCCACGTTTTCTAGCATCATACCGTACATCTGCCGGGCAGCGTCAAGGAGCTTGTGTGCCTCATCAAAGATTATGAGTCCATGAGTCGGGAATAACGGCTTTCTTCCGCTTCTCCGGCTTAATACATCCGCCAGCACAAGGTTATGGTTGGCAATCTGAAAATCATAATAGAGGGACTGCGCCTTTCGGATGAAATCACGGTAACGGCAGATTGGGAACAAATCGCAGTTGGCATAACAGCGTTCCACACAGATACAGGATTTTACATAGTCGGTTAGGGGCAGCCCGTCCAGATCAAGAGGACAGGCGCCGGTAAAAAGGCCGGTAAGAGTGGAAAGCAATTCCTTGTCCTCCATACTGTTGTTGTGAGAAATGGAAGCTCGATACCCCTTTACCCGGCTGTCACAGGCATAGTGGGATTTTCCCTTGCGTACCACGAAGGAAAGCGGCTTGTCAATAATCCGGTGCTCCATCAGAATATCGGAAATCTGTGGGATATATTCTTCGGTCAAAGCCTTCTGCAACGCGATGGTCGAGGTGGATATAACGGTTGGCAGCCTGCGTTCGCTGAACAAGTTATGGACTGTCACTGCCAATATGTAAGCATGGGTTTTTCCCGTTCCCACCTCTGCCTCACAGAGCGCCAATTTGTTTTCCTGCAAAGCCTGAAGCATTTCCAGCGCAAGAGCGGCTTGGTTCTCCCGAAACTCCATCCCATGCTTTGGCAGGATGCTTACGAAAATATTCTGCAAGAGATTTCTGGCCCTTATGTTGGGGTCTGGCGGAAGGCTGTCCGATTCTGTCGGGGCCGCCTGTGAAAGCATCCTGTCCATCGCTTTCTGATAGCCGCTTTCGTTTAGAGGGTGTTGTCTTGAGAAAAGGCGTTTTGCCTTTAAGGTTGTTAATTCTATCATGCGGTAACTGTAGGATTTTCCGGTATAGTATTCTAAAAGCACACAGTTCCCGGCCGTCAGCACAATGCGTTCCTCCGGCCGGAACAGCCCCGCTTCATAAATTTTGTTTTGAATGTCCGCCATGCGGAAAGGTCCGTTCATAGCTTTTAAGCCTCCTTTGCTTGCCTAAAGGAGCGACACAAGAATGCGGCGGAAGCAGGAAACAGTTTTGGAAGTCTGCTGACTTTATTAACCTGTTCCGCCGCATGGTTTCTATCGCTCCCATAGATCACGATAGATTTGTTGTATCAAACGCTAATCACAAGCGATTAGCGTTCAGCAAAGGTGTGGTGAGCGTTCCGGCCGGTTTTGCCGGAATCCATAAAAGCCGCCCCTCATTCTTTCTCAAACGAGGGTGATGCGTTTTCTCGGCCGTCTACCGGGCTGCTCAATGCGGTGAAGCGTTCAAAGCAGATGTATCATGATGGCCCGGCAGGGATTATCGCAATCCACTCCACCACGGAGCGTAACAACCGCAGACATGATCGCTCGGAAGGCAAAGCCCTCGTCTTGGCGTGTCCCGGTATGTCGCTTGTTTCTGCCGGTAATGTACCCATCACACCCATATTCAGTTTTCAACGTACCGGTGAAAGAAAATTTTGAGAAATCCTTTCACCTAACGTCAAAAAAGGAGGGGGGTGACGAGTCACTCATTATAAAATTTCTTTAATTTTTTTGCAGACCATTGTAAGCTGTCCCATACGGCTCTTTGATGTACGGACTCTTTTTCTGCAATCTGGCGTATAGACAATCCCTGATAGAAATGCAATAGGAACCGCCGTCTTTGCACCTCTGTCAAAAGGCCGCTTTCAAGGAGCTTCTTTGCAGCTTTCATGGCCTTTTTTGTATCGCTTTTATGTATCAACTCCGTATCGAGGGAACCCGTAGCAAGCTGTTCTGTTTCCTCCAACCCGTTGATACTCACATCCAGACGGCTTGTCCGATTCGTGTTCACAGCCTGCCGATGATAAATTTCATCCGACATAGCTTTCAATTCCAAAAAATCATGCTCTGTTTTGCCGGGATTCTCCATAAGGTAATCTTCCATGGTGATCTCTACAATTCGGTCCGCGAAACGGTATACAATGCCCTCGCTGAACTTATTGAGGGCATAATCGTTGTCCTTATAATTTTTCAAGGTCTTTTCCTCCGTTTCTGAATTTTGAAAAATCAAAACGCCAGAAACGGGGGTGATCGGCAATTTATTAAATATCTTGGAAATGCAAATAGGCCGGGTTTACTGTTTTTCTCAGTAAACCCGGCCTTTTTGCTAATACTGCCAAGGCATCCGCTATCAGCAGGATCGTCATCACTTTCAATTTTATGTTTCCTTACATGAGAATGACGTCTGCCTCTGTGTGTTTTATTTTTTGACGTATGTACGGCCGCACAAGAGGTAGGAACACCTGTAGGTTTGTGCCAGGATGTCTTGGCAGAGCAGATGGAGTGAACCACACTCTGTCATCTCCTATTACCAATACAGCAACATCCTCAATTTGGTGTTTTGCAAGGACGTTGCTAGTGCCGCAGTTTACTTCCTTTTTGTTAGCCTTCTTTAATCTGAACAATAAAAGTGCTTTTTCTGAAGACTGCAATTTCATCACCGCCATTTTTAAAATTTGGCATAAAAAAACCAGGAGACATGCGGCTCCTGATTTTTAACTGCAACCCGGCTGTCATAGCAATTAAACCGTAGACCCGTGGGCTTTGCGACCCTGTTTTTCAACAGGTGTGCTAAACTTTATTAATAATTGATCTTTAAATTTCTTGTCATAAATAACCAATTTTCGTTGTACCTAATGTCTTATTTCATTATTTATTCAAGCAGCAAAATTAACCACATCTTGTAAATAAGTTCTAATTTGAATTCAATTATAGAATAAAGTAAAAAAGTCTATTTGTAAATATATTTTGACCGAGTGGTTACATATAGCTACCGAATGGTAAAAAAATGAAGTTATAATTAGGCCGGTAAATATATTGGCAAAAGGCATCATATACTATTGGAATCTATTTATATGTACTATTTGAGTATATATTATGATAAAATACACGCTAACTGTCACTTTCACTATTCTTTTAATCGCGATAAAATTAAATAAAAACAGAAAGAGATAGGTGCCAACATGAAATCTAGCTCAACATCTACCTCCAAATTCCTAATGGAGATGGGCGAAAGGCTTCGCGAACGTAGATCGGAATTACACATTACTCAAGCAGAGGCTGTTGAATTATTAGGATTATCGCTTAGTTTTTATGGCCAGATAGAACGCGGTGCCAG
>DAMDEB010000097.1:0-3894 GCA_032090075.1 Caproiciproducens sp.
CTGCGCGACAAAATGAATGAACTGGGACTATAAAAAGTGGGGCAGTCAATTGACTGCCCCACTTTTCGTCCTTTTTGAATATACAAATCAATTAATATGGCATTTTGAATACATCAAGAAATTTTTGCGAAAGCACATCATACTCATTGTTTTCGAGAATATATTCTCTGCCGTGTTCCCCCATTGCCTGCAACTGTTCCTTGGGGAGAGACGCAAGCTTTTGGGCGGCCTGTGCAATTGCGGTGCTGTCCTCCGGCTCAATCGAAATTCCGCAGCCCGCATCCGCTACCATATCGTTTCCAGCGTCAATCGCGAAAATGACCGGCTTAGCGGCCATCATGTAATCCATCAGTTTATTCGGGCTGACCCCGAAACGAAACAGAGGCTGGCGCTGCAAACCAACATAGAGCGCATCCATTTGGTTTAAAAGCTCCGGCACCTGATTTCGTTTGACCGGCTCCAGTAATTCCACCGTATCCCCTAATTTTAAGTCGATTACCTTTTGGATCAGGTGATCGCGCTCAGGACCGGGGCCGACTAAGAGCAGCTTGATTTTCTGATCGCGCAGTTGCTCTCCTGCTTCGACAAAGCTGTTTAGCGCGTTTGCGATTCCATGAGCACCCGTGTAGCCAATCAGGAAGTACCCTTCGTCGTGGTATTGCTTCAGCTTATCATAATAAACCGGCGGATTTGCCATTGGCTGTTCCCAGTCGGCTTTGACAATCCCGTTGGGGATGCAAATAAATTTTTCTGGCTTTAACCCATGTTCAACCATATGCTCCTGCGCTTTGGGCAAAAGTGAAACAACGTAATCGCTGTGCTGATAGCAATAATTTTCCGCCGCTTGCATGAGCATGATATACGGATGGCGCGGGCTCATTCCGCCGAGCTCAATCGGGCTGAGCGGCCAAAGATCATGCACCTCGTAAATCAGCATCGCACCATACTTTTTTGCAAGCTTGCGGGCCGGATAAATATCGAGCGGATAGGTGGATGAGGCAATTACAACATCAGGCTTCCCCTGCGCCGCAATTTCATTGCCATATCGGTATAGTCCGCGCAGAAAGCTCAGCATATTTTTAATCCTGCCGACGCCGTTTCCGTGATACTCAGAACCGCTAATCCAAAAGTAACGGATTCCGTCAATGTTCTGCTCCATCGTTTTTTTGCCCTGCATATCCGGATTTTTAGTACGTAGATGCGAATAGGAACTGGCGACGATGGTTACGTTGTTCCCCGCCTGCGCCCAGCGTTTCGCCATGAAATACGGGCGAAATTCCATTCCGTGCCGGTCGGAGCCGGCATAGTGATTAATATATAGGATATTCATATATTCCCCTTATACACTGCAAGCAGCTGTTTTATAACTTTGCGCCCGACTCTCGTGCCAGCACCGCCGCAATTTTCTCCGAAGCCTTTCCGTCGCCAAACGGCATCTGCTCATGGGCAGCCTTATCGACAACTGTATTGGTCGCTTTAGCAAAAATATCTTCTGTGGTGAGCTGAGCGAGTATATTCCAGTTTCCGGCGAGCGTTTCCACCCACTCGGTTTCCTGCCGCAAAGTAACACACGGTACCTTCATAAACCATGCTTCTTTTTGCAGTCCACCGGAATCCGTTAAAACCTGACAGGCATTTGAAGTCAGAAGCAGCATTTCAAGGTAGCCGACCGGATCAATTAATTTGATGTTTTGAAAGCCGCATTTCGAAATCGCTTTTTCAGCAAGCGGCCTTGTGCGCGGATGAATCGGCAGAACAACAAGCTGCGGAAGCTGCTCGAACGCTTTAAAAATACGGACAACCGCGTCAATACCGCCATCAGTCGTTTCCGCACGATGCAGGGTGGCAAGACGATAATTTTTAGGCTCTATGCCGAGCTGGTCAAAAATCGCAGTCTTTTGCGGATTACCCTGCGCCAGCTTTAGAAAATGCAGAACAGAATCGAGCATCACATCACCGCAAACACCCACGCCTGCTGTAACGCCCTCTTTTTTCAAGTTGTCAGCCGCAGTCTGTGTCGGGCAGAACAGCCATTTTGAAATATGGTCGGTCAAAACGCGGTTCTGTTCCTCGGGCATACGCATATTGTAAGAGCGCAGCCCCGCTTCCACATGGGCGACAGGTATGTGCAGCTTGGAAGCGGCTAACGCACCCGCGAGGGTGGAGTTGGTATCGCCGTAAACAAGCATGATATCCGGTTTCTCTGTTAGCAGTACATCCTCAATTTTCATCAGCATTTCACCAGTCTGGTGACCGTGCGAACCGGAACCCACCCCTAAATTATAGGCGGGCTTCGGAATCGAAAGCTCCTCAAAAAATACATCGGACATATTATGGTCATAGTGCTGACCGGTGTGAACAAGCACTTCGGTGCAAATTGGCTTTAATGCCGCCGAAACGACCGAAGCCTTGACAAACTGCGGCCTTGCGCCGACTACAGTTACAATTTTCATTTTTTAACCTCTATACTAATTATTGATAACGCACATAGGAGTCCTTCATATCAAGTGTCGAAAAACTGAGGTTGTCAAACTCGACAGCCTTTCCGGTCTTCTGCGATTTATAGGCCGCAAGAATGATCTTCATGGCTTTGATGGCTTCGGTACCGCTCACAAGCGGATCGGTATGATTATTGACCGCGTCAATATAGTTCGTGTAAAGCGTGGTGTGACCGCTGCCGTAAACATCTTTCGGGTCTGTTCCGGTAAGAGCCGCAACGCCGGCATCCTGTTCGGCCGGTTTTTCAAAATTCCATGTTTCGATACGGTTCACAGCAAGACCGCCGATGACCGCCGTGCCGGTTCCACCGAAAACAGAGAGTGTCTCTTCGAGGTTTTTCGGGTACACACACGCGGTTCCTTCCACAATGCCGATTGCGCCATTCTTAAAGCGGATTAAGATTGCGCCAAAGTCCTCTGCTTGAATATCACGCAGGTAATTTCCGGTCATTGCCATAACAGTGTCCGGCTCGCCGCCAAGACTCCACTGGAGCAGGTCAATATTATGAATACACTGATTCATCAAGGTACCGCCGTCCTGTGCCCATGTGCCGCGCCACGGTGCCTGCTCATAATACGGCATACCCCTGTTCCAAAGAATACGGGCCGTACCGCTGACCAATTTGCCGAAGCGACCGTCCTCAATAGCCTTATGAAGCTCCTGAACCGGCTGATTAAAGCGGTTCTGATGGCAGACGCCCAAGGTGACGCCTTGCTCCTTCGCTTCACGAATCATCTGTTCTGCATCGTCGGTACTCAGGGCCATCGGTTTTTCAATAAGCACATTTTTGCCGTGGCGGATGCAGTAAAGTGCAATTTCAGCATGATAGCCGCTTTCGGTCGCAATCGCACAGCAGTCAATTTTCTGCTCCTCGAGCGCTTTTTTATAATCGGTATAAATAAGCGGTTTTACACCCGCAGCCGCAAAATAGACATCTGCCTGCTTTTCCGCACACGCAATGACCGGGTCGCAAACGACAGCCAACTCCATCGTTTTAGAATTCGTAATCGCGGCGGCAATGTGGTTCTTGGAAATTCTTCCACAGCCAATGAGGGCAAAACGAAGTTTTTTCATGATTAATCTCCTTTAATATCCGTATTCAAAAATATTTCCCCAACGCAAAATTCCCCCGTTACAAATCGAAACGGGGGAAAATAAATTATAAGAGTTCGATGTTGGAACGGTCGCTGACGTCCTTCATGGCATTTCTCGTATCAAACACAGCCTTGCTTAATTTTTGAATCCGATCGTGGTCAAAGCAGGTATGTGCTGTACAAATAATGACAATATCCGCATTTTTCAGCATGGCATCCGTCAGTTCGACTGCACCCTTGTAGGTAACGCCCTTATGCTTGTACTCCGGAATAAATGGGTCAAAGTAGGTCGTTTTTGCTC
>DAMDEB010000097.1:4059-6396 GCA_032090075.1 Caproiciproducens sp.
CTGTTAAGAACTTTCATGGCACGATCAACAACATACTCCGGCATTCCGGTGTTGATTTCACCTGAAGTTTCAATTAAACGGGTGTGATAATCAAACTCACGCGCTTTCCAAGCAAGGTAGAACGGGTCAAGCGGGATACAATGCCCGCCGAGGCCCGGGCCCGGATAAAACGCCTGGAAGCCGTATGGCTTTGTCTTTGCGGCGTCGATTACGTCCCAAACATTGATGCCCATGCGGTTACAGATAATTGCCATTTCATTGGCTAAACCGATATTGATATTGCGATAGGTGTTCTCAAGAAGCTTTTCCATTTCGGCAACAGCCGGTGAGGAAACTTCGTAAACGCCGCCCTCAAGCACATTGCGGTACAGCGCGGCGGCAACTTCGGTACCGTCCTTGCCGATTCCGCCGACAACCTTTGGGGTGTTCTTCGTTTTGTACTGCTGATTGCCCGGGTCAACACGCTCAGGCGAGAATGCAAGGTAAAAGTCCTCAGTGCATTTCAGTCCGGTCGCTTCAAGAATCGGCTTTAAAAGCTCTTCGGTTGTACCGGGATAAGTGGTGGATTCAAGCACAATGACCATACCTTTGTGCATATACTTTGCGACGGACTCAGTGGAGCCTTTCACATAGCTGATATCCGGCTGCTGATATTTATCAAGCGGAGTAGGAACAGCGATTGCAACTGCGTCAACATCCTTGATAAAGGAAAAATCACTGGTGGCGGAAAGCTTGCCGCTTTCTACAACATTTTTCAATGTATCGCCGACAATATCGCCGATGTAATTGTGGCCGGCATTGACAGAATCAACTTTTTGCGACTGTACGTCAAAGCCGATTGTCTTGTAGCCCGCTTTGGCAAACTCCACAGCGAGCGGAAGGCCAACATACCCAAGACCGACAATACCGACAACTGCGGACTTGTCCTGAATTTTATTTAATAACTCTGTTTTCACGTTTGACATTTAAATTCTCCTCATAAAATTAGATATTTTGCATTGTCTTGCAAATATAATTTATAACATCTTCTGTGATATAGCCGTGCATTGGCAGGCTGAAAACAGTTTTGCTGAGCTTCTCGCTCACAGGCAAGTCGCCTTCACGATAGCCAAGCGACTGATACACCTTTTGCAGATGCAGCGGAACAGGGTAGTAAATCATAGTCGGAACACCCGCTTCATTTAAAGCACTCATCATTTTCGTGCGCTGTTCCTCATTTTCCGCTTTAAGAGTATAATAACCAAAGCTGGAAAAATATCCGTCTCGTACCACCGGAACCTGGAATTTATCTTTTAAAAGATTCGCATAGCGTGCAGCCGCCCAGTTGCGGTGCTCTACCTCTTTATCAAATTCGCGCAGCTTTGGCAGAAGAATCGCCGCCTGCAAAGTATCAAGCCTTGCATTTAAGCCGATGCGGACATTTTCATATTTATAAGCACCCTTGCCGTGCACACGGATTGAAACAAGCAGCTTGTACATTTCTTCGTCATCCGTAAAAATTGCGCCGCCGTCGCCGTAGCAGCCAAGCGCCTTTGCGGGAAAGAAACTTGTCGCGGAAACATCGCCGAAGCTGCATGCCTTTTTGCCATTAATTTGACCGCCAAAACCCTGTGCGGCAGCCTCAATCAGCAGGAGACCGTATTTTTTGCAGATTGGTTCAATTTCAATAAAGTTCGCCGGCTGACCAAACAAATCAACCGCAATCACCGCTTTGGGCTTTAATTTTCCCTCACGAATCACTTTTTCAATCTGTTCTGTAAGAGAGTTCGGGTCCATGTTAAACGTATCTTCTTCTACATCGCAGAAAACAGGAGTCGCGCCCAAAAAGCTTGCAACTTCGGCAGTTGCGAAAAAGGTAAAGGCAGGAACAAACACCGCGTCACCCTCGCCGACCCCTTTGGCCATCAAAGGCATCAGAAGTGCATCGGTTCCGTTGCTGGTACTCACGCAGTACTTGCGCCCGGTATAATTACAAAGTTTTTTTTCAAGTTCTTCCGTCTGTGGGCCGGAAATAAAATGGCAGCCGCTGATCACATCTGCGATTCCCTGATCAATATCTTTTTTTAAATGGCTGTACTGTGCGCCAAGGTCGTTAAACTGTATCTTTTCCATTTATTTTACTACCTCCTCAAGGCCTTTTCCGCCTTGAATATATGTTTTCCCACATTTCGGGCATACTAAACTTTCACCGATCTTTTCGCCGCATTCACAGGCCCAACCGTGCTGACGGGCAGGGTTTCCCATCATAACGGCATAATCAGGCACATCCTTTGTCACCACGCTGCCGGCTGCAATAAACGCATTTTTTCCGACGCGGTGGCCACAAACGATGGTTGC
>DAMDEB010000097.1:6406-7955 GCA_032090075.1 Caproiciproducens sp.
GCTCGCACCCTCGCCGATTGGCGTCGGGGCATAAAAAGCCGTGCCGCGCTGTGGGTACTTGCACCGTGGGCGTTGCACGTTGGTAAACACCATGGAAGGGCCGCAAAAGACATAATTGCCAAGCTCAACACCCTCATAGATGGATACATTATTTTGAATTTTACAGTAATCACCGATTTTTACGCCGGGCGCGACAAAAACATTCTGGCCGATTGTGCAGTTTTCACCAATTGTACACCCGTTGCTAATATGCGTAAAATGCCATACCTTCGTGCCGTTCCCAACTTCCGCGCCGTCATCCACGCACGCGCTCGGATGAGCAAAAAACTCTTTCGTGTCGTTCACGTTAACACCATTCTTTACCATAAATTATTCTGCTTTAACTTGTATATTATATATCCGATACGGCTTATAGTCAACAATTTGAATATGAAATATAGTTGACAATAGATATCAATGGTATTATCATTTACATTGATTTATTGTTTAAACTGGTTAAAATAAAGCATTTAAAAGAGGATTGAAACAAATGAGTCACTTTATGAAAAGAGAAAAATTTATCCCATACAATCTGCCCGACATTACCGACCTTGAAATTAATGAGGTTGTCGACACCTTGAAATCCAAGTGGTTGGCGAAAGGGCTGCGCACCAATGAGTTTGAAAACGAATTTGCTGCGTATCTGGGTGCTAAACACGCAATTGCAATGAATTCCTGCACTGCTGCTTTACATGTTGCGCTTCTCACCCAAGGCATCGGTGCGGGCGACGAGGTTATCACGACCCCAATGACCTTTGCTTCCACCGCGAGCACCATTATTCACACGGGAGCGACCCCGGTCTTTGCCGATATTGATTACAAAACCACCTGCATCGACCCGGACGAAATCGAGAAAAAAATCACCCCGAGAACCAAAGCCATTGTTCCGGTCCATTACAGCGGCCAGGTTTGTGACCTTGACCGTATTTATGAGATTGCGGACAAGCATGGCCTGTTCGTTTCCGAAGACGCCGCACATGCGTTGTGGAGCCGCTATAAAGGCAGACTAATTGGAAACAAGCTGCCGGGTACTGCTTCCTACAGCTTTTACGCCACAAAGAACCTGTGCACCGGCGACGGCGGAATGCTCGTCACCGACGACGATGAAACCGACAGAAAAGCGAGAATCTTCGCAGGGCAGGGCATGAGCAAAAACGCATGGAACCGCTACGCGAAGGGCGGCACATGGAAATACGATATCTGTGAGCCGGGCTTTAAATACAATATGTTTGACATTCAGGCGGCGCTTGGCTTAAAGCAGCTTGAACGCCTTGAGGAAATGCAGACTGCGCGCCTTAAAATCGCCGCGAAATATCAGGAGGAATTCGGCAAAATTGATGCGTGCGACCCGCCGTTTGTTCCCGAATACACAACGCACTGCTGGCATTTGTATGTCCTGCGGATTATTCCGGAACTGCTCACGATTGACCGCGACCAGTTTATTGTTGAATTGAATGAGCGCAATGTCGGCACAAGCGTACATTTCATTCCGGTGACGTATATGAGCGCT
>DAMDEB010000097.1:7965-9742 GCA_032090075.1 Caproiciproducens sp.
AAAGAGGGCGATTTCCCGAACGCCGAAAAACATTACGACCGCTTAATTTCACTGCCGCTTTACCCCACCATGACCGACGAAGAAGTGCAGTATGTGATTGACGCTGTAAAGGACATTGTCGAGAAATATCATAAATAATTATAACAGATTACAATCAGCACCGCGTGGTAATTCACACGGTGCTGATTGCTTTTCTTTAATAGTTGTACAAATTAGTTGACATAAGGAGATTTTATAGTGGATTTTATAGGAAGCAAAGACTACTGGGACGAAAAATACACGAATAGAAGTGATAGTCCTCTAAATCCGGAAGTATCACTTGTTGAAAATATCAACTGTTTCAAAATTGGTTCGGTTCTTGATATTGCATGTGGTGATGGCAGGAACGCATTGTTTTTACTTGAAAACAAATTCAAGGTGTTAGGAGTCGATTACAGCGGAATTGCACTTAATCGCTTAAAACTATTTGCGGAGAAGAATCATTATCTTGTTGATACGAAGCAAATTGATTTAAGTATTGCAAACGCGTTAGAAGATATCGGAATATTTGATAATATTTTAATTAATCATTACAAATTAAGTGCAGAGCAACTTGCAGATATTAAAAATCACATATCCGATGACGGAGTTTTATTTATCTGCGGTTTTGGATACAAGCATGTTGTCGACTCAAAAATCAAGAAAGAGGATTTGATTCAAACAGCTGATTTTGTAGAGGTTGAAAAAGCATTTGAATTAATTAAATATGCTGAAAGTCAAGATGACCGGGGATTTTTTGTTACCTATATTTTCCGTAAGAAAAAAAGTTAATGCGATCATTTTATGGGCTATCCATATTTTTATAAAATTTAAGCTCACGTGAAAATTTAAACGGTGCTGTTTAATCGTAATTTGCGCCCTCAGGCGCCGGGTCGGTTACCTGCCATCAGCTCAGACCGGAAACCCTCTGTCTTTTACATTCTTTGTTGTATTCCTCTTCTGTATACGGACCGTATACATTCTGTTTTAAAGTATCAATTAAATAATACCTCGGGTTTAAAAGGTGAACCTTATCGCGCGCTTTCTCGGGGACATCCACTTGTTTTACACCAACGTATCTGTCATTTTCGCAAAACCCCCAAACATATGCGTCGACCCCGTAAATTTTCTCTCCGTCACAAATCGTCGTGGAGCCCTTGGTGCTTCCAAATCCGATGCTGATACTGTGTGAGTTTGCGCGAACAATTTGATACTGGTTCGGCAGGGCATAGCTCCAATCGCTTGCCCCCGGGCCAATCGGAGCGAAACAGGAATTAAACAACAATAAACTGAGCACGGTAAATACAATTAAGGTCGTTTTCCGTTTCAATGGATTTCCTCTTTCATTTTGTATTTACAACATAATATCATTTAATTTATTGTTTATCAATATATATTTATTACTATTCAATAATTTAAAGAAAGCAACAGCCGCGTGAAAAATACACGCGGCTGTTTGTTTGTGCTTTGGTGATATTTTATTTATTATCTTCATAAATAATTCTGAGGCCCTCAAGCAGCAGGGTGTCACAAAAGTGGATGCTGCGCTGGCAAAGCGGCACGATTTCCTTTGACAGACCGCCGGTAGCCACCACGTGGCATTTTTCCCCCAGCTCCGCTTCAATCCGTTCTATCATTCCGTCTATCAAGCAGGCAGTGCCTAAAAGAATGCCGGAGCGCATACAGTCCACCGTGTTGTCGCCGATCACGCGCTTGGGCGGTTCCAAACTAATACTTGGAAGCTGTGCGGTGCGGCGGG
>DAMDEB010000097.1:9752-12275 GCA_032090075.1 Caproiciproducens sp.
ATCCATAGAAATGCCGACACCGGGAACAATCGCGCCGCCGAGCATATTTTTATCCTTGTCAAGCACGACGAAAGTCGTCGCGGTGCCCATGTCAAGAATAATGCACGCGCCGTCGTACATCCTGCTTGCGGCAACGCAGCCGACAAGCAAATCCGCACCGGTCGCTTCCGGCCGCTGAATCTTAATTTTAATATCAGTTTTTGTATCAGAGCCAACGCAAATCGGGTTAACCTTACTCAGTCGCTGAATCGCACGCACGATAAACGTAGTGAGCGGCGGTACAACCGAACTGATTACCGCGCCTTCGATTTCCTGAAGTGAAACTCCGTAAATATCTAAAATATCACGTAGTTCAATGGCATACTGGTCTTCCATGCGGGAGGCATCAGTGGCCATGCGTGAAACAAAAAGCAGCTTTTTATCATCGTAAACACCGATTGTAATATTTGTATTTCCAATATCCAACGCCAAAATCATGCTGTGACTCCCCAATCTTCTGTATGATATCAAATTATATCAATTAATTAGGAAATATGCAATGCTATTTGATAATTAATTAACAATTATTAAACAAGAATCATATTACATTGTTATTTATTAATAAATTTTGGCGCTCTTGCTTAATAGAAAACTTAAAATTCAGTTTGCAGGCAAGGGACGTATTTGCGGTGGCAGAAAACGAATTAAGTGAAAAACTTTTGAATTAGAACAGCGCACTGGTAAAACATAGCGGATAAATACCACGCGGTAATCAGCGGATAAACTGCGGCAACAGCCGTCCATTTCAGGCTGCCCATCTCGCGGTGAATTGTGGTAAGCGCGGCGGCGCAAGGGGTGTATAAAAGGACAAAAATCATGAAGGAGCAAGCGCTCAATGGGGTGAAATTAGCACGCAGAACAGCTGCTAAATTCCCGGGATAGAGTACGCTCATGGTGCTGACGACAGATTCTTTTGCGACAAGTCCGGTCAAAAGCGACACGGAGGACTTCCATTCACCGAACCCGCAAAGTGTGAACACCGGTGCAATCTGCCGGCCGACCATTGCGAGAATGCTTTGTGAACTGTCGGCAACCATGTGTAAATTGATTGAGAATGACTGTAACAGCCAGATAATCACTGTCGCAATAAATACAGACGTGCCCGCTTTCAGTAAAAAATCCTTTATCCGCCGCTCAACATGCAGCCATACCGTTTTGACCGTAGGCAAACGGTAATCCGGCAACTCCATAACAAATGATGCCGGTTTGCCTTTTAATATGCTGTTTTTAAATAAGAGTGCCGATAAAAGGCCCATCACAATGCCGAGAAAATAGAGCAAGAACATTGCGAACGGACGGTATCCTACAAAAAATGTCGCGATAAACAACGAATAAACCGGTGTTTTCGCACTGCACGACATAAACGGCGTGATTAGAATTGTCAGCCGCTTATCTTTTTCGCTTTCCAAAATGCGGGTGCCCATCACCGCCGGAACAGTACAGCCGAAACCCATTAACAACGGAACAAACGCACGACCGGACAGGCCGATTTTTCGCATCGGTGCGTCCATAATAAAAGCGGCGCGCGCCATGTAACCGCTGTCCTCCAAAAGCGAAAGCAGTAAAAACAGCAGTAGAATCTGCGGCAAAAATTTCAGCACTGCGCCCACCCCGGCAATCACGCCGTCCACCAAAAGACTGCGCGCCCAGTCCGATGCGCCGAACGTCGCCAATGCCGTCTGTACCCATGGGGAAACACACCTGGTAATAAAATACTCTACACCGTGTACGAAAAACGAGCCAATGGAACCAAAGGTAATGTAAAAAATCAAAAGAATCATCATCAAAAAAACAGGAATTGCCAAAAATCGATTCGTCGCAATCGAATCAATTTTTTCCGTGACGCTCTTCCCCGCTGTGCTGTGCTTTTTGACTGCCTTATGTGTGATGTTGCCTATGTATCGGTATCGCGCATCGGCAAGCTCCGTTTCCGGGTCACGGCTGCCGGCGGCAGGCCTTGCAATATGGCGGTACACGGCCGGCCTTTTTGCCGCGCTGTCCGCAGCTTTGAGCAGCGCGGCAAGGCCCTCCCCTTTTGACGCGGAAATCGGTACGACTGCCGCTCCGATTAACACGGAAAGCAATTCGCAGTCAATCGAATCCCCGCGCTTCTTCACGACATCCATCATATTGAACGCAATTACAATCGGAATATTCAGTTCCATGAGTTGGGTGGTAAGATACAAATTGCGTTCAATATTGGACGCGTCGACAATGTCGATAATCAAATCTGGTCTTTCCTGATCAAGAAATTTTCCGGTCAGCGCTTCCTCCGGCGAATACGCGTCAAGGGAATAGGTTCCCGGCAAGTCGATGATATCAATTGTATCATTCAAGTACTTTGCCATGCCGGTTTTTTTCTCCACCGTTACCCCCGGCCAATTGCCGACGTAAGCGGTAGAACCGGTCAAAGCGTTAAAAAGGGTCGTTTTGCCGCAATTGGGGTTGCCTGCAAGAGCGAACGTAAAATGATTCTGTCCATTT
>DAMDEB010000098.1:0-3351 GCA_032090075.1 Caproiciproducens sp.
TCAAGACAGCACTAACATAGTTTTTTGTTTCCGCATATGGGATATTATCAAGCGACGTGCCATCCTTAGAAATATCCGGATTTTTTAGCCACGAATTTACTGTTCCAATCCCCGCGTTGTACGCACCGAGCGCAGTACCGGTTTGGCTGTATTTGTCAAGAAGTAAAGACAAGAGCTTACATCCGTAACGAATATTCACTTCCGGCGTGTAAAGGTCTTGCTCTGTAAACTTTGCTTCGCTTTTCAGCTTTGTCTGAATCCACGCAAAGGTATCCGGGGTTAATTGCATCAAGCCAATTGCTCCCGCATGGGATTGAGCATCCGGGTTAAAATTGCTCTCCGCTTTCATAATCGAATAGACGAGCGCCGGGTCAAGATGGTTGGCTGTTGCTTCTTTGGCAACAATATCCGAGTATTTGAGCGGATATGTTTTTTTCATAAAATAATCATTTGCGCGATTTAAAGCTAAATAGCCAAGCAAAAGTAAAACCACCAATATGATACAAGTGACAATCACTTTTTTAAATACTTTCATTCGCATCTCCGATAATCTTTTCCAAAAGTCGGTTCGCTTCTGTTTGAATATTGTTTGAGTCAGTTGAACCGTCAAAAAAGTATTGTGCCCTTTTATGATAGTAGAAATTCTCCTGCTGCGCACCAATGCGTGCTTTAGCAAGCTCCAGTGAAATGGAATCACGGTTCATAATACGGCCCAGTCGCACTTCCACCGGAGCCGTTACCGCAACGGTGGCGGTACACAGCGAGTCGGCACCGCTTTCAAATAAAAGAGCCGCGTCAAGGACAATGACCTTTGCCCCGCTTTGCTGATAAACTGCAATTTGCTGAATGATCTGATTTATAATAATTGGATGAGTAATTTCATTTAATCTTGCAGCGCTTTGCGGATTTGAAAAAGCGCGCTGTGCAAGCAAACGACGATTTAAGCCGCCGTCTTCACTAATGATATCATTGCCGTATTCCGCTTTTAAAGAGGCGATACAGTCGGCATTCGTCACAGCCTGACGAGCAATTACATCTGCATCAATAATGATACATCCGGCTTTTTCAAACGCAGCTGCAACTGTTGACTTTCCTGCGCCCGTCGGGCCGGTCAACCCAATCACTATCTTATCCAAGGTGCAGCACCTCAAATCCAGCTGCACGGATCAGGCGGTTATATACGGCAAGCCCCACGCCCTTTGGCTCAGGACAACGTGCATACACTGTTTTGGCATGAATATCATCAAGCTTGCGCAGCGCATCGAAAAGTTCCCTCGCCTGCTCACCGTAATCATCCTCGCCGCCGTAACAAACGGTCGGTACTGTTAAACCGGAATCTTCGCCGTTATAGCAGAGCGCCGCCGTTCCCTCCACGCTATGGTGATTTACATAATTTCGATAGGTATCAAAATCACTGTCAATAATAATCACATTCGCTTTGGGTGAATAGTGTTTATATTTCATACCGGGAGAAGCGGCCCGAACGCCATTTTGCAGCGGGTTCAACACGGCATTGTCCATTTCCACCTCGCCAAGTACCTCTCGAAGCTGTTCCAATGTAATACCGCCCGGCCTTAAAAGGCGCGGAGGATTCGTTGCAAGGGTAATCACGGTCGATTCAACACCAACACCACAGGCCCCGCCGTCAAGAACAGCTTCGATTTTACCATTTAAATCGTTCATAACATGTTCAGCGGTTGTCGGACTCGGGTGGCCGGAAAGGTTGGCTGACGGCGCCGCAAGGGGAAGCCCCGCCGCATCAATAAGCGCTCTTGCAGCCGGATGCGATGGGAAACGTACCGCGACCGTGTCCAAACCGGCACTTACTTCATCCGGTATGATATCGGCCTTGGGCAGAATGATCGTCATTGGGCCGGGCCAAAATTTGTCTGCAAGTTTTTTTGCCGCTTCGGGAACCTCTTTAACCAACTTGTAAAGTTGGTTAAACTCCGAAATATGTACGATTAAAGGGTTATCCATCGGCCTGCCCTTGGCTGCGAAAATCTTCGCAACCGCTTTGCCGTTTAGCGCATTGGCTGCAAGGCCGTAAACGGTTTCGGTGGGTATGCCGACTAAACCCCCATCCTTTAAAATTTGGGCAGCTGTAAAAATTGCTTCCTGCTTATTTGCGTCTAACAATTGGGTTTGCATTTATGAATCTCTCTCTTCCGACTGATTATCAATGGTATCTTGAAGCTTTGCAGCTCTGTCCGCCGTAATCAAAGCATCGATCACCTCATCGATATTTCCATTCAGAATATCATCAAGGCGATAAATCGTAAGGCCGATACGGTGGTCGGTCAAACGACCTTGCGGATAATTGTAAGTGCGGATGCGTTCGGAGCGGTCACCGGTTCCAACCTGCGACTTGCGTTCTGAGGCAATTTTCGAGTTATGTTCCTGAAGTTTGGCTTCAAACAGTCTGGAACGCAGAACCTTCATCGCTTTATCTTTATTTTTGTACTGACTTCGTTCATCCTGGCACTCAACCACCGTACCGGTTGGCAAATGCGTAATGCGGATGGCGGAGGAAGTCTTATTGATATGCTGGCCGCCCGCGCCGCTGGAACGGAACGTGTCAATTTGTAAATCCTTGGGGTTGATTTCGAGTTCAACTTCTTCCGCTTCCGGCAGAACGGCAACTGTGGCGGTTGAGGTGTGTACCCTTCCCTGTGTTTCCGTTTCCGGTACACGCTGGACACGGTGTACACCGCTTTCATACTTTAATCGCGAATAAGCGCCGTCTCCGGTAATCATAAAGCTGATTTCTTTCAATCCGCCAATTTCTGTTTCGTTGGTATTTAGGATTTCAGTCTTCCAGCCTCTTGACTCCGCATACATCGTGTACATGCGGTAAAGGACAGCCGAAAACAAAGCAGCTTCCTCGCCACCCGCTCCACCACGAATTTCAACGATAACGTTTCGTTCATCGTTAGGGTCACGGGGCAAAAGAAGTAGCTTTAATTCTTCTGTAAAGCGCTCGATATCCACTTTCGCACTTTGGAACTCTTCATCCGCCATTTCCTTTAAATCCTTGTCGGTGCCGCTTTCGTCCATCATTTCTCTTGCTTCCGTCATAGAACGGTTGGCTTTTACATACTCACGGTATTTCTCAACAATAGGGGTGATATTCCGATACTCTTTCATCAATTCCGTATACATTGCCTGATTGGAAAGAACCGATGGATCATAGAGTTTTTGATTCAGCTCCTCATATCGCTTTTCAAACACGTCCAAATTTTCAAACATAATTATTTCTCCTTCAATCACTGTTTATTAACATTCATAATAAAGGAGCTATAATTCACTCTGCGTGGTCTCGCGAATAATCTTTTTGATGTTCTTCTCACA
>DAMDEB010000098.1:3361-5726 GCA_032090075.1 Caproiciproducens sp.
TCTCACATTTCAGCCTTGGGACCATAATTTCATGGCCGCAGGAGGTACAGCGAATCTTAAAATCCATTCCGGAACGCAGAACAAGAAAGGTCTTGCTTCCGCATGGATGTGCTTTTTTCATCTGTAAAATATCCCCGGGTCTGACATCCACGTTAAGCACCACGCTTTCTTAAAATTAAGATTCAATTAAGTTTTCAGCCTAATAGATAATTATAGTATATCACCAAAATGCTATACTCGACAATATATTTTTAATATTTGCTTGCCTGCACACCTTTAATCACGGTATAATCTAAATGATAAAATTGAAAATATACTGTTCTATCCTATTTCTAAAGGACGTGATGATATGTCTACAAAAGATGAAATATTAAAATATTTGCAAACGGGCAGCAGTTATATTTCCGGAGAAGAACTCAGCGAACGCCTAAGCGTGTCGCGCACGACAATCTGGAAAAACATCAATATTCTGCGCAGCTGCGGTTACGATATTGAATCAATTACAAACCGCGGCTATAAGCTGATTTCCTGCCCGGACGAAATATTGCCGCAGGAAATCACTTCCGGCCTGAAGACTAAAATTTTAGCCAAAAAAGTTTATTGCTACAATTGCATTGACTCAACCAATCAGGAGGCAAAACGACAGGCTCTTTGCGGCGCACCCAATGGCAGCGTGTTCATTTCGGAACAGCAGCTCGGCGGCAAAGGGCGCCTTGGCCGGACGTGGTCTTCCCCTCCGGGAACGGGACTATGGTTCAGCGTCCTACTACGGTCAAGCCTAATACCCTTACACGTACCCAGCATAACCCTGCTGGCCGGACTTGCAGTTTGCAAAGCAGTTCAAGACTACATTCACTGCCCGGCCATGATAAAATGGCCAAATGACGTTGTCATCGGAAGTCGAAAAGTGTGTGGTATCCTGACAGAAATGGTTGCTGAGGTTGACAGAGTGGAATATGTGGTTGTGGGAATCGGCATCAATGTCAACAACGCGTCATTCACAGAAGAATTGTCTGTAAAGGCAACATCCTTGCGTATCGAAAGTAATGCGCTCGTATCCCGAGTTGGTTTATTACAAGAAATTTTACGCACATTTGAAACACTGCTGATAGAATATCAGGCGGACAGCTTATCATTACTGTCCGAATACAAGCAGCTTTGTGTTTCATTGGGGCGCAAGGTTGGATTTACCCGCAATAATCAAAAACTGACAGCGACAGCTGTGGATATCTCGCCCGAAGGCGAATTGATTGTGCGCTGCGATGACGGCACGACGATTCCGATTAATTCCGGTGAGGTTACCGTACAAGGGATATACGGGCAATAGTAAAACAAGCTCACTGCTTTGACGGCAGCGAGCTTTTGTTTTATATTTTATTTCTTTTTAAAGCCATCCTTTAAAGATACACAACGGTTAAAGACCAAATGCTCTGGGGTACTGTCAACATTATCAAGGCAGAAATATCCCTGGCGCATAAATTGGAAAGACGTTGCTTCATCTGCTTTAGCAAAAGATGGTTCAACCTTACATCCGGTTAATACCTTGAGCGACTCAGCATTAAGCTCCTTAAGAAAGTCCCCCGCTTCCGGATCCGGAACGGTAAACAGGCTGTCATAAAGGCGAACCTCCGCGTCAATTGCTGTTTTTGCATCCGCCCAGTGAATCGTGCCCTTAATCTTCCTGCCATCCGGTGTATTGCCACCGCGTGTCAGCGGGTCATATTCAGCATAAACTTCAATAATATTTCCGCTGTCATCCTTTTTACATCCTGTGCAGCGAACAATATAAGTCGTTTTTAAACGAACTTCATTGCCCGGGAAAAGACGGAAGTAGCCCTTAACAGGTTCTTCTGTGAAATCTTCTCTTTCAATCCACAGCTCACGCGAGAAAGAAACGGTTCTTGTACCATCCTCCGGGCGCTCCGGATTATTCTCCACTTCAAAGTCCTCGGTCTTATCCTCCGGATAATTGGTCAATATTAATTTTACCGGATTTAAAACAGCCATGGTGCGCTGTGCGTTATGATTTAAATCCTCACGCAGGCAGTGTTCCAAAAAGCTGTATTCCACTGTGCTGTTCACCTTGGCAACGCCAATGCGCTCGCAAAAATTGCGGATTGACGCAGGAGTGTAGCCCCGACGGCGCAAACCGCAAAGAGTTGGCATACGCGGGTCGTCCCATCCACTGACATAGTTATTTTCCACCAGCTGACGAAGCTTACGCTTGCTCATGACGGTATTGTTAATTCCGAGGCGTGCAAACTCAATCTGCCTCGGTTTGGCCGGAAGGTCGATATGATTGATGATCCAATCATAAAGCGGCCTGTGATCCTCAAATTCCAAAGAGCACAGCGAATGGGTAATC
>DAMDEB010000098.1:5736-10935 GCA_032090075.1 Caproiciproducens sp.
GATACGGTAAATAACAGGGTCACGCATATTAAAATTTCCGGAGGCAAGATCGATTTTTGCACGCAGAGTCATTTTACCGTCCTCGAATTCACCGTTTTTCATGCGGTCGAACAAGTCAAGACTTTCTTCAATCGGCCTGTCACGATAAGGACTGACCGCAGGCTTTGTCAAATCTCCCCTATTTTCCCGCATTTCATCCGGAGTAAGCTGGCACACGTAAGCCAACCCATCTTTAATCAGTTTTACTGCAAATTCGTACATCTTCGGGAAATAGTCGGAAGCGTAAAAAAAGCGATCCTCCCAAGTGAACCCAAGCCAGTGAATATCGTTCTGAATCGCGTCAACGTACTCCGTGTCCTCTTTCGTGGGATTGGTATCATCCATGCGCAGGTTGCATACACCGCCGAATTTTTCAGCTGTGCCAAAGTCGATACAGATAGCCTTTGCGTGGCCGATGTGCAAATATCCGTTGGGTTCAGGCGGAAAACGGGTGTGCACCTTTTTCCCCTCAAACCTTCCCTGTGTAGCAATATCTTCCTCAATAAAGGTATGAATAAAATTGCTTGAAGCTTCGTTTTCTTCCTCTTTTTTTAGTTCGTCATTCATTTTGTTTGCCCCTCATGCCTTTATTTTTTCAAGCCCTATTTGAAGTCGGCGAATAGATTCCTGTTTGCCGAGAATTGCAAGGATTTCCATCGCACCACCCGGCGTTACCAGCATACCGGCCGCCGCAATGCGCACCGGCCAAAGTAAGGTACCGTTTTTGACTTCAAGCTTTTGAGCCAGCTCCATCAGCTTATCATGGAGCACATCAACCGACCAGTCGTCAATTTTCTCCAATACAGAAATTGCTTCGTTCAACATTTCGACCGAATTTTCAAGATTTGTTTTACTCTTTTTATTGATGAAAAAGTCGTTTGGGTATTCCTGTAAATCTTTAAAAAATGCGATCATTTCCGGAATTTGGGTGAATTTCGTCACGCGCGGCTGTAAAATTGAAGCAAGTACCTGCCAGTTAAGCTCCCTGTCTGGAAAAACTTCTTTAAAGTATGGCATGGCATTACTGATAAACTCATCTGATGACATCGCTCTGATGTATTCGCCGTTAAACCAAGTCAGTTTGTCGTAATCAAAAACCGCCGGAGATTTGCTGATACCATCTATTGAAAAGTTTTCAATCAACTCCTGCATCGTGAAAAGCTCGCGGTTTTCCTTTGGGCACCAACCTAAAAGAGCTATGTAATTTACAATAGTCTGCGGCAGATAGCCCTCTTTTATTAAATCATCAAATCCGGTTGAACCGTGACGTTTGGAAAGCTTGGAAACACTGCCATCTTCGTTCTTGCCCATAATTAAAGGCAGATGAACATAAGTAGGAACCTCCCAGCCAAATGCTTCATAAAGCAATTTGTACTTCGGCGTAGATGTCAAATATTCGCTGCCCCTTACGACATGTGTGATATGCATAAGATGGTCGTCAATTACATTGGCAAAATTATAAGTCGGATACCCGTCCGATTTGATTAAAATCTGGTCTTCCAGTTCCTTATTTTCGATTGTAATTGAACCGTATACAACGTCCTCAAAGGTGGTTGAGCCTTCAATCGGCATCCGCTGCCGGATCACATACGGTGTATTGGCGGCCAATAATGCCTCTATTTCCTCTTTGGGCAAATCACGGCAGTGGCGGTCGTACCCACCGGAAAACGTACCATCCTCTTTGTTTTCATGCAAAGCATCAAGACGTTCCTTTGTGCAGAAGCAATAATAAGCCTGACCTTCTTTGACAAGCTGCTCTGCATATGGCTTATAAATACTTTTGCGCTCACTTTGTACATATGGGCCATATGCACCGCCGATATCCGGCCCCTCATCGTGGTTTAAGCCCACTTTCTTAAGTGTATGATAAATGACGTCCACAGCGCCCTCGACCGGTCTTTCCTGATCGGTATCCTCTATGCGCAAAACAAAAGAACCACCCAATGATTTTGCAATTAAATATTCATACAAAGCAGTACGCAAATTTCCGACATGCATAAAGCCTGTCGGACTCGGCGCAAACCTCGTTCTGATTGTTTTTTCCTGCATTGATAGACCCCTCTCGTCGTTTATAAATCCATAATTTAGTATAGCCTTATAATTATACCAAATCAATGGGCATTATTCAATTGGAAGCAGTCTGATTTTTCTTTAAATAGTCAACATATTCCTCAAGGCATAGATGCATCTCATTCATTTTTTTTGCATTTTCAATACCGACATAGCGAAAATGCCATGGCTCATACTTGATTTTTGTAATTTCCTGCTTGTCCTTTTGGTAACGAAGTACAAATCCGTAATCCTGCGCATGCTGCTGCATCCATTTAAATGCATCACTGCCGTCAAAGCTTTCAAGGACTCCATTTATATCAATAGCAAGACCTGTGTTGTGTTCACTGTAACCGGGCCGCGCAACCGATTTGCTCGCTTTGCTGACAGCGTCGTCATCTGAAAGCCCCGTTTTTTTGAATGCTTGGATTTCATCGGTGAAAAGTTTTTCCTGTTTTTCATCGCTTCGATAGCCTGAAGAAATCCAAAGACGTATTTTATCCTTTGCTGCGGCATCATGCATTTGTTGATACGGCGTAACGATTCTGGAATCAATATCTACATTAAATTGATGAACAATGGTATGCGTAAAACTGTCCGGCATTTTATTGTCAAAGTTAACTAAAGTTAGTTTCCAGTCGTCGGACTGCGACGGTTTTTCACCAAGACCCTCAGCTTTGCTGACACTTGCCTGCACTGCAGGAGCCACACCGTCGTTTTTCACCACTGAAATCTCACCGCTGCTTTTTTGAGCTGAAACCTTCGCGAGCTTCGTGTCCAAATGATTGAAACCCATAACGAAAACAGCTGTCGTTGCCGCCATCAAAAAAAGTTCAATCACAACCATCGCAAAAGAGGAAAGTACAGTTTTAACCTTATTTTTTTCTTGATACATCCTGTCACCACCCGCAGAAATCTATTTTAAGTTTATTATAATACAAATTCACCTGATAATTCACAGTTCTTCTTTTGGCAATATTCGTAAAAGCTGCGTATAATATCTCATTTGGATAAAGAAATAAGATATTTTGAACTCACAATCCGCTTGAACTGCTTCTACTCTCTTATAGATAGAATACACTTAAATCATATATCGACACGCAAGCCATAAAAATTCACCGTAACGGGCATTTAAAGTTAATGTTAACAATTTAAAAGCAGTATTAAAAGATTCAGCCCTACTATCGAATTAATATCACATAGTTTCCTGCGTTTAATCATAAAAACACCGTATGAAAAACAGGCTAACCACAAATAATAGTCTGGGGGTGATTTTATGTATAGTGAATATGATGAGCTGCCGCTTGGTTTCAGCATGCTGTTCGGATATGACCTCGCGGTAAAAGAGTACTTCGACACATTTCCAAGCGATGTGCGACAAAAGATTTCCCCACGCAGATTCAAACTTGGTTCTGTGGAAGAAATGGAAAATCACACGCAGGAATCCATGAAAAAGTTTTAGGAAAAAAAGCTGCATCAGGCAGGCAAAGCCTACTGATGCAGCTTTCATTTTTAGCCGGTATAGCAAAACTGAGGTATTGCTTCCTTCGGCAACCGCTCAGTTTGACTTTGGTGCAATTCTACATCATATATACAATATTTTACGACATTCTCATAGAAAAAATTTATATTTGGTGTTTATTGTATCATCAATTTAGCAACAAATCAAGGTAAGCGCAAGGGGGTTTCATCGTAAACGTCTGAAACAAGTCTGATGAAACAACAACTTATATTTACTCTTAAAAGTTCTTTTAAGATTCGCTGTTTTGTGACATAATATAGAAAATGACTGGAGGAATACTTATGAACTTTATAAATGAAACCAACCGTATTTATGCAAAGGACGAATCAGGAAAGGTGATTGCGGAGGTTACGTTTCCCAATATTTCTGACCAAACAGTAAATATTAACCATACCTTTGTGGATGATTCCCTGCGGGGCCAAGGTGTTGCCGGTAACCTTTTGGAAGCCACGGCATCAATGCTCAGGCAACAGCATAGAAAGGCATATCCCACTTGCTCTTATGCGGTAAAATGGTTTGAAAAGCATATGGAATATGCGGATATTTACACCGACAAGCCTTTTTAAAGATGAACACCCAGCACAACTTAGCTAAAAATTGCTTTAATTGACGGCATATGCACTTTAGCGGCTTCATATCCGGCATCCATGCACGCCACCATCTGCTCAAGCGTCAACAGCCCGGACTGTTTTGGCAGAGAAGGAGTTAACAATAATTTTTCTCCGTGAGAGTGGCATTCTTTCAAACGAGTGCTCATGATAGATAATGAGTGTGAGGAAATTTCTATCAAATTCTGACTTTTTGGCATTGTATAATCTTCGGCAACATCAACCGCCAAAATATTATACTCTCCCGTCGCTAACAGAAGATCCACCGGCAAAACATCGGTTACCCCACCGTCTACCAGACACATGTTATCAATCAATTTCGGTTTAAACACAGCCGGCACGGCACAGCTTGCTCGAATTGCTTCACTCATCAGAATATTGGTCTTCCACTTCACTCTATCAATAGAGCTTACATTTGCGAGTGAATTTGTATATGCAATGGTATCTCCGCTGTTGATGTCCACTGCCGGAATAATTGTTCTAATACTTGTGTCTCTTATGCTTTTGCCATTCGTCTGTTCAGATAAAAAGCGTTCCAGCCGATCACCCTTGATCAGACCATTCAAGTCAATTTTATGATTTACAATAAATTGCGGTATTGCCTTTATAATCCCCAATAAATCCAGGTCCAAGTAATATATGCCTGTAGCGGACATGTTGATCACGATTTTCTTTAACTGCTGCGGGGAAATTCCTGTTGCATAAAGTCCCGCTACAATGCTGCCTGCGCTCGTACCGGCAATGGACTGCGGGCAAAGCCCATCCTCTTCCAACGCAAGCAGCACGCCGACATGAGCAGCGCCTCTTGCCCCGCCCCCTGCGAGTGCAATTCCAAACGACATCGTTCTTCCTCCGTTCTCATAGCATTAAATCCATTTTGAATGAACTCATTTAAAGTATATTGCAAAGGCAAGGAAATGGTGCATACCTCAGAACTGCCTTGGTTCGCTTACCACTGGCAAAATAGCATAGCGTCATTCT
>DAMDEB010000098.1:10945-12223 GCA_032090075.1 Caproiciproducens sp.
TCTACTTGTTTTCTATTCGGAAAAACGAACACTTATTTTTTCTTTTTGATCTTGACAAATGCCTTTTAAGCCGCTATTATATAAGCATAAGATTACGTAACTAAACAAATGATTACGAAATGAGGTGCTTTTATGATAACCGAACGGGAACGGCAGCTTCTTCGCTGGATTGAAGAAAATCCACTGATTTCTCAGCAAGAACTTGCAACCCGGGGCGGTATAACCCGCTCTTCAGTAGCGGTACACATCTCCAACCTCATGAAAAAAGGGCTGATACAGGGTAAAGGATATATCCTGCAAAAGAGTTCCTATATTGTCGTGGTCGGCGGTGTAAACACAGATATCTTCGGCTGCCCAAATGCTCCGCTCATTGCGCGCGATTCTAACCCCGGGCATGTCAGCCTGTCTTTGGGAGGCGTGGGACGCAACATTGCCCACAACCTGCGCCTGTTGGACGAAGATGTAAAACTAATTACTGCTTTTGGGGAAGATGTTTATGCGGAACAAATTAGCCGAAGCTGCCGCGAGCTTGGTATTGATATCACCAACTCCCTCACAGTTCCTAATGGTGCAACATCCACATATGTGTTCATTACCAACAATCATGGTGACATGGAGCTTGCTGTCTCAGATATGGAAATTTACAGTCATCTTACGCCGGAGTTTCTCGCAAGTAAGCTGGATTTGATAAATCATGCACAGCTTTGTATTGTGGATACGAACATTCCGGAGGAAACGCTTGTATATTTGGCAAACAACTGCCAATGCCCTTTATTCGCAGACACAGTTTCTACCGCAAAAGCGGTAAAGTTGCGTAGTGTTTTGAACAAAATTCACACTCTAAAACCAAATCGTATTGAAGCGCAGCTGCTTTCCGGAATTGAAATCACTGATGACGAAACGCTTGCAAAGGCAGCAGACAAGCTTTTGGAAATGGGCATACAGCAAGTGTTTATTTCATTGGGTGGAGACGGCGTGTATTGTGCCGACCAAAACTGCCATGAAAAAATCCCCTGCTACCCTGCAGATATTGTGAATACAACCGGTGCTGGTGATAGTTTTATGGCTGCGCTTGCCTGGTCGTATCAGCGGGATTTATCGCTTACCGATTCGGCACGCGCGGGACTTGCGGCGGCAAGCCTTTGTGTAACAAGCAATCAGACAATCAGTGATCGAATCAGCAGTGACAATATTCATGCAATCATTCATACTGAAATCCATTTAAAACGTGGAATCACGTTTTTATAGCGCGAAGCGCGTTGGATTTTGCATGAGACG
>DAMDEB010000099.1:0-1147 GCA_032090075.1 Caproiciproducens sp.
GGAGCAGATCCAGATTATGGGGACACTGGTTCAACAGCACGCCGCCGCCCTCGCCCGCCCATGTGGCACGCCATGCGCCGGAGTCGTAATAGATTTGTGTACGGTACCAGTCGGTAATAATCCAGTTTACACGTTTGACCGCACCCATTTCGCCGCTCTGAATCAGTTCATGCATTTTACGGTAAATACAGTTCGTGCGCTGATTAAACATCATGCCAAAGGTCAGTCCGCTGTTCTCGGCCGCCTCGTTCATCTCACGTACCTGCCTCGTGTAGACTCCGGCAGGTTTTTCGCACAGGACATGAAGCCCATGAGTGAATCCATCCATTGCCAGTCCGGGGTGCTGGTAATGCGGTACCGCAATCAAAATTGCTTCGCAGGTACCGCTGGAAATCAGTTCCTTCCCGTCGGCAAAAATGCACGCTCCTTCCGGAAGATTTTCCTTTGCCCAAGCACGGCGGCTTTCATCCCAATCCGCAATAGCGGTAAGTTCCACTTCCGGCGTCTGACCGGACAGAATATTTTTGCAGTGTGCTGTGCCGATATTGCCCACGCCGATAATGCCAAGTTTTAATTTTTCCATAGTGGTCTCCCTTTTCAGTTCACTCTGCGTAAATACTGTAAACCAGCATTGCATGTTCAGCTCTTGATGCCAGACCGAATACTTTTTCTGCGTGAATCATTATTGGATTTTTGCAGCCTGCATTTCTGCCTTGATACACAGCTCCGCCGCTTTGAAAGCGTGTTCCTGCGTCATGGCATTTTCCGTGCGGTAAATACAATCCAGGATCAACTGCCCAAAGAACGGATATCCCACCTTACCTGCAACAGCAAAATGCTGCTCACCGCCCTGATTCACTAGGAACACGTGATCCCCCGTTTCATCTTTGGAAACGTCAATATACTTGCGCAGTTCGATATAGCCGTCCGTACCTAAAAGGATTGTGCGGCCGTCGCCCCAGGTACGCAGGCCGTCCGGGGTGAACCAGTCTACACGAAAATACTGTGTGGAGCCATTGTCACCCACCAGCACAGCATCCCCAAAATCCTCCAGTTCAGGGTATTGCGGATGATTGTAGTTGCCAATCTGACTGCGAACTACAGTGGCGTCATTTACATCACAGTAATATAAAAATTGCTCAATCTG
>DAMDEB010000099.1:1157-2825 GCA_032090075.1 Caproiciproducens sp.
CTCAATCTGGTGGCTTCCAATATCGCAGAGAATCCCGCCATATTTTTCCTTTTCAAAAAACCAATCCGGACGGGAAGGCGCGCTCAGACGATGTGGGCCAAGGCCGATGATTTGGATTACCCTGCCAATCGCACCCTGCTTCACCAGCTGTCCGGCGTAAACCGCGCTTTCAACATGGAGCCGCTCGCTGTAGTATACCATGTACTTCCTACCGGTTTCCTGCACCTTTGCTTTTGCCTGTTCCAATTGTTTCAGCGTAGTCATGGGGGTCTTGTCTGTAAAATAGTCTTTTCCTGCATCCATCACACGCAGACCCAGGCCACACCGTTCGGAGGGTACCGCTGCAGAAGCCACCAGTTTCACCTCAGGGTCATTCAAAACCTCTTCCTCGCTTTTTGCGATCCTTGCCTGGGGAAATTGCTTTATAAATTCTTTCATTTTCTGTTCATCGGGGTCGTATACGTATTTCAGCGTAGCTCCGGACTCCGTCAGACCGTTGCACATGCCATAGATATGACCGTGATCCAGCGCAACGGCAGCAAAAATGAATTCATTTTCGCCCACCACCGGCGCAGGTTTGCCCTTTGGCGCGTACTTCATACCGTCTGATTTTTCCATTCGAAATCCTCCCATCAAATTCAATTTTCAGTAGAATTATACTTATATTCAGTTAACGATTTTTATTCAACCCATCAGATTTGGCGAGAATATTTTCTTGTGTTGTCAGAGTGATAAGCCGAAATAACGAACAACATTGTAATAGGAAATATCTTGCACCAATATCCCAAGCGTTTTCATGTCGCAGGGATATTCGCCGTTTTCCACCCATCTACCGAATAGGTCGCAAAGAATGCGGCGGAAATAATCATGCCGGGTGTAGGAAAGAAAGCTGCGGGAGTCCGTAAGCATTCCGACAAAGTTGCCGAGTGCGGAAAGATTCGCAAGGCCGGTCATCTGGTCAAGCATACCGGTTTTCGTATCGTTAAACCACCACGCAGCACCATGCTGCAGCTTCCCCGCCGCTTCAGTTCCCTGAAAGCACCCGATTACCGAATCGATGTACAGATTGTCGTTTGCGTTCAGGGCATACAGAATGGTTTTAGGCAAGCTGGATTCCCTGAATAGCGAATCAAAGAATTTGATGAGACCGTTTCCGCCAGCTTGAGGAGAAATACAGTCGAACCCTGTATCCGGCCCCAGTTTTTCATACATAGCGGTGTTCACGTCGCGTGCGGTGCCGTAATGAATCTGCATCACCCAACCGCGTTTTACATATTCCCTTGCAAGGAAGAATAAAAGTGCATATTTGTATTCATCAGTTTCCCCAGCCGTCAGTGGTGCGCCTTCCATGGCTGCCTTCAAAATTCCATCCAGCTTTTTTTGAGATACGGGTGCGTAAACAACGGCGTTCAGACCATGGTCGGATGCCTTGCAGCCCGCTTTTTCAAAGTAATCCAGTCGCAGGGCCAGCGCTTCACAAACATCGTCAAACTTTGCGATTTTTACTCCGGACACTTCTTCGAGTTTTTTTACATAAGCGGAAAATGTGTCCTTTTCAATGTTCATGATTTTGTCGGGACGCCATGCGGGAACGACCTTGACTTCACAGGAAAGATCGGCCCGAACTTTCCTGTGGTATTCCAACGAATCTATCGGGTCATCTGTAGT
>DAMDEB010000099.1:2835-12014 GCA_032090075.1 Caproiciproducens sp.
GTAGTGCAAATCAGCTTAACATTTGACTGTGCAATGATTCTCTGTACACTCAATTCGTCGGTTTTCAGTTTTTCATTGCAGAGGTTCCAAACTTCTTCCGCTGTTTCGCCATTTAAAATACCCTGATACCCGAAATATTTTTTTAGCTCCATATGCGTCCAGTGATACAACGGGTTTCCGATTGCTTTTGTCAAAACTTCAGCGTAAACCTGGAACTTCTCACGGTCGCTGCCGTTTCCGGTAACGTATTTTTCATCTACGCCGTTGGAACGCATCAACTTCCATTTATAATGGTCACCGTCAAGCCAAGCCTGTGTGATGTTGTCAAATTTGCGATTTTGTGCAATTTCCGCGGGATTGATATGGCAGTGGTAATCCACAATCGGCATATGCTCCGCATATTCATGAAACAGCTTTTTCGCCGTATCGCTGTTTAATAAAAAGTCTTCATCCATAAATGCTTTCATTTTATTCCTCCTGATTGGCATATCAGCTGTATTACAGCAAACCGACTGCTTTTAGCCATGCTTTTGCAATAAACGCATGTCCGGCGTCAGTGGGGTGAACGCCATCTGCGGAGTAATACTGCGGCTCTCTGGTCGTTATCAATTCCGCCAGCAGTCCGTCAAGGGGTATGTAAACCGCGCCAAACTCACGAGCCAAACGGCGCACCGCCTGAATCTTCGGGTCAAGGTCCTCCCGCCAGGCAATGCGGTCTTCCGGATAAGGAAACACATAGGGTTCCATCATGGTGATGAGAGCGCCTGACGCCTTAGTTCGTGTAAGAATCTCGCGGTATCCGGATTCGAAAGCTTCCGCGGAAGTGAAGTCCTCACTGTCAAATCCTCTCCAGCAATCGTTGATACCGATTAATATGTTCACAACATCCGGTTTTAAGTCAATGCAATCTTCCTGCCACCGCTCCTGTAAATCACGGACTCTGTTTCCGCCGATGCCCTTATTGATTACCCGTGTGTTCAGTTCCGCGCAGAAAGCCGAAAGATACTGATTGATTTTCTGGGGGTACCCGGGGCCGAGATCCTCCGTTTCACGGTCTCTGCCTGCATCTGTAATGCTGTCGCCCTGAAACAGAATAATGCTGTCTTTTTTAATCAATGACATCGCCTGACACTTCTTTCTATACGTAATAGTTTTATAGTGTATCATTTCGTTAGCCCTTTAATCCAGCCGTTGCAATGCCCTCTACAAAATATTTTTGGCAGGCAAAGAACACCGCGACGCAGGGGAGCATGGCAATAAGGGCCATGGCCATAATTTGATTCCACTGAATATTTGTCGTGGCGTCAATGGTCATATTCAATGCCAAAGGCAGCGTATATTTGCTTACGCTGTTGATATAAATCAATGAATTGAAAAAGTCGTTCCATGTCCATATAAATTGAAAAATGCCCATGGAGATGATCGCGGGTTTGCAGAGCGGCAGCAAAATCAGAATGAGCGTCATAAATGAATTGCAGCCGTCAAGGTTTGCTGATTCTTCCAGTTCTTTGGGAAGTCCTCGCAGGAATTGCACCATCATATAAATAAAAAATGGATAGCATGCTAAGGCTGCCGGAACAATAAACGGCAGATAAGTATTCAGCCAGCCAAGATTCCGGAAAATTAGGTAACGGGGAATAATCAAGATAGAACTTGGCAGCATCAGCGTGGAAATCATAATCATAAAAAGAGGCTTTTTGAAGGGAAATTCAAAGCGCGAAAACCCATATGCCACAAGGGTAGAGGAGATAATCGTTAAAAGTACCGTTGGAACCACCATTTTTATTGTGTTCAGCAAATAGACGCCAAATGTATATTGACCGGTAGCTTTCCACCCATCAATAAAAGCTGTAAAAGCAAAGCTGCTTGGCAGAAGCCGCGTGGACGCAAAAATCTCCGTATTGCTCTTGAACGAAGCAGACAGAACCCACAACAGCGGGTAAATCATAATGATGCCAAGTCCTATAAGAAGGATGTAAACAAAAACTCTTCGTGCGGAACGTGCCATTATATATCGCCTCCATTCTCATAGAAAGTCCAGCGTTTCGAAGTTCTGAAAATAAGCCCGGTGAAAATCATTATAATGACAAACATCACCCATGACAGTGCGGATGCGTAGCCCATACGGAAATATTTGAACGCGTTGTCGTACAGCAACATGCCAAACAGATACGTGGAATTATTGGGCCCGCCTTTTGTAACAATAAAGGACCCTGTGAAATCCTGAAAAGCATTGATCATTTGCATCACCAAATTGAACAGGATAACGGGCGACAGCATTGGCAGGGTAATATGCCAAAAAGAATGCAGCTTCGTGGAGCCGTCCACACTCGCCGCTTCATACAATTCGTTTGGAATCTGTTTCAGGCCTGCAAGAAACAGCACCATGGAGGAACCGAATTGCCAAACATTCAGCAAAGTAATGCTCATCAGAGAAAGACGCGAATCACCCAGCCAATCGATAGGAGCGATTTGTATTAAAGAAAGGATGTGGTTTACTGTTCCGTCATGCATGAACAGCGCTTTCCATAAAAGAGCCACTGCCACGCTCCCGCCAAAGATGGAGGGTAAATAATATACCGTGCGGAATATTCCAATTCCGCGTATTTTCATGTTCAAAATCAGCGCAATAATAAGAGCAAACCCGAGTTTAGCCGGAACCGCCATAATAACATACTGAAATGTGACTATCAGGGATTGGATAAACATCGGATCGGAGAACATCTTGATATAATTCGAAATGCCGACAAATGCCGATGCCTTCAAAAGATTGTAGGAAGTGAACGAGTAGGCAAATGATGCTACAAAAGGATAGAATTGAAAGATCAGGAATCCAAGTATCCATGGAGTGATGTAGAGCAGTCCTACATATCGCTTTCCCAAATGCTTTGCTTTCATATTAATATTCCCCTTTCAGGAATTAAGGTTCAGATTTTCATTTTCACAGCTCTGCACCGTATTTTCATAGCAAAATCATGCAGGATACTGCCGAAGCAGTACCCTGCAAAATTTGACAGTCTATTTTGAATTTTTAATTTCTTTTACCTTTTGATTAAAACTATTCATGATTTCATCCGTGATGGTTTCGGGACTTGCACCGTTATAACCAATTTTTTCGATTTCATCAAGCATGATTTTTGTGATTTCACTGTTATTGGTATATGCGGTTTCACGTACGCTGGCTGCTTCAAGGGATTCATTTACCGCTGTATTCAGTTTATTGGAGCTGATCAAAGCTTTCCGGGCCGTTTCCGTCGGCGGAGTTCCCCGAACATCCGTAAGAGTGTTGGCTGCGGTTTTATCATTGAAGAACCAGCTTACGAATTTTGCAGCTTCCTCCAGCTGTTTGCTGTCTTTATTCAGTGCAATGAACATGGAGGGTACGGAATCGGTTTTTCCTTTGGCATCCGTGAAGGCAGGCATTTTCGTAATGCCGAGCTGCCATTTTACGTTCGTCTGGATAACGGAAAATTGAGAAGTATAGTCGATTGTCGCACAAAAATCGCCATTGATCCATTTGGGATTCTGTGTCGGGCTGCTCTCAAATGGCGCGCTTTCCTTCGGAGACTGAATCACCTTGTTGTCAATCAGCTTTTTGTAGTATGTAAGAGCGTCCAGCATGGTTGCCCGGTCAAAGCCCAAAGTTCCATCGCTGTTGATAAGCTCTTTCCCTGTTTTCTGTTCAATATATGCCTTGAGCATCAGCCTTGTCTCGTTTGAATCCTGGCAGAGAAAATATTTGCTGCTATCTTTTTTGTTGACCGTGCTGCCAACGGAAAGCAGATTATCCCATGTCCAAACCGTATCTTCCGGTATGCCCATCTTCTTGAACATATCCTTGTTATGCAGTAATGAAAACGCATTCAGGCCCACCGGCAAACCGATCAGTTTGTCGTCCAGTATGTAGGATTTCAGCACGTTCGGATTAAAAGAACTAATATCAATGCCTTTTTGATCATAGATATTGGCAAACATATCACCTTGGGCAGCCAAATCATAGATCCAATAGCTGTCAACCGTAATAATATCCGGTGCTGTTCCGCCGCTTAGCTGCGTAACCAACTTTTGTTCGTATCCACTGTAACCGCTGTATTCCCCGGTGATTTTAACATTCGGATACAGCTTTTCGTATTCGGCAATTGCAGCCAATGTTGCCTTATGGCGTGCGTCTCCACCCCACCAACTGAATCTGAGGGTTACCGGCCCGCTGTTTTTCTGACTGGACGCCGCTTGCGATTGGACGGCCGATCCCTGTGCCTGGCTAGACGATCCCTGTGATGAACTTTGTCCACAGCCCGGAACAAGGACTACCAGCATCGCCGCCGCACACACAGCGGCAGCAAGTTTTAGAAAGCGTTTCATTTTTTTCTCCTCCCAAATTTGTTTTTTGTTGCTGATATCAATATATCTGTTTTTCGGTCTGAAAGATATATCCCTCTAATGCTTTTTCATATCAGTTGTTGACCAAAAATAAAAATTGGTATCCTTTTTTAACTTAACAGTATGGTTATTTGCTCAATATGTCTGAAATATTTTTTATATTCCCGAATTTTATTGATAATATGCTGAATTTTTACTATAATGTCAATATTGTTTTATATACACGCTACAATATGATAGGACGGTGACAGAGTATTGTACAGGCTTCTGATTGCAGATGATGAATATGAAATTCGTAATGGTCTTGCAAATTATTTTCCTTGGAATAAAATTGGTTTTGAAATAGCGGCAACCGTTGAAAATGGATTTGCGGCGCTGGAATATTTCAAACATCATCAGGTGGATGCAATTCTTTGCGATGTTCGGATGCCGGTGATGTCCGGGTTGGATCTTGCCCGGGAACTGCATGAAAGAAGGGTTAATGTAAAAATTGTAATGCTCAGCGGTTACCGGGAATTTGATTATGTAAGGCAGGCTCTGGAATACGGTGCGTACAATTACATTCTCAAACCAACAAAGTACGCGGAGATAATCAAAGTTTTCAGCGAGATTCGGGACAGTCTTGACAGGGAAACGGCTCTATGCCCTATGGAGGAAAAGCAGGATCTGAAAGGATTCAATTTACATAGTGAAATTATTGGAACCATTCAAGATTATATCGCCCATAATTATAAAAACGCAACTTTAGAAGATGCTGCCCGCATGGTTTACATGAATCCTTTTTATTTAAGTAAATTGTTCAAGTTGAAAACCGGGATTAACTTCTCAGATTACCTCATGCAAATTAAAATGGAAAAAGCCGGAGAATTTCTGAAGAACATGGCTTACAAAATCTACGATGTCAGCTTGATGGTAGGTTATTCCAATCCGAAAAACTTTACGCGGGCTTTTAAGAAGTTTTATAATAAGTCTCCAAATGAATATCGAAAATTTGGTGGTGAATAATCTGTGGACATGATTAGCTGCAGAAAATTAAAATGAAAATAAACAATTCGCGGCTTATGAAACATAATTTAGCCTTATTCCTCATACCGGTTCTTATTCCAATTCTGGTATTAGGATCGCTTTCTGTATTGATTACACAGTATTATATAAAAGATGAAATTGATCAAAACAGCAGAAAACTGTTGAATCAAACAAAAGAAAAAATCGAACTTATGCTGGACGGAATTAACGCTGTAAACGTAAATTTCGGGTTAGACGCAAATGTAACGGTCAATTTGAAACGGATTTTCAACAGCAATACACTTACGTTTGAAGATGTGGCACAGCTGGACATGCTGAAAAGCCTGTTGAGTGGTCCGGCCTATTCAAGCGACAATATTGACTCGATTTATGTTTATTTTGAAAATAATAACAAACGTTTTATTTCTACCCAAGAAGGAATGTCGAGTTTCGACGCCTCCAACGATATTGATTGGTATAACATATTTTTGCAGCACCGGTCAAGTGAGAAGGCCTGGTGCGAAGTCAGAAAAATACAGCGCTATAGCTTTGAAAAGCCAAATCTTCTTCTTTCTGTATTTAAAAGCATTGGGGTAATTGTGCTGAATATCCGAATGGACTCCATCCAAAAGTCTCTTTCGGACATGAAAACCTTCGATAATCAGCGGCTGCTGCTTTTGGACGGACAAAATCGGCTTGTCTGTGATAACACCGGTCTCTCCTCCGGTGAAACAATCGATGTATCCCAGCTTTTTAATCACCAGAAAATAACTTCGACAACGGTCAAATCAAATAAATATGATCTTCAATTTATTTCGGTTATTCCTTATGAAGAATTATATAAAATACCGATCAATCTCCTTATGGTCACGTCGCTCCTTCTCGTTTTTTCTGTTATTCAGGGATTGATTCTAACTTATTTTCTCTCCAAAAAAAATTATAAGCATATCAGTGACATCATAAAAATAATAGATTCGGCCAAAGAAGGTTACTCCCTTCCTTTGCTGCCAAAACAAGTTGAAAACGAATATAGCTATATTGAATATAACATTATTAAGAATTTTATCGATCAGAATTATCTAAAAATTCAGCTTTCTGAAAAAAAATACAAGATGAAAACGCTGGAGTTGCTTGCTCTTCAGTCTCAAATTAATCCTCATTTTCTTTTTAATACTCTGGAAACGATTGATATGAGAGCGTTAGGACTGACCGGCGGTCCGAATGAAGTCAGTCAGATGTTGGAAAGCCTTGCTACTATTCTTCAATGCTCTTTAACTGACCCGATGGGAACCATCTCTTTGTATGACGAAATTGAAAACGTCAAAAGCTATATTGATATACAGCGAATCCGATTTAAAGATAAGTTTATTGTCATCTGGAACTGTAATCTTGATACAAAGCGTTTTCAGATAATTAAACTGATTTTGCAGCCTCTGATTGAAAATTCCATACGGCACGGGATAAAACATAAAGAAGGCCATGGAACAATAAAAATTATCATCCGTCAAAAAACGGATGAACTTACAGTGACTGTTATTGATAACGGTATTGGCATCAGTCCGGAAAAATTGGTACAAATTAAGGAGGAATTACATATGCAGCAGAAAAAGCATACCACACACATTGGCCTGATAAACACCAACAACCGTTTAATTCTCCGCTATGGTGAAGCTTATGGTCTTCATATTCGAAGTCACTTCGGATTGGGTACCAGCGTTTCTTTTTCCATCCCCTGCACTGCCCTTCTGTCGTGAATCGTCCTCTGTGCTATCCCGGTTTTCCCTACCAGTTGATGCTCACTCTTGCTTCTGAAAAACAGTTCCTCAATCAGATCCTGTTCCTCCGGGAAAAGCAGTTTTAAGCCGTCCAGTATTTTCTCAATCATCACAGCATTGACTGCGGCATCCTCCACGCTTTCGCTCTCGGCGGCAAACTGCCGGTTTTCCTCCAGAAGCCGATCAAAGGAGTCTTCCCTGCTGGGCAGGTATGTAACGGTTCCTTTGGCGTAGTCAATCCGGTATCTATCTTCAGGTCGTATTGCTGGCACTCCGTCTTTCGGTCGCTTTTTTCCAGCACTTCTATCATTTCATCGCTCAAATCGGGGTATTTTCCCGATAATTCGTCTTTTTTCAAATTTAGCCATGGGGCTTGGGATTCTCACTTCTTTGCCACCACATCCACATGTAACCCAACACTCTGAAAGATCTCCCGCTCTCGGATGTTTCCGACAGAGACGAATCGTCAGAAAAAACAAGCGGGCGCTCCAGCTCTATTTCCTGATCGACATCTTTGTTTTCTCTCCGCTTCCATGACAGGAAGCAAATACAGCCGATCCATCATAAAAATTCTATACAGTCTATGTTTTTTCTTCTGCCGTTAAATCTTCTTAGAGTGAGAGGTTCCCCTTGACGGTCCATCATGAACCCTCCCTTGGTCCATGAATAGAACAGACCTTCCCCTTGGCGGGAAGGTCATATTTTTTACGGGCTCAGTTGGAATCTCTCTGCACCAGATAAAGCAGATTGCTGCTCTTACCGCCGTTTTCTCTCCACCTTTGCTCCTTGCGGATACGGCCGCTCTTTTCCAGGTCAGCAAGGGCACGTTTGACGGTACTTCGGGACAGCTTCAGCTCTCTGGCGATGGTACCAATCGCCGGATAGCATTTGCCGTCCTTAGCACAGCGGTCACTCAGATACATATATACCGCCACAGCCCGGTGCGGCAGCTCCGAGGAATACAGGGATGTGTAATAACCCACAGCTTCACCTCCTTACAGATTCCTGCTTTTGTTCAAATGGATCGAGATTGATCGCCGGTGCCGGCGTATGAAGCATCCCGCCTGATGCAGCCGCCTCCGCCCTGGTTTCCTCCGGAATGTCCTCACAGGCGGCATGGCGCCGGATGATTTCTTCTTCCAGTGTGCGCCGGTCGGCGTATTGCACCTTTCTGGCAGACTGTTCTGCAATCTCATAGGGCTTGCCAAAGCTGATGCCCCATTCAAGGAACAGCTTTAAGCGGGTACGCATGGGATAGGCTCCGGTCTTGGTGACGATAAAGTGACCCTTGGGCATGGACTTGAGTTCATCGGGCGTCATCAAGGGGCGCTCAATCATCTGCAGGCTCTGGCTGGGATCGTTTTTTCCCCGGCTGACGGAGCCGCTCATGACGGTCTTATTCCCCATGGCTTTCGACAAAATCTGCGCCGACTCTGAATTTGGAGCGAACCCTCCGAATATGGTGTCCTGGCAATTGTCGACTATGATGGCGGAACCCTCCCGGCCGTAGTTTTTTTCCAACTGAGCAAAGCTCTGGATGATGGCTACGATGGACACCCGGCGCGAACGGGAGGAACTGAACATCATCTCTGCAGACTCAATTTTAGGGATGGTTCCGATCTCGTCTAAAAACATCATCACCCGATTGGGGAGCTTGCCACCGTGCTCGTCCGCTACGGAGAGTATCTCCCGGTAGAGCTGCTGGACGATCAGTGATATGATGAAATACTTGGTGTTATCCTCCTCCGGCATCACGAGGAAAATGGCGCTTTTTTTCGTGCAGAACTTCTCTGCATCGATGGCCGTGTCAAAGCACATAATCTGCTCCAGTTCACTGTCTAAAAAAGCGTTGAGCCGGGACAGCGCCGTGGACAGAACACTCTGCATGGCCTGCTCTGCGGAATTGAGGGCCGCTCCTGCGAACCATTTGGTTTTATGATCATCCGGCAGGTGCGCCAAGAGCAGCTGGAACAGCGTCCGGCCCTTGACTCCGCTGGGCGCCAGCAGATCCTGGATGAG
>DAMDEB010000100.1:0-2360 GCA_032090075.1 Caproiciproducens sp.
AAAGCTTCTGCGAATTCATCGGCATTGAATGGCTGAAGATCATCAACCTGCTCACCCACCCCGATAAATTTAACGGGAATATTTAGGTTTTCACGAATTGCAAGGACAACGCCGCCGCGCGCGGTACCGTCGAGCTTTGTCAGTACAATTCCGGTTATTCCTGCGGCGTTTTTGAACTCGCGTGCCTGATTAACGGCGTTCTGTCCGGTCGTCGCATCGAGTACCAACAGAACCTCTTTATCCGCGCCGGGAAGCTCACGGTCGATCACACGGCTGATTTTTGCAAGCTCATCCATCAAATATTTTTTGTTGTGAAGCCGGCCGGCTGTATCGCAAATGACGACATCCGCGCCTCTCGCCTTTGCGGCGGCGATAGAATCAAACACGACGGAGGCAGGATCGCTTCCCTCGGACTGCTTGACGATTTCGGCACCGGAACGCTGAGCCCAAATTTCGAGCTGGTCAATTGCGGCGGCACGGAACGTATCCGCGGCGCCCATAATAACCTTTTTGCCTTCTTGTGTCAGCTTGGATGCGATTTTACCGATGGTGGTTGTTTTCCCCACCCCGTTAACGCCTATTACAAGAATAACAGACGGCTTTGTGTCGATGTGAAGCTCTTCACCACCCCTTAACATTTCCGCAACCGTATCACGAAGCATATTAAAGATTTCATTCGGGTCGGTGACACCCTTTTCCTTAACTTTTTTACGCAAAATATCACAGATACGTTCCGCGGTCGGCATACCGACGTCGCCCATCACAAGTAACTCTTCAAGTTCTTCAAAAAGAGATTCGTCTATTACGGTAAAGGAGTGCAGCATGGACTCTACCGATGTACTCATTTTATCTCTTGTCTTTTTTAGTCCTTCTTTAATCTTTGAAAAAAAGCCCATTATGATTTCTCCTTTATCCACTACTGTTCTTTCATTCCCAGCTTTGCCTCAATTTCGGTTGCGCGCAGCTCGAGAAGCTTTGAGACTCCTTCATCCTGCATGGTAACGCCGTAAAGAACATCGGCCTCTTCCATGCTGCCGCGGCGGTGGGTAATGACAATAAACTGTGTGTTTTTGTTCATGCGGCGCAGGTAGGCGGCAAAGCGGTCAACATTAACGTCGTCAAGCGCGGCTTCGATTTCATCGAGCACACAGAACGGCGGTGGGCTGACCTTCATAATTGCGAAGTACAGCGCAATGGCCACAAGCGCCTTTTCTCCGCCGGAAAGCGACTCCAGATGCATTACAATTTTACCCGGCGGCTGAACGGCAATATCAATGCCGGAATTTAAAATATTATCCGGTGTGCTCAGCGCAAGCGAGGCTGTGCCGCCGCCGAACAATTCCTGAAAGGTTTGCTGAAAGTGTTCATTAATCTGCTGAAAGCGGGTTACAAATAAATCTCTCATTTGATGAGTCAGTTCGCCGATGAGCTTTTTCAGCTCATCCCTGCTCTTTTCAACATCGGTAACCTGCTTGGTCATAAATTCATAGCGCTCGGAAACCTCTTTGTATTCCTCGACCGCCGCAACATTGACCGAACCCAGCGCTTTAATTTTATTTTTTAACTCATTTAAATGTTTTTGAGCCGTGGCAGAATTTTCTATCTTCGCGCCGACTTCTTCGGCTTCGCGGCGGGTCAATTCATATTCTTCCCATAAGCGGCTGATTATTTCATCATATTCTTTTTGCAGGTTTGCTTTGCGTTCTTCCAAACGGGCCAAATCATGACCGATTTTTTCTTTATCAGTAGATTTTTCACGTTCTTTGGTGCGCAACTCGACAGAAAGGCGTTCATATTCCATTCGCTTTGCATTTAATTGCTGAATCTGTTCGTCGGATTTTTGAGCGGCCTCTCGCAGCTCCTGCCCCTGCTTATGTAAGTCATTAATCTGTACAGTCAACGCGATGGTGGCGGCCTGTACTTCCTTAATTTCCTGATTAAGCGTATCCGCCTTGCCTTCGTGGTCAAGCCTTCGGTGTTCAATATCCGAGATGCCCGCGCGTAATGATTCAATGTCCTTTTGTGCCGACAGGCAGGCAATACGAATTTCCTGTAAATTGGAAGACAGCTCATCACTAATTTGATTAAGCTCGCCACGGCTGGAATTGATTTGGTTCAACTCGTCCTGCAGCGCAAGTTTCTTTTCAATAATTTTCTTTGACTGCGACTGAGCGGTTTCCCTCGCCTTTTTTTGGTCGCTCAACCTTGCACCGGCTGTTTCTTTTTCGGCATTTAGAACATGAATATCATTGGTTACAGTCGCAAAATCGGCGAGCGCTCGTTTATGTTCAGCGTCGATTTTGAAACGTTCCTCCTGCGTATTGGCAAGTTCCGCCTTGGAGGCGGCAAGCGCAGCTTCA
>DAMDEB010000100.1:2370-2930 GCA_032090075.1 Caproiciproducens sp.
AGCGGAAACCTCCTCAATTGCGGTTTTTAACGCGGCAGCAGCCTGTTCCGCTTTGCTTTTCAATTCGGCGGCCTGTACCTTCAACCGTTCGATTTCGGTTGCACGGCTCAGCAGCCCGGAATTTTTTGCAAAGGAACCGCCGGTCAGTGAACCGCCAGCGTTGACGACCTGACCGTCAATCGTAACAATCCGAAAATGATATCCATAGCGTTTCGCGATTGCCACGGCACTGTCCAAATCTTCGGCAACAACAATTCGCCCCAAAAGGGAATTTAAAATTCCGTTATATTTTTCATCACAGCTGCAAAGCTTACCGGCAACGCCGACAAAACCCGGACAATCATCAAGACCGTTTTCCTGCAGAACATTCCCCTTGATAGTGGAAAGCGGAAGGAAGGTCGCACGACCGGAATTCCGCTGTTTTAATAGCTGAATCGCCCGTTTTGCATCCTGTTCATTGCCAACTACAATATTCTGCATTGCCGCGCCAAGCGCTATTTCAATCGCAATCGTATACTGCGCAGGAACTTTAATTATGCGCGACACCGGGCCGTGTATGC
>DAMDEB010000100.1:2940-7198 GCA_032090075.1 Caproiciproducens sp.
TGTACCACGGTCGGCCTCTTTCATCACCGCTTTTACACTTTGGGAAAAACCCTCTAAATTGCGTTCAAGTTCTTCCAGCAAGTGTGCACGGCGCGAACGCTCCTGTGCGTCCAAATTGAGTGTATCGCTCTGCTGCTTCATCGTTTCCATACGCTGGCGGCGAGAATTCAAACGCAGTTCGTAGCCCTTGACAGAGTTGGAAAGTGAATTCATGCGGTCATCGGTATCTGAAAGCATTTTTGCGTAGTCCGCAGCTGTGTTTTTCAACTCGAGAGCGCTTGCCTGCTTGGACTGAAGGGTTTCCCCTACTGTGGAAAGACGAAGTTCTATTTCAGAAATGGAAGAAGCAGCGGTCATTTCGGCCACTGTTGCTTCCGTGGCTTTTGCAGTCAAGTCCACAATTTGGCTCGTATATCCGTCAATCTTTGCAGTCGTTTCACTCATACCCTGCCGGATTTGGTTGAGTTTTTCGGAACAGGCTGCCGATTCCGCATTTTTTTCATTTATGTATTGTGTCTTTTCAGTAATTTGCTGATTCTTCTCTTCAATTTCATCGTCCATATTTTTGCCGGAAAGAGCGCTCTGCTCAATTTCCCGTTTGATACGCCCGATGTTTTCGTTATTGTGAAGAATATCATTTTGCAGAACAGATGCTTCTCCGTCTTTTTTAGCCGCGGTCTCTTCTAACTTCGCGGCTTCCTGGCGGATTTCATCCACCTTGGCGGTAGACGCGCTGGAATCTCTGAAATTCGCTTCGATTTCAGCGTCAATTTCACCTAACTCCTGCTCGATGGCATCGTGCTGATTTTTTGCGATGATAATTTTATCGTTATGTTCGCGCAGAATCTGACCGGATTGATCAAGGGTGTTTAGCCAGAGTCCGATTTCAAGAGTACGCTTTTCACCCGCGTATGTAATATATTGCTCGGCCTTTTCGGCTTGTTCTTTTAGCGGGCCGACCCTATCCTCTAATTCTGTCAGAATATCGCGCAGCCGCAATAAATTGTCCTCGGCCTGGTTCAGCCTGCGTTCGGATTCCTCCTTACGATAACGGAAACGGGAAATCCCAGCAGCCTCTTCGAAAATTTCACGACGGTCTTCAGAACGGGCAGCAACAATACTATCGATTTTGCCCTGCCCGATAATCGAATAGCCGTCCCGTCCCAAACCGGTGTCCATAAAAAGTTCATTGACATCCTTGAGGCGGACTGCCACTTTATTGATAAGATACTCGCTGTCGCCGGAGCGGTAGTAGCGGCGTGTAACCGCCACGTTATCGCCGTCAAAAGACAGTTGGCGGGAGGCATTGTCTATGTTCAGTGTAACTTCAGCAAAACCCTGTGGCTTGCGGGCATGAGTTCCGTTAAAAATAACGTCTTCCATTTTAGTGCAGCGAAGCACTCGAGTCGACTGTTCGCCCAAAACCCAGCGCACCGCGTCGCTGATGTTGCTTTTTCCGCTGCCGTTAGGGCCGACAACCGCAGTTATTCCATTGTCGAAGCTCAGCGTTGTTTTATCTGGAAACGTCTTAAATCCTTGAATTTCCAGCGATTTTAGCAGCATGTTCTCACCCCAAATTATTCTATCGTAAAGCAGTTCTCCAAAACGGAGGAATCAGGCATAATTCTCACTTGATATCCAAGGTCACAAAGTGCATTTAAATTGCTTTTTTTCTGCCCTGTTGCCTTGGAAACTGTTCTTGGGTTGACTTTCACCGTAATTGTGCCTTTTGGTATATTGTTTCGTATTAAAACATCAATCATTTTATGAAGCATACGGCTGCTTTCGCAGAGTTCACGAAAAGCAGGATGCCACGGACCGGAAAGCATGTCCCGTTCCAGTTCGGGTGAACTGTGCAGGCCAAGGCGTATCACTGCAATACCGCGTTCTTCAAAAAAATCGAGAAGCCCCGCGCAAAGTTCCACCGTTTCATCCAAATTCAGTGTATTAAATTCACCTCTGAGGTATTGATCGCCCAGCTCCGTGCCACGCATAATAATGGTCGGGTAAATTCGGATATTTTCCGGATTGAGTGCGGCCAATTTCTCAGCAGTTTGAAAGCCGCCCGCAGCCGTATCGCCGTAAAGACCCGTCATCATTTGTAACCCGAGTGTAAATCCGTATAATTTGATCAGCTTTGCCGCGTCTTCAACTTGTTTTGCGGTGTGGCCGCGCCCGTTTTGTTTCAGCACACGGTCATCCATGCTCTGCGCGCCGAGTTCAATTGCGGTAACACCGTATCGCTTTAACAGAGCCAAAATTTCGTCATCAATATAGTCCGGCCTTGTGGAAATTCGGATTCCCGCGAAAGTGCCGTCTTTGACGAAAGGCGCTGCCGCGTTCAGAAGAGAAACCATATAACCGCGTTCGATTGCGGTGAAACTGCCGCCAAAAAAGGCAATTTCTGCATTTTTTGTATCTTCACCAAGGCTTGATTTTGCAATTTCAACTGCATCCAAAACATCCCGCGGCATTGGCTGTGACAGCCTGCCGGTGATGCTCCGCTGGTTACAGAAGCTGCATTGGTGCGGGCAGCCGTTATGGGGTACAAAAATCGCCACATTCGCGTGCTTCAATAGCCCATCAGCTCCATTGCTTCACGAGCGGCCTGCTGCTCGGCTTCCTTTTTACTGCGCCCGCCGCCTTTGCCGATTACATTGCTGTTCAAGTGTACTTCCACCGTGAAATGCTTGTCGTGGTCAGGGCCGCTTTCTCCGGTCAGTACATATTCCAAATGCTCCTCGGGGTTTTGCTGAATAATTTCCTGCAATGCGGTTTTATAGTCCTTGAACGTTTTGGGCTTTGCTGTTTGCAGCAGCGGCAAAACAAATCGAAGGATAAATTCGCGGGCTTCTTCCATACCGCCGTCAATATAAATTGCGGCGATAATCGACTCAAATGCGTCGGCTAAAATCGACGAACGGGTACGCCCGCCGGAATTTTGCTCGCCGTGACTTAAAAGTAGATATTTTCCGACATCAAGCTGCTTTGAAAAACCACAGCATGCTTTTTCACAAACAAGTGCGGCGCGTTTTTTGGTGAGGTCGCCCTCCGGCAGGTCTGAATAATTTTTAAACAGGTAGTCCGCAACAACGACACCTAAAATGGAATCACCCAAAAATTCAAGGCGTTCATTGCTGCCGCCCGGCACCTTCGCCTCGTTCGCATAGGACGAGTGCGTTAAAGCTGTTTTGAGATAACTTTGGTTTTTAAAATGATACCCTAACTTTTCTTCTAATTCTTTCATAAATACACGCTCCAATAAAGCGAATTTCGTATTAACTTAGGAGTCTTCGCTGACATCCGTCTCAATGAAATTACTCTTATAGTCTGCAACAGAACTCGTGATTTCATCCACAACGCCACCGGCAACATATGCTTTTGTAAGGCGAAGTGCATTATAAAAGGTTTTTGCCTTTGCACTGCCGTGTGCCTTGAATACAGGCTTGGCGCAGCCCATTAGCGGTGCCCCGCCGTATTCATTGTAGTCCATGGTTTTTTTAAGTACCTTGATATCTTTTAAAACAATTGCCGCAGCCAATTTGTTGAGAAAACTTTTTGTAAATATATTCTTGACCTTGCCCATCAGCATGATGGCAACGCCTTCATATGTTTTCAGGATAACATTGCCGGTAAAACCATCGGCCACGATGACTTCTCCTGCGTCAAGCGGAATGTCGCGCGCTTCTATATTGCCTACGAAATTGAGATTTGAGTTTTTTAGCAGGGCGAACGCTTCGTGTTGAAGCTCCCCGCCCTTATGATCCTCTGTCCCAATGTTGGCAAGAGCGACACGCGGATTTGTAATATTCATAACTTTTTGCATATAAATGGAGCCCATTACGCCAAACTGGCGAAGCATGTCAGCTTTGCATTCCACATTCGCGCCGCTGTCAATCAGCATAAAACAGCCATCGTTTTTCGGCATGATCGGAGCAAATGCAACACGCTTAATTCCCTTGATCCGCTTAACAATTAAGGTGGCACCAACAACCAAAGCGCCGCTGTTGCCCGCGGAAATAAAGGCGTCGCCTTCCCCTGCTGTAAGCCTGCGCAAGCCTTCGGCCATGGAACAGTTTGTTTTTGACTTCATAATTTCGCCGGCGTGATCTTCCATTGTGATAACGTCGGGAGCATCAATGATTTCCATACGGTTTAAAGAGACTGCGTTCTCCTGTGCGACACGGCGGATTTCATCTTCTCGGCCGGTCAACATAATGTCAAGGTCAAGTTTTTCCACGGCTTGCGCGCAGCCCTT
>DAMDEB010000100.1:7208-7816 GCA_032090075.1 Caproiciproducens sp.
CGAGCGGCGCATTGTCGCCGCCAAAGGCATCAACTATGATTTTCATGTGACACACCCCTATTCTCAGTATTGCGATAATTGGTTTGCTAACATCATTTCATTTAACTCGTGCAAAGCGCGTGCCGAAAATGCGGCATAGCGCTCTTTTTTATCTCGAATGTGCGGTTCAATCGGCGGAATAACACCGAAATTTGCGCCCATAGGCTGAAAATTTGTTTCGCTGCCCGCCGCAATGTAGCGGCTCAATGCACCGATCATCGTCGTACCGGGCAAAGTCAGCGTATTTTCATTATTCTCGCGGCGCACGGCATTGATTCCAGCCATCATGCCGGAGGAAGCAGATTCCATGTAGCCTTCGACCCCTGTGATTTGACCTGCAAAAAACAGATTTGGATTCATTTTCAGGCTGTAATCGGAATGGAGCACCTGCGGCGAATTCAGAAAAGTATTGCGGTGCATTACCCCATACCTTACAAACTCCGCGTTTTCAAGTCCCGGTATCAGGCCGAAAACACGTTTTTGTTCCCCGAATTTCAGATTTGTCTGAAAACCAACTAAATTAAAGAGCGTACCCGCTTGGTCCTCACGTCTTAATTGCACCACTGCCC
>DAMDEB010000100.1:7826-11859 GCA_032090075.1 Caproiciproducens sp.
GGCCGGTGGCCGGTTTTCGGGTCTCGCAGTCCGACAGGCTTGAGCGGGCCGAAACGCAGAGTATCCTGCCCACGCTGCCCCATCACTTCGACAGGCATGCAACCCTCGTAAACCTTTGGGTCAGCAACATCAAAATCACGGACGGGGGCACGTTCGGCTGAAATTAGAGCCGCGTAAAAGCGTTCATACTCTTCCTTATTCATCGGGCAGTTCAAATAGGCATCATCGCAGCCCTTATCATAGCGCGAAGCGGCAAAAACTTTGTCCATGTCAAGACTTTCGGCTGTCACAATGGGTGCGGCAGCGTCAAAAAAGCTTAAACTGCCGCCGCAAAATGCGGAAATTTGTGCAGCAAGTGTATCGGCAGTCAGCGGGCCCGTGGCAATCACGGTAATACCATCGCCGGGTATTTCTTTTATCTCCTCATGGTGGATATGAATACGAGGATGGTTGCCGATTTTTTGTGTTACGGCTTCTGAAAAAGCATCGCGGTCAACAGCAAGCGCTCCTCCCGCCGGAACCCGGCAGGAATCAGCACACTGCATCAGCAGCGAACCTAAACGCCGCATCTCTTCTTTGAGCAAACCGGCGGCGCTTTCCACGCGCTCGGCTTTGAGGGAATTGGAACAAATCAGTTCGGCAAAATTTGAGTTGTGATGCGCCGGGGAAAACTTGACCGGCTTCATTTCATAAAGCTCGGTTTCAATTCCAGCCTCGGCGATTTGCCACGCGGCCTCGCACCCGGCAAGACCCGCACCAATAACTCTGATACTCATTCTTCCTCCGTCTTTTCATAACCGCAATCCGGCGTAATGCAATAGATTTTCGGATGTTTTCCTTTTTTCTTCAACAGGGTTTTCCCGCAGCGAGGGCATTTTTCCGTTGTCGGTTCATCCCATGAAATAAAGTCACAATTCGGATACTCGGAACAGCCATAGAAAATTCTGCCTTTTTTAGACTTCTTAACAATGACCTTGCCGCCACACTTCGGGCATTCCGCGCCGGTCTCCTGAACGAGCTTCTTAATATTCTTGCACTCCGGGTAGCCCGGGCACGCAATGAATTTTCCGTATCTGCCCATCTTGATGACCATTTTACGGCCGCATTTTTCGCAGATAATATCAGTCTCGTCTTCTTTAAGCGGAATTTTTACGCCCTGCATGTCCTCTTTGGCCTGTTTCAGAGTTTTTTCAAAGTCTCCGTAAAAATTATGAAGCGTCTGAATCCAGTCAACCGCACCACTCTGGACACTATCGAGGTCATCTTCAACCTGTGCTGTAAATTTCATATTCACTATTTTCGGGAAGCGTTCTTTCATCAGCTTGGTGGAAACCTCACCGAGTTCGGTTGGCTTTAAAGACTTGCCGTCACGCACGACATATTCACGGCCCGTAATAGTCGAAATTGTCGCAGCGTAAGCTGAAGGACGGCCAATTCCGTTTTCTTCAAGCGCCTTGATGAGCGAAGCTTCGGTATAGTAGGCCGGCGGTTGTGTGAAATGCTGGCTGCCGGCAATCTCTTTCAGCTTCAGCAGCATATTTTTTTCGAGCAGAGGAAGAGTCGTCTCTTTCTCCGTTTCTTCATCCTTGCCCTCTTCGTAAAGCACCGTGTATCCGTCAAAAGTGACGGTATAGCCGGAAGCTTTAAAAATGTAATCCTTTGCCTGAATATCGGCCTGTACCGTGCTTTGCAGACAATTGGACATTTGGCACGCAATAAAGCGTTCCCAAATGAGTTTATACAATTTATACTGATCATTTGAAAGGCTTTCTTTCACCTTGTCCGGTGAAAGACTGGGCATGGACGGACGGATTGCTTCATGGCCGTCCTGGGCACCCGCTTTTGTTTTAAAATGGCGCGGGGTGTCGGGCAGGTACTTTTTGCCCCACCGCTCTAAGATATAATCGTTTGCATCCTTAATCGCATCTTCGGAAATACGCAGAGAATCGGTTCTCATATAAGTAATTAAACCGACAGCGCCCATATTACTGATTTCAACGCCTTCATAAAGCTCCTGTGCCGCTTTCATTGTGCGGCGTGCCTGGAAGCCTAACCTGCGAGAGGCCTCCTGCTGAAGCGTTGATGTGATAAACGGCGGGGCAGGATTTTTTTTGCGCGTGCCCTTTTTCACCTTAGTAATGCGGTACTCTGCATCATTTAAATCAGAGAGAATCCGGTCGGACTGCTCTTGATTGGTGATTTTCATTTTTCCTTGGGTGTCACCGTAAAAGGTTGCGCTGAAAACCTTGCGTGAACTCTGTGGGTTGAACTTCGCGTCAATTGTCCAGTATTCCTCCGGCACAAAGGCTCGGATTTCCTCTTCGCGGTCCACGATGATCCGTACCGCAACAGATTGCACACGGCCGGCGGAAAGTCCTCGGCGGATTTTCTGTGAAAGGAACGGGCTAAGCTTATAACCCACAAGACGGTCCAAAATACGGCGCGCCTGCTGCGCATTGACAAGGTCTATGTCAATTTTGCGGGGATTCTGCATTCCGTTTGTAACGCCTGTTTTTGTAATTTCATTAAATGTAATGCGATTATCATCTTCGGTACTTAACCCCAAAATATATGCCAGATGCCACGAAATGGCTTCGCCCTCGCGATCCGGGTCAGTCGCAAGCAGGACTGCGTCACTTTTTTCCGCCTTGTCCTTTAACTCCTGTACCAGTTTCTCTTTTCCCTTAATGATATCGTATTTCGGTTTAAAGTCATTTTTTACATCAACACTCAAACGGCTCTCTGGTAAATCACGCACATGCCCCATGGACGCAATTACTTCGTAGCCGGAGCCTAAAAACTTCTTGATTGTTTTGGCCTTGGCCGGTGATTCAACGATCACAAGCTTTGACATGGAAATCACCTCATTTGAACTTTCTTAATATGGAATGTTCTGATATTTTTATCCAACAAGAATCAGTATTTGAAAAAAATATTAAACATTTTTAAAATCTGCCGCATACATCGGCAGTTTTTAACAACGTTTATCGCGCTAAACTGTAACGACGACCTGAATGAGAGCTTATTTTTTCCGCAAGTTCCAGTTCGGTTACCGCTGTTAGAAGTCGCGCGGTGGAAATGCCGGTAAGCTGTTCTAATTCAGAAATATGGCAAGGTGTATTCTTCAACTTTGAATAGAGGTTCACCGCATCGGCAGAAAAATCAGCCTCGCAGAGCGGTTCAGCAGTGGTTCCTTCATCAAAGATATTCGATATTGTATCGGCAGAATGAAGAATCACGTTAGTTTTATCGTCATTCAAATTAATTTTATTGGGAAACCGATAAACATATTCTTCTAAAATTTCGCCCGCGTTGGATACGGGTTTGGCTCCGCTTTTAATCAAGTTGTTTACACCCTGTGAAACAGGACTGAAAATCCCGGCAGGAACGGCAAAAACATCTCTTCCCTGTTCAAGCGCATAATCCGCGGTAATCAGCGAGCCGCTTTTTCCTGCGGCCTCAACTACGAGCGTGCCCAAAGTTAAACCGGATATAATACGGTTGCGAATTGGAAAATTAGAATTGATTGCCTGTGTATTGGGCGGATACTCGGAAATAACTGCACCGGAATTTGCAATCGCCGCACGCAGCGCCGCATTGCCCATTAAATAGTTAAAGTCAATTCCACAGCCGAGCACACACACGGTTTTACCGCCTGCCTGCAAGGCGCCTTTATGGGACGCAGTGTCAATTCCCAAAGCGCCGCCGCTGACAACAACCGCCCCTTGCTTGGCCAACTCGAAAGCAAAGCTGCGCGCAGTGGCGATACCTGTCGCGGTCGCTTTGCGCGTACCTACGATGGAAATACTGACCAGCGCTGAAAAATCCGGCAGCGTACCTTTTACATAGAGCGCACAAGGCGGATTATGAATCTGCCTGAGCGGTTCCGGGTAGTTGTCACACTCCGGAGTAACGACCTGCTGGCCAATTTTCTCGCTGTATTCAATTAAGGCCGCAGCGTCAGGAACTGAAAAGGAGCTCAGCTTTTCAAGTTCGCCGTGCGTAAAATAACCTTCTAAAAGCCACCCCTCCA
>DAMDEB010000101.1:0-1997 GCA_032090075.1 Caproiciproducens sp.
CTGTGCTTTGGCGTCTTCAAGCGTTGTGTTAAACGTGCAGCCCGCCGCACCAGCGTGACCGCCGCCGCCAAATACAGCGCAGATTTCAGACGCGTTCCACGGAGGCGCGGCACGCAGTGAAATTTTAAATCCGCCGTCCGTTTTTTCACGGATGGTTACGCCGATCAGCACGCCTTCAATTGCGCGCGGGATGGAGGCAAGCCCTTCAATGTCATCCTCTGCCGCTCCGGAGTCCTGAATCATTTGCAGCGTAATCTTGATTACCGCAACGCGGTCATCATAGTAATATGCAATGGAGTCCATTACCTGGCGTTCCATTTCAATGCGGGCGCGGCTTTTGGTGTCAAACATCGCGCGGCTGATACGATGCGCCTGCGCTCCCTTTTCCACCAGATCTGCGGCTATGCGGTAAGTGCGCGGTGTTACATTGATATACTTGAAGCAACCCGTGTCCGTCACGATACCCGTATAAAGGCAGCTGGCGATTTGGGAATCCAGGTCGATATTTAAGATATTCAGGATATCAAATATCATTTCACAGGTTGCGGCTGCCTTCGGATCAATGCAGCATTGCTTTGCATAACACGTATTGGACGGGTGGTGGTCGATGCAAAGGTCAATTTTCCCGCGGTAAAGGCTCAGGTTAGGCTCACCGATCAGCTGCAGCGCCGCAATATCGACCGCGACAACCACGGCGGGCGTGAACTCCTGCTGTTCAATTCCGTCGAAAAGGTACCGAAACTTCGGGCCAATCGGGTCAGAGCATTTAATCATGACACGTTTACCCATTTTTTGCAGCCCCCGGCAAAGCGCCGTGGACGAACCGAGCGTGTCGCCGTCCGGATACTGGTGGCTTAAAATCAGTATGTCGTCGGCGGCGCGCAAAAAATCAGCAACTTCAGTCAGACTTATCATTTTTATCACCCCTTAGGTCATCGAGCACCTTCGAGATATTCGCGCTGTATTCAATGGAATCGGTCGCCTTGAAAATCAGCTCCGGCACATGCCTGAGCTCCAGCCGTTGACCAAGTTCGTGACGAATAAAACCGGACGCGGATTTTAACCCTATGACGGCTTGCTTTGCCCGCTCAAGGCCCTCCATTGCGCTGATATATGCTGTGCAGTAAGATAAATCGCTGGTGACCTCCACGCGGACAATACTGATCAGCCCCTGTACCCGCGGATCTTTAAGGTCGCGGAAAATAGCGGTTAATTCACGTTTAATGTCCTCGGTAGTACGCCCCATTCTGTGGCTGGCCATAATGATACCTCCGTACTTTTACGAACAAATGATTGACTGCGTGTAAATCACGCTGTCACGATCATTTATTGTTCATTTATATTAGTCTCTGTATTCTTCCATTATGAAGGCTTCTAAGATATCGCCCACTTTAACGTCATTGAAACGGTCAAGGCCGATACCGCAGTCGTAACCTTCGGCAACTTCTTTTACATCATCCTTGAAGCGGCGAATGGAAACGATCTTATCCTCTGTGATGACAATTCCGTCGCGCACGATGCGAACTTGTGCCCCGCGGGTAATTTTACCCGTAGTAATATGGGAACCGACAATGATTCCGACATTGGTGATTTTGTAAACTTCACGGCATTCGGCCTTGCCCAAAGGAACCTCGCGGAACTTCGGTGCGAGCATGCCCTTCATCGCGGATTCAATTTCACCGATGCAGTCATAGATAATGCGGTACAAACGAAGATCCACGCCGTCACGTTTTGCTGTTTCCTCCGCAAGCGGGTCGGGGCGCACATTAAAGCCCACAATGATTGCGTTGGAAGCGGATGCCAACATAACATCGGACTCACTGATTGCGCCGACACCGCCATGAATGACGTTTACGCGCACTTCTTCGTTGCTTAATTTTTCAAGAGACTGGCGCACAGCCTCAACGGAACCCTGTACGTCGGCCTTTACGATCAGTTGAAGTTCCTTCATCTCGCCCTGCTGCATCTGCTCAAACAGATTGTCAAGCGTAACCTTG
>DAMDEB010000101.1:2007-9453 GCA_032090075.1 Caproiciproducens sp.
CCTTGGTGCGGGAATTGAACATTTCTTCTTTTTCCTCGGAACGGCGCTGGTCAACGAGCTCTCTTGCAAGGCGCTCATCCGAAACGGCGTTGAAAATATCGCCGCCGGTCGGCACATCATCAAGACCGGTGATTTCGACCGGAACACTCGGGCCGGCTTCTTCAATCTTGTTTCCGTTTTCATCCGTCATCGCGCGTACACGGCCGACGGAAGTACCCGCGACAATAATATCGCCGGTGCGGAGCGTGCCGTTTTGAACGAGCATGGTTGCAATCGGGCCGCGGCCCTTGTCAAGCCTTGCTTCAACTACGGTACCCTTGGCCGCTCTGTCCGGATTGGCCTTGAGTTCCTTCATATCGGCAGTCAATATAATCATTTCAAGTAAATCCTTGATGCCTTCTTTTGTCACTGCGGAAACAGGGATACACGGCGTTTCGCCGCCCCACTCCTCCGCGACAAGCCCGTACTCGGTGAGCTGTTCCATGACGTGCTGCGGGTTTGCGCCCGGTTTATCCATTTTGTTGATAGCAACGATAATGGAAACATTGGCAGCCTTTGCATGGTGAATCGCCTCAATGGTCTGCGGCATAATTCCGTCGTCCGCGGCGACAACCAGTACGGCAATATCCGTTACCTGCGCGCCTCTTGCACGCATTGTGGTAAACGCGGCATGACCCGGTGTATCGAGGAAGGTAACGTCACGGTCGCCGAGCTTTACGCGGTAGGCGCCGATGTGCTGTGTGATTCCGCCCGCTTCACTCGCGGTGACATTGGCGTGGCGGATTGCGTCGAGCAGGGAAGTCTTTCCGTGGTCAACGTGGCCCATAACAACGACAACCGGTGCGCGCGTAATCAAGTTCCCGTTTTCATCCTCACTGTCGTCGATGATTTGCTCCTCAATGGTAACAACAACTTCTTTTTCGACCTTGGCGTGGAATTCCATTGCCACCAAAGTAGCGGTGTCAAAATCAATCATGTCGTTAACGGCGGAAAACACTCCCAAAGCCATCAGTTTTTTAATGACCTCGGCGGCAGTCGCTTTTAAACGAAGTGCAAGCTCACCAACCATAATTTCTTCCGGAATCTGAATGGTAATCGGCTTCGCTTTACGTTCCAGAGCAATACGGTTTAGGCGCTGGGACTCGGTCTCCTTGTTGCTGCGAAAGTTTCTTGGCCGGCCGCGGTACTGGGTGCTGCGCTGAGTCAGCTTTTGCTTTTGCACCGTGTTGGCGGTATTGATTTTTTCCGAAGCAAGACGGTCGTACTTTTCGTTATATTTATCCAGCTCCACCTGTGTGGCGCGGGTATCTACAATTCTGCCCTCCGGCCTTTTAATTGCGGCGTTCGGATCAAGCGGCACCTGCGGTCTTCTTGGTGCGACGCTCTGCTGCGGCCTTGGTGCCACCGGCGGCTTGGGTGGAGTCGGTTTCGGGCCGACCATGGTAATTTTACCCGGCTTCACAGCCTTGCGCACCGGCTTTTGTTCCGGTTGCGCCGGTGCAATTGCGGCGGGTTTCTGCGGCTGTACCGCGGGACTGACTGCCGGCTGTACCGGGGCGGCAGCTTTTTCCTCTGGCTGCACCGGAGCGGCAGCTTTTTGCTCTGGCTGTGCCACAACAGCCTTTTCCGGCTCCTCTGTCACACTCGGCTGCTGCGGCTGGGCAACAGTCTCTTCCTGATTACCCTGCGCAAAGAAGGTGTCCAGATTTTCAGTGCTGTTCTTCTGGGTGAAGGTTTCAAAAACAAGGTCAAGTTCGTTTTCGTCGAGAGCTGTCATATGTTTTTTAACTTCGCCTGTATATTTTTCCAACGTATCTATAACGTCCTTATTCGGTACGTTTAAGTCCTTTGCTACCTCGTGAACCCTGTATTTATTCATCATATATAAAATTCCTCCTCATTCCTTTGCGCCAGCAGTTTCGGCTGTGCACAGCGCAAGCAGCTTTTTAGCAAACCCTGCGTCATTGACTGCAATAACCCCGGTTCGCTTGCCGAGAGCCATGCTGATTTCGTCCATCGTTGCATTGGCTTCCACCAGAGCAACGTCCTCATCTTCGGCCGCAGACCGGACTCCGCCGGCTGTGCGGGGCGACAAATCGCTTGCAAGCAGCAACAGCTTTGTGTACCCCTTGCGCATCGCTTCGATTGCCGCGTCATTGCCAAGCGAAAGTTTTCCGGCCCGCCGGGCAATACCCAAAAAATGCAATAACTTATCATTCATTTTGACTGATTTCCTCCTCCATACGGTCATATACCTCTTCAGGAATCTTGCAGGAGAAGGCTTTTTCAAATCTTCTCGCCTTACGTGCTGCTTTCAGGCAGTCTATGTTTTTGCATACATAAGCGCCGCGCCCCGGTTTACGCCCCGTCAAATCAAGAGATATTTCCTGCTCGGGTGACTTTACCACCCGTACAAGCTCTTTCTTTGGTTTCATCTGGCTGCACCCGGCACACATGCGCATCGGTAACCGTTTTTGATGCATCGCACACACCACCTTACTTGAATTAATAATTTATAATAAACAATTGATCATTGTGATTTGTGAATTACTCGGGTAAAATTTCTTTCGCTTTCGCTTGCTCTTCTTCCCCAAAGAAACCGCTTTGCGGTTTAATATCGATCTTCCAGCCGGTCAGTCTTGCGGCAAGGCGGGCGTTTTGCCCCTTGTTGCCGATTGCGAGGGAAAGCTGGCTGTCGGGAACGGTTACGCGGCAGGCGTGAGAACCATCCTCTGCCGGTGTTACGGAAACAACGTCCGCGGGTGAAAGTGCGGAGGCGATGAATTTTGCCGGGTCTTCGTTATACTCGACAATATCGATCTTTTCGCCGTTCAGCTCGTTAACGATATTGGAAACGCGCGCTCCGCGGGAACCAATGCAGGCACCGACAGCGTCAACGTCCGGATTATGGCTGATTACAGCAAGCTTTGTGCGTGATCCCGCTTCACGGGATACCGCCTTTATTTCCACCGTACCGTCATAAATTTCCGGCACTTCCGTTTCAAATAAGCGTTTGACCAAATCGGGGTGGATACGGCTGATCATTGCGCGGGGGCCCTTTTCAGTCTCTTTTACATCGACCACATAAACCTTGATGTGGTCGCCCTCTGTAATCTTTTCGTCGCCGACCTGTTCGCTTTTCGGCAGAACAGCCTCGGCTTTTCCGATTAACAGGGTAGCAGCGCCGGTGCGCGGGTCAACGCGCTCAACCAGTGCGCTGACCAATTCCTGGTGCTTGCTCTGAAATTCCTGCATCATCTGCCCGCGCTCGCCGTCGCGGATACCCTGACGGATGATGTTGCGAGCGGTCTGAGCGGCAATACGCCCAAATTCCTTGGTGTTCAGACGGACACCCACCGTGTCGCCGATTCCGGCGGTCGCATCGATATCGCGCGCGTCCTCAAGCAGGATTTCTTTGCCCTGATCGGTTATGTCCTCAACGACGGTCTTACGTAAATCCACTTCAAACATACCTTTTACCGGGTCCATGGTAATCACGCAGTCCTCGTTGCCGTAGCTGTTTTTGCAGGCTGTTACAATTGCTTTTTTAATCCTGTCGAGCATAAAGTCGACCGGGATGCCCCTTTCCTTTTCCAATAAGGTCAGGGCCTCGAAAACTTCGCTGTTCATTCCTCAATACCTCCAACAAAATCATCTTCCACAAGCCGCACCCATGAGGCGTCCTTTTTAGCAAGTGAAATATTTTCTCCTCCATCCATCTGAAGGATCATCACACTGTCTGCGTAGTCTTTCAGCGTAGCGGTCAGCTCGCGCCGGCCGTCCGCCATGGGGCGAATGAGTTTGACCCGCACCTCGGCGCCCAAAAAAGCCTTGAAATGCTCGTCGCGCACAAGTTCACGGTCGATTCCGGGAGAAGAAACCTCAAGACAGTAAGCCTGTTCAATCGGGTCAAGCTCATCGAGGGGCTTGTTGATTGCGCGGCTCATCGCTTCGCAGTCGTCAATTGCGATTCCCCCTTCTTTATCGATGAAAATTCTTAAAAACCAATCAGCGCCTTCTTTTAAAAAGCGGACATCCCAAATAGAAAGTCCCAATTCAGCCGCAAGCGGTTCGGCAAGCTTCCTCACGATATCCACCGTATTGCCGTTCTTTTTTTTCAAAGTCAACTCATTCACCTCAAAATACAAACAAAAGAGCGGGTCGCCCCACTCTTTCATCTTTCTTATCATATTACTTGATTATAATATCACAACTAAAGCTCAAATGCAAGGGATAATGAGAAAAATAGCACATATAAATTACTCTTTTTACATGCTCGGGTCCGCCGGAAGCTGCCCGGCTACTCTTCCATTTGCTTGCCTAAGAATGACGCAGCGACCTGTATCAGTTTTATTTCGGTTTCCGTGGGTTCTGTTTCGGTTTCGCTTACAAGTAAAATCACTGCTCCCGTGACGTCGCTTGAAGCAATTACCGGGCTGATAATCGAAGCCGCCCGGTCCACGCCTTCCACGGGTTTTAATGAGGAGTTTCCTTTGCTGATAAAGCTTTGCCGTCCCTGCATACACTCCTCAAGCTCGGGTGTCACGCGGCGCTCAAGATATTCCTTGCGCGAAATGCCGGATGCCGCAACAACATGGTCTCGATCACAAATAAGTAGCGGCAGCCCGATGGTTTTGGAAAGCACGTCCGCATACTGTCCGGCAAAAGCGGAGAGTTCGCCGACCGGCGAATATTTCTTAAAAATCACTCCACCCTGTGTATCGGTAAAAATTTCGAGCGCGTCTCCCTCGCGGATACGGAGCGTGCGGCGGATTTCCTTTGGTATTACAACGCGGCCTAAATCATCAATTCTTCTAACTATTCCTGTGGCTTTCAATGTCTTTTACCTCCTGTGCGGTGTTGTCTTTGCTTATTATCCGCAGGAAAAGCTTTACTATACAGTATTTGACAAGGTTGATTTTGGAAAATTTATCGTCGTTTTTTCAATGCAATTTTTTTCGACACCGAAAACCCACGATCTGCCGGTACTGAAATATTTATTTATCAATTTTTTGCATTTCCCTGCTGCGCAAACACAGTTATACTTGTAAACAGAGGAAAGCCGTACTATAATATAGCGTAATGAGTTTTCCCGATTAATACTACTCTCCAATTAAAATGTATATTTCAATTGGAGAACGCACGGCTACGCCGTGCTTATTTTGCGCTTATTTTAAGCGCAAAACTCGTCTCATGCAAAATCCAACGCGCTTCGCGCTATAAAAACGTGATTCCACGTTTTTAATGGATTTTAGTATAATTGGAGGTTTAACATTGAAAAAAATATTTAAATTTTGCGCCGTTGTTCTCGCGGCCGCCGCCGTATTCTCTCTTACGGCTTGTTCGGCTCGTACTCCGGTTACGGCTGACGGCTTTAAGAAGCAGGCCGAATCCGCTGGCTTCACGGTAACCGACAACTCCTCTACAAACACAAGTGTGGACAAGTACCTTAGTGCAGTCAAAAGTGAAACCGGCACGGAGCTGGTTTTTATTTCGTTTAAAACGGAGGCTTCGGCTTCGGAAATGTATTCCTCAATCAAGAAAAGTATTACGGATGGAACAAGCGGAACCACCACGACTGTTGATTCTTCAGCCTACAACAAATATACTTTGGTCAACGGCGAACTTCACCACACGCTGACACGCATGGGTTCGACCATTGTTTACGGCAAAACGACTTCCACCTACAAAAATCAAGTGGATGATTTTATGAAGGCAATCAAGTACTAAGAAATTATAAAATACCATCAAACACAAAACCGCTGAGGGATGAAAATTCCCCGGCGGTTTTCTTTTTTCACGGACTCCCTTAGTCAGAACAATTTTCCTCCGGTAAACCCCGCAAAAGCCATGGAAAGAATTCCAACATAAATCAATACCGCGGGCAGCCCCATAAACGCCTTTGGCATATCGGCATTGTTTTTATACTTATCCAACGTATAAGCAAGCACCGTAGCCGCTAAAAAGAACGCCGCACCGGTTCCAACCGCAAATCCCAATGCGTTGGGCAGGTCAAGCTTAAAGCTTTTCAGCACGTACGGCATGGAAAGCACCACGGTATTGATAGCCGCCGGGGATAAAATCTGCCCGTACTGTTTATAAAATCCGGGCAAAAAGGATTTTAGCGTGTATGCCGCCACAATGTAAACGGCAGCAACAATCAGGGCAAAGATAACCGGACGCAAAATAATCATCATGCTGCTGTCCATCAGAATCGGATTCCACAGCGAGCCAAAAACAGTTGAAATCAGTGAGAAAAGTGTGACGAATCCCGCGTACATGCCGAGCGTTTTCGGTTTTCGCGCAGCACGCAGCACACGGCTGAACCCAATTCCGCCGGCAAAAATAATATTCTCGGTTGAAACGGCCATCAGCGCGGTCAAAAGCATTTGCATAAAGCTGATCATGCGCGCGTCACCTTCCTTTTTGCGGTTTTATTGCTGCGTTTTTCATTGATCCACTGAACAAAGGCAGCCAAAAACGCCACCAGAATAAACCCGAAGAACGGCAGGGAAACGCCCGCGTCCGCTGTGCCGTAAACGCCGGTGTTGGCGTGCCAGATCCCGCCTTTCAGCCAAAGCTCGCGGATTGCCGCAATCAGGCAAATCACCAGTGAAAACCCAATGGAGCAGCCCACAGCGTCGGCCGCCACAGCCCACCCGATATGTGTCGGCGCATAATCATTGGCACGTGAAAGTATCACGGAATTGCAAATCATCAGGCTTGCGAACATGCTGAGGGCGGTAATTGAACCCGGAAGAATCTTTTCCGTCAGCCACGAACCCGGCAGGTAAAAAAGCGCGGCCGCAGTCAGTACGAACCCCGGGCGAATCCAAAGCGGCATCATTTCGCCGATTAAGCAGAATAGCAGTGCAGTCGGCACCGAGATAAACAAGAACAACAACGAAAGTTCCACGGCGTTTTTCATGTTATAGCCTGCAGCCACCACGGGGTATAGTCCAAGTGCGCCGACAAGCAAAGGATTTTTATAAAGAACACCGTTTAAAAAAATCGTTCCCGTTTCACGAAAAAGAATTCGTTTATTCTTCACTCAGCCCACCTCCCATTCTCAGCGCGCTGCACACCATGCCGTCAATCAGCGGCGCAGCAGCGTTGGCAATCAGCACCGCAAAGACCGCGCCCTGCTCATAAGCGCCAAACCGGCGGAATACCATGACGAGGGCTCCGGCAAGCGCACCGTAAATGCAGCGTCCGCGCATTGTGTTGGGGGAAGTCACCGGATCGGTCACCATATAGACAGAGCAGAAAAACAGTGAACCCGACATCAGTTCGTATTTGATCGACGTCAGCGCGTCGCCCGCAAAGCGAGGCGAAAACGCCGCAATCAGCGCTGCGGCAGCCAAAAAGCAGGCGGTTATTTCCCACCTTGCGGTGCGCCTTGCAAAAAGGAACAATCCGCACGCGCCGATGATCAGAATTGCCGTC
>DAMDEB010000101.1:9463-11855 GCA_032090075.1 Caproiciproducens sp.
TAGGGCCGGCAAAAGAGCCCCAAAGCATATTGAGCGGAAAAATATCCGGTTTTAACCCATTCTTCAAAACGGCGGCCGAGGAGCTGACCAGCGAAACCGTGCAGTCATTGAAAGCGGGAAGCGAGGAAACCGAATCCGGCTTAAAATAAGCAAATATTGTCTGCGGATAGCAAAGCGTAACAAAAGCGACGCCCGCCGCTGCAGGATTAAATGGTGTATTTCCGATTGCACCGAAAGGTCCCTTCGCAACAAGGATTGCAAAGGCGGCGGCCATGCAGGGCATCCATATCGGCGCATTTAAGGGCATCAGCATGGCGATCGTCAGCCCCGTCACCATTGAGGAGCACTCGGTGATACGGATGTTTTTTGTCTGTATGAGGTTGAACAGAACCTCGCAGAACAAACAGGTCAGCATCGTCAGACCCGCCATGACCAGCGGGCGGGCTCCATAGTGTACCGTGGGGAGAATGAGCAGTACGGCAAGCGCGAACAGCACGTCGCGCATCATGGATGAAACAGAGGCTTCGCTTTTGATATGCGGGGCTCTTGCGTAATGTAATGTCAATTAAAGTCACCGCTTTTCTTCAGTTCCGCCGCTTTTGCAACGGCTCCCCCCAAATCAATTCCGGATGGGCAGGCAACCGAGCACGTGGCGCAGCCGATGCATTTTTGCACATTCTGCAGCCTGAGCGGGTCGGGCCTGTCGCGTTTCATTTCATGATAAATCAGCCACGGCCGAATGCCCCGCGGGCAGGCGCGCGCACATTTCTGGCAGCCGATGCAGGGGTAGGTTCTGTTCCTTGGTGTTTTTTTCAGCGCAATCACGCAGCGTGTACTTGCCGTTACCGGCTGGGATAAATCCATCACGGCTTTGCCCGTCACGGAGGAACCGGTAATAACAATTTTCGTTTTGGGACTGACTTCGCAGGCGTCAAGCACGAATTGTAACGGCACGCCGATGCGCACCTTTACATTCCGCCAATCCTCCACCGCGTCACCTGCCACGGTAACAACCGTAAAGTCCTGCGCCCGGCCGTTGTCCACAGCTGTTGTCAGCGCCGCACAGGCCTGCGCGCCGATATAAGCGGTCGTTTCTCCGCTGTAGCGCAGCTTCTGCTTTAAAAGCACGCGCGCAGGGTAGCGTTCGCCTGCAATCACTAAATCCGCCTGCGGATTGATTCGTTTAATCACACGTGCTTCATGTGCGGTAGCGACAGCGATTTTGTTCTCCTGTGCTCCGCACGCCTTTGCCGCAAGCACCAGCCCCGCGATAATGGCATCCGTATTTTCACGCAGCGTCGCCATGGCGCTTGATGTGTAGGGATCCTCGTCAAAGCAGCAGGCCAAAATTGTCTTTACTCTGAGCCGGCGCATCCGCTTCAGCTTTTGGAACAGGGGTGCTCCGTCAAATTCGTCTACAATATTGGCAGCTTCCGCAGCGGCAACAATCCCGGCCGCATCCAATTTTCCCTGACGGGGCGCAAGCGGCTTAGACGCTGCAAGTTCCGCAGGAACCGGCAGCGCCTGTATTTTCTGTTTCAACGAGGGTGTTTTCTGCTGTTCCAATCTTACGCCATGTTGGAGTATCACGCTGTCATCTCCATTGTAATCATATCAGTTCGTCCGCCGCTGCTTTCAGCCCGCGAATAGCTTCTTTTGCGTCGTCGGCTTTGAACACGCTTGTCCCTGCCACGCAAACATCCACACCGGCCCGGGCGGCTGTGCCGATGGTTCCCAAATGAATGCCGCCGTCCACCTGAACGATCAGCTCAGGTTTTCTCGCTTTGAGCGCCTTGACCTTCTCCATCATATCCGCCATAAAGCTTTGGCCGCCAAATCCCGGTTCTACCGTCATGACAAGTACCATGTATAAAGAATCCAAATACGGTAACAGCGTTTCAACCGGCGTGCCCGGCTTTATTGCGACCGCTGCTTTCGCCCCGCCCGCCTGAATAGCGGCAATGGTTTTCGCCGTATCGGACTGTGCTTCAATATGAAACGAAATAATGTCCGCTCCCGCTTCCAAAAAATCGGGAATATACCGCAGCGGCTCATCAATCATCAAATGTACATCAAACGGCTTGTCCGTAAATTTACGAACGGCCTTTATGACAGGCGCGCCAAAAGTGATATTCGGCACAAAATGCCCATCCATCACATCGAAATGAATCCAGTCCGCATCGCAGACATCCATTCTTTTCACTTCATTGCCCAACTGTGAAAAATCAGAAGAGAGCACGGAAGGTGCAATCAACATAATTTATACCTCCATTAATGCTTTGTTTTATTCTACCCTAAATTAAATTTTATTTCAACTTATTCAGGCGTTGTTGGAAGAATGTTTATAGTGCCTGCCGGGAACGGGCCCCGGCAGACAATCTATATAAAGCGG
>DAMDEB010000102.1:0-4759 GCA_032090075.1 Caproiciproducens sp.
GTAACCGCCAATGTTTCCACGCGAGGATTGGCGGGACGATCTTAACTTCTTTTGCGCGTGGAGAAATGGTGGAGAATATGTATAATGTTCAATTCCCAGGTTTAGGCATTCATTTTACAATCAATCCGACTGCATTTTCGATTGGTCAATTTACAGTCAGATGGTATGGCGTTATTATTGCAGCGGGCTTTTTGCTTGCTTTTCTCTATGCCATGGCAAGCTGCAAAAAATTCCATATGGATCAAGATAAGCTTATTGATACGATTATCATTGGAATCATTGGCGGAATTATTGGTGCAAGGGCATATTACGTCCTTTTTGACACCAGTAATCAATATTTAAAGGACCCTATCAGCGCATTGTATATTTGGCAAGGCGGCCTCGGAATCTATGGCGGTATTATCGGAGGCATGATTTGCGGCGCTTTGGTAGCAAAGTGGCGTAAAATCAGTATTCCTTCAGTGCTCGATATCGCTTCGCTTGGTTTTTTAATTGGGCAGACAATCGGCCGTTGGGGAAACTTTGTAAATCAGGAAGCCTTTGGCGGGGCGACGACGCTTCCTTGGGGAATGACCAGTGAAAATACTGCGGCAATAGCAAGCGGCCCGGTGCATCCGTGCTTCTTGTATGAATCTTTGTGGTGTCTGCTTGGCTTTATCCTGCTACATATTTTCAGCCGTAAGTTCAGAAGATATGACGGTCAGGTATTTATTCTTTATTTAGTTTGGTACGGAATTGGCCGCTTCTTCATTGAAGGCTTAAGAACCGACAGCCTTATTACACCTATTTTACCGCTGAGAGTTTCTCAGGTGGTAGCTGCTGCAACAGTTCTTGTCGGAGTTATCTTATTAATTGTATTCCGTAATAGAGTTTCACTGACTGGATGCGGTGCAAAAAAGGTAATGGAATTGAACGCAATTGTTGATGAAGTACCTGCAGAGATGATTGATGATGGCACAAGTACGATTTTTGACAATACCGCAGATAATATAAATGATGTTACTTCTACCGTAGACGCTGAGGAAGACACCGTTGCTCCTACGGAGGAAGATAAAAGCGAAGATACTCCACCAGAAAACGGTGTGAATCCTACAACTGATGCAGCTTCTGCGCCGGCTGATGAAAAAACCGAAGATAAAGAATAACTTTTTGGAGGCAGACGATGGCAAAGCTGATTGATGGCAAAGCGGTTGCCGCCGAGGTTCGGGCTAAGGTTGCTCTTGAAGTGGAGGAACTATCTCGTAATGGTGTGGTTCTGGGGCTGGCGGTTGTTATTGTTGGTGATGATCCGGCTTCAAGAACCTACGTGAACAACAAAAAGAAGGCCTGCGCTCAGGCCGGCATTTATTCTGAGGAATATGCACTTCCGGAGACAACATCGCAGGAAGAATTAATGACTTTAATACAAAAATTGAACCTTAAAAAGGATATCAATGGAATCCTTGTGCAGTCGCCGCTGCCAAATGCTCTTGATGAAGAAGCAGTGGTCGAAGCAATTAATCCGGAAAAAGATGTGGATGCGTTCCATCCGTCCAACGTTGGCAGAATTATGATTGGAAACTTTCATTTTCTGCCTTGTACGCCGGCGGGTATTATTGAACTGATTCACTCCGAACATATTGACATTGCAGGTAAAAATTGTGTGGTTATTGGTCGAAGCAACATTGTCGGAAAACCGATGGCAATGCTGCTTTTGCATCATAATGGTACAGTAACCATTTGTCACAGCAAAACACGGAATTTAGCAGAAATCTGCAAAAATGCAGATATTCTTGTTGCAGCGGTGGGCAAACCGAAATTTGTCACCGCTGATATGGTTAAGCCCGGTGCAGTCGTCATTGATGTCGGTATGAACCGGGATATAGACGGTAAGCTTTGCGGAGACGTTGACTTTGTCAATGTCGAAAAAGTTGCCTCTTGGATCACTCCTGTTCCTGGCGGAGTCGGCCCAATGACAATCGCAATGCTTCTTAAAAATACAGTTGTTGCGGCAAGACGTCAAAACGGTATACTTTAATCAGTACCATGACTCCTGCATCAACAGCTAACTGAGGTTACAGAATGGACAACCTTTTAAATAAAATAGATTCTCCGAAGGATTTACAAAATCTTTCAGTTTCAGAACTATGCGAATTATGTACAGAAATACGAGAGAAATTAATTACAACAATTTCCAATAACGGTGGGCATCTTGCATCAAATTTGGGCGTGGTTGAACTAACCGTTGCTTTAGACCGTGTTTTCAATTCAGACAAAGACAAAATTGTATGGGATGTCGGGCATCAGTCATACACACATAAAATTTTAACCGGCAGGCGTGATGCAATTTCCACAATTCGTACACAAGGAGGGCTTTCCGGATATCCCAATCGATTGGAAAGTCAATATGATGCATTTAATGCCGGCCACAGCAGCACTTCAATTTCAGCAGCGCTTGGAATTGCCAACGCAAAAGTGTTAACCAACGAACCCGGCCATGTCCTTGCAGTCATCGGTGACGGCGCCTTGACCGGTGGCCTTGCTTATGAAGGATTGAATAATGCAGGACGCTTTAAAAAGAATTTTATTGTTATATTAAATGATAATAATATGTCTATTTCACGTAATGTAGGTTCGATTGCACGTTATCTTGCCCATATTCGCACAAAACCGGGCTACTTTAGGGTAAAAGGCAATGTCGAAACGGTGCTTGACCATGTGCCGCTTGTCGGAGAGCCGATTCACCGTATGCTTTCAAAATCCAAAACCGCGCTGAAACAGGTTTTATACAACAGTACTCTTTTTGAAGATATGGGGTTTTATTATTACGGCCCATTCGATGGGCACAATCTCGAACAATTAATTGATGTTTTGGAAAATGCAAAGAATATTAATCATCCGGTTTTATTGCACATTTTAACGTGCAAAGGCAAGGGATATCCCTTTGCAGAGCAAAATCCGGGTGCATTTCATGGAGTTTCGAGCTTTGATATTAAAACCGGAAAAGCGTCGTCTTCAGGCGAAAGTTTTTCAAGTGTGTTTGGCAGCAACATCTGCACATTAGCGGCACGCGACAATCGAATTTGTGCAATCACGGCCGCAATGCAAACGGGGACAGGCCTTAGCAATTTTGCAAAACAGTTTTCGGATCGGTTCTTCGATACGGGGATTGCAGAAGAACACGCCATCACTTTTGCGGGAGGGCTTGCTGCAGGGGGAATGCTGCCTGTTTGTGCGATTTATTCCACTTTTTTGCAGCGCGGATATGATCAGATTATTCATGATGCGGCCATACAAAGGGTTAAAGTTACCTTTGCGATTGACCGTGCCGGTGTAGTTGGAGAAGACGGCGAGACACATCAAGGAATTTTTGATGTCCCATTTTTGAACACAATACCAAATATAACAGTTTATTCTCCGACATATTATGATGAACTCTATTCCGATTTTAATGAGGCGATTTATCATTGTAACGGTGTTTCAGCTGTACGATATCCACGTGGGAAGCAGTTATTTAAGCCCTTTGACTTTGAAAGCAAGTGTAAAGCTTATGACACTTACGGGGAAAACAGCGCTGAAATTGTTATAGCTACTTACGGAAGGCTCTTTTCGTTTGCGTGCAAAGCAATTTCAATGCTGAAAGAAAAAGGGATTCCTGTCAGAATCGTTAAACTGAATCGAATTAAACCAATTGATTTAGATGCAGTTGATGCTGTATTGAAAGCAAAAATGATTTTTTTCTTTGAAGAAGGAATTCAGCAAGGCGGCGTCGGTGAACATTTTGATTATTTGTTGACGCAAAGCGGATTCTCCAATAAATTTTATTTGCGTGGAATTACGGACTTTGTTCCTCATGCGACAATGATGCAATCCTTAGAAGCGCTTGAGCTTGACGACAAGGGAATGGTAAATATGATTATGACGGAGTGCAAAAAGTGATAGAAAAGAAGAGGCTTGACTGTCTGATATTTGACCAGGGACTCACCGAAAGCCGAGAGAAGGCTAAGGTGATGATCATGATGGGTAATGTCTATGTTGATAACCAAAAATCAGACAAACCCGGCACAATGCTGCCGACAGATACGAAGATTGAAATAAGAGGGGAAACGATGCCTTATGTAAGCCGGGGCGGCTTAAAGCTTGAAAAAGCAATGGCAGTATTTCCTATTGAATTAAATGATAAAATTACAATGGACATCGGAGCTTCAACCGGAGGCTTTACCGATTGTATGCTTCAAAAAGGTGCAAAAAAGGTTTATTCCATTGATGTTGGTTATGGACAGCTTGCATGGAAGTTAAGAACCAACCCACAAGTAATCAACTTGGAGCGCACTAATGTCCGCTATCTTACAACAGAACAGGTTCCGGATTTGGTGGACTTTTTCAGTGTTGACGTTTCATTTATTTCACTTTGTCTGGTACTTCCTGTTGCAAGAAGATTCATGGCGGAAAACGCACAGGCCGTATGCCTGATTAAACCGCAATTTGAGGCCGGGCGAGGCAAGGTTGGTAAAAAGGGTGTGGTTCGTGACAAGGCGGTTCACGTGGAAGTAATTGAAAAAATTACAGGCTTTGTTTTAAAAAGCGGATTTTCAATTTTGGGTTTAACTTACTCACCGGTAAAGGGGCCGGAAGGCAATATCGAATACTTAATTTATCTTCAAAAATCCGAAGAGCCAGTCAGCGCTGATTTAAATATCAGTGCGTTGGTAGAAGATTCACATAAACAGCTGAACGGTGGTGAGTAATCTGAAAATAGCGATCATACCAAATTTAGGCA
>DAMDEB010000102.1:4769-5884 GCA_032090075.1 Caproiciproducens sp.
AAATGCGCGGTTTCACACCATAAAGGTGATCAATATGCTGCAAAATTTTGATGCAAAAGTGCTAATGAGATCAGATTTAAAAAGCTACTTTTCAGATTTTGGGATTGTCTTTTATGATGATTTTAAAAAAATGATGGCTGATTGCGATATCGTCATCGCAGTTGGCGGGGACGGCACTATTATTCACTGCGCTCGTCATGCCGCAGCAGCGGAAAAACCGATCTTGGGGATTAATATTGGTCGGCTGGGTTTTGTTGCCGGACTTGAAACGGATGAATTGGATGAGTTGAAGAATTTGACGGACGGAAATTATACAATTGAAGACCGTATGATGCTTGAAGTAAAACTTGAAAATAATGGCATACAAGAGACGCACTACGCTCTAAATGATGCTGTTTTAGCGCGTGGGGCGTTGTCGAGAATATTGGATTTAAAGGTTAATTTTAACGACAAAAATGTTTGTGACTACCGTGCGGACGGGTTGATCATTGCGACTCCAACCGGTTCAACCGCGTACTCACTTTCGGCCGGCGGTCCGGTGATTGATCCGAGTATCAGCTGTATTCTGCTGTCGCCGATTTGCCCCCATTCTTTGTTGACAAGGTCGGTTGTATTTGGCCCGGACGCCAGACTTAGCGTACTTGCTTCTTCAAGTTATGACAGTGAAATGTTTCTGACAATCGATGGTGATACGTCGATTCAGATTACCGATAAGCAAAAGATTGAATTCTGCCGCTCAAAGCAGACGGTAAGAATTATAAAATTGAAAGATAATAATTTTTATGAAGTAGTAAACGAAAAGTTAGCAGAGAGGAGAAACTGATTGTGAAAACGAGACGACACGCAAAAATTCTTGAATTGATTAATGAATATACGATTGATACGCAGGAAGAACTGCTGCGCCGCCTGCGCGAGGCTGGTTTTGAAGTAACTCAGGCAACTGTTTCCCGTGATATTAAAGAATTAAGGCTCATAAAAACCTTGTCTCATGATGGAAAGTACAAGTATTCAATCAGCAAAGATAACACGAAGGATTACTCCTCTAAGTTTTATTCGCTCCTTTCTGATTCAGCTGTATTGATTAACTACGCCTGCAATATGGTGGTCATCAAGTG
>DAMDEB010000102.1:5894-8591 GCA_032090075.1 Caproiciproducens sp.
GGACTCGATGCATTGGGATGGTATTGTTGGAACTTTGGCGGGCGACGATACGATTTTTATCGTTATGAAGAACGAAGAATATGCACAACAGCTGGTTGCTGAACTTAAAAAAATGGTTGGGTGATCATTATGCTTTCTCAGCTTTACATCGAAAATATTGCCGTGATTGAAAAGGCCGGAATTGATTTTCTTACCGGTTTAAATGTGCTGACCGGAGAAACCGGTGCGGGCAAATCTATTGTGATTGATTCAATCAATGCAATCCTTGGAGAACGCACTTCGCGCGAACTTGTGCGTACGGGGGCTCGTTCTGCTTTTGTGAGCGCGGTTTTTATTGATTTAGGTGTGAAGGCTTTGAGTAAGTTAACCGAACTGGGTTATTCCTGTGAGGAAGACGGTACGGTTATGATACAGCGTGAAATTCATTTGGATGGTAAGGCTGTCTGTCGAATTAATGGCCGTCCGGCAACAGTTTCTGTTCTGAAGGAAATTGGTTCGTTACTGATTAGCATTCATGGTCAACATGAGAGTTATGATTTGCTTTCACCGGATTTACATATTAATTATATCGATCGTATGGGTGTTCCGGAAAAGTTACTTGCAAATTACCAATCTGCCTTTGATCGTATGCGCCACATCAAAAGTGAGTTGGATTCCTACAATATAGATGAAGCGCAGAAAGCAAGACAGATTGATTTATTGACCTATCAGATCAACGAACTTGAGTCGGCAGATTTGCGTGCCAGCGAGCAGGAAGAGCTGAGCAACACACGCACAATGTACTTAAACAGCGAAAAAATTATTGATTCAATGAATGTTGCAAAATCATCTTTGAATGGCGATGAAAATTTTGAGGGCGCTTTGTCGGCTGTTTCTTCGGCAGCGGACGCTTTGGCAGACGCCGAAAAATATTTGCCTGAAATACACACATTGGCAGAAAGAATCAAAAATATCGAATACGATTTAGAAGACTGTTCAGTAGAAATGCGTGATTTTTCCAAACAGCTTGAATATGATCCCGGTGAACTGGAAACAATTGAGGCAAGGCTTGATGTGATTTACCGGCTTAGTCTGAAGTACGGCAGTACGGTTGAAGACATGCTTGCATTTCTTGACAAATGCCGCTCGCAGCTACAAAATATCCAGCTCTCTGATGAAAATATTGTAAGATTAACGAAGGAATATCATGAATGTAAGGAGCAGGCCGAAAACTTGGCGGATGAAATTTCAGCCTGCCGAAAAGACACTGCAAAGAAATTTACAATTAAAGTTAAAGAAGAACTTAAATTTCTTGATATGCCAAATATTGATTTTCAAGCGCAACAGGATCGCTGTCCACTAAATCAACTTGGCTGTGATAAGCTTCAATTTCTGATTTCGGCCAATGCAGGGGAGCCTGCAAAGCCGATTGCTAAAATTGCGTCCGGCGGCGAACTGTCACGCATTATGCTGGCCATCAAAACAGTCTTGGCGGGGAAAGACGATATTGATACACTTATATTTGATGAAGTCGATACCGGAATCAGCGGCAGCGCGGCACAGAAGGTTGGTTTAAAGCTGCGAGAGGTTTCCGGTAACCGTCAAGTTATCTGTGTGACCCATTTGGCTCAAATTGCTGCGCTGGCAGACACACAATATTTAATTAAAAAGCATGTTCAGGATAATAAGACCTTTACCGATGTAACGCAGCTTGACTACGATGGGAGAAAGCAGGAACTTGCCAGGATTATGGGCGGTGCACAAATTACTCCGCTGATGCTCGAAAATGCTGCCGAAATGCTAAGTATGTCTCAGAAAAAGCTTTAGTACTTGACAATATGCATTGGATTGGTTATAATTCTATACAATAGCATTGATGGGAATTAGTAAGTTAATCAAATCGGCAAAGAGAACCTGCGGTTGGTGCGAGCAGGTACGAAAATTAACTGAATACATCCCGGAGCCGCCAAATTGAACGTTATTTATTAGGTTTGGCCGTGGCAGCGTACGTTATAACGCGTGGGTATTATGATGTACCCGTAAGGCCGTACCTGTGAAGATACGGTAAACTGAGGTGGTACCGCGGTTATTCCGCCCTCTGCAAATATGCAGGGGGCGTTTTTATTCCCCCTAACAAATTGGAGGAAAGATTCATGGGAGTATTTGAAGAATTAAAGGCGAGGGGCTTAATTGCCCAAATGACTGATGAGGAGAAAATCAAAGATCTTCTTGACAATCAAAAAACAGCATTTTACATCGGATTTGATCCGACAGCCGACAGTTTGCACGTTGGTCACTTTGTACAGATTATGGTCATGGCACATATGCAAAGGGCGGGGCATATTCCGATTGCGCTGTTTGGCGGTGGAACCGGTATGGTTGGCGACCCTTCTGGAAAAAGCGATATGCGTAAAATGCTCACAAACGAGGAAATCAACCATAATATTGCCTGTTTTAAAGATCAGATGTCTCGTTTAATTGATTTTTCTGACGGCAAAGCGATTATGGCAAATAACGCCGATTGGCTTTTAAATCTGAATTATATTCAGTTTTTGCGCGAAGTCGGCGTACATTTTTCCGTTAATCGTATGCTCGCGGCAGAATGTTACAAACAGCGTCTTGAAAAAGGTCTTTCATTTTTTGAACTGAATTATATGATTATGCAAAGTTATGACTTTCTTGAGCTGAACCACCGGTATGGCTGCCAGCTTGAGCTTG
>DAMDEB010000102.1:8601-10482 GCA_032090075.1 Caproiciproducens sp.
AGTGGAGCAACATCATCGGCGGTGTTGAGCTGCTGCGCCGTAAAGAGGGCAAGGAAGCTTACGGTATGACCTTTACACTTCTCACTACCAGCGAAGGTAAAAAAATGGGTAAGACAGAAAAAGGTGCCGTATGGCTTGATCCGGAAAAGACTTCTCCGTTTGACTTTTATCAGTATTGGCGCAATATCAATGATGCTGATGTCATTAAGTGCCTTAAAATTCTTACTTTCTTACCTCTTTCAGAAATTAACGAGCTTGCAAAGCTTGAGGGCGGAGAACTGAATAAAGTCAAGGAAATTCTTGCTTTCGAGGTTACCAAGCTCATTCATGGCGAAGCGGAGGCGGTAAAGGCACAGGAGGGTGCAAGAGCATTATTCGGTGTCGGTGCCAATACCGACAATATGCCGTCCAGTGAAATCACCGCTGCGGATTTCACTGATTCAGAGATTGCTGTTCTTGACCTGCTTGTAAAAACGAAGCTTGTTCCGTCACGAGGAGAGGGAAGACGCTTAATCGAACAGGGCGGTGTCGTTATTGATGATGTAAAGATTGCTTCTGCTGTGGAAAAGGTTTCATTGAAGAGTTTTGAGAAGAAGTATATTATTATCAAAAAAGGTAAAAAAGTATATCACAAGGTTAATTTTATCGATTAAATCTGTAATTATCATTTAGGTCTGCGTTTGAATTTTCAGCGCAGACCATTTTATACTAAAATCCATTAAAAAGGTTGATCAACCTTTTTATAGCGCGAAGCGCGTTGGATTTTGCATGAGACGTGTTTTGCGCTTATTGGCGCAAAATAAAGCTCGGCGCAGCCGGGCGCTCTTCAATTAAAAACGTCAACTTTCTAATTGAAGATTAGTATGAATTGATTTTTATGATGTAATTCTCTATAATAGATTCATTGGCTTTGTCATGTTCCACTGCTTACCGAGACACGATTATGACGGTGCGATGCATCGTATTGCATAAAATTTATGGAGGCAAAATGCCGATGAGGAAAAGTCGTTCTTTATTGATTGCACCAACCGCTGTCATGTTGATTATGATGTCTGTGTTTTTTGCATACAAGATGTTTCCGTTTGGGAACATGACACTTTCATGGTGTGATATGAATCAGCAGGTGATTCCGTTCTTAATGGATTTTAAAGATATTTTGGCAGGGAAAGCCAATATATTTCTCAATATGCAGAATTCTGGCGGTATGAACTTTTGGGGTGTATTTTTATTTTTCATATCCAGCCCTTTTACCTTTTTAGTGGTGTTTGTCGACAAGGCAGATATGTATTTTTTCGTAAACCTTTTAGTTACACTAAAGATGATGGTTTGTGCTCTCACAGCAAGCATCTTTTTTAATCGGCAATTTAAAGCACTGAACCTTTTACAAAATGTTGCGATATCTGTCATGTACGCGTTTTGCGGCTATGCAATGTTCTACTATCAGAATCAGGTTTGGCTTGATATCATGTATCTTTTCCCGATTTTGCTGATTGGTCTTGTGAAGTTAGTTGACGAGAATAAAATTCTGCTGTATGTGATTACTTTTTCCATGACTTTGACTGTTAATTTCTATTTGAGTTACATGGTATCCATCTTTCTGGTTCTTTCAATCGGAGTATATACCTTTTTCGTTTCCTCACGCGAACGCCGCCGTAAAAATATATTACTGCTCGTGATTTCTACTCTGATAGTCGCACTGATCACTGCTGTGGTCTGGCTGCCGTCACTAATACAGTATATGGGTTCAGCGAGAACGGGAAATTTGATTATAAGCCTTAGAACCGGCAGCTTCTTTACGAGGTTTGATACGACGTTAGCCGTGATCATCTGTACAGGGGCTGTGCTTGCTGCGCTGATCATGTATCTTTTGTTTAGCAGCAA
>DAMDEB010000102.1:10492-11654 GCA_032090075.1 Caproiciproducens sp.
AAGCATGCGAAAAAAGGTACTTACGCATTATTGATTTTTACATTAACAATCATCCCTGTATTTATTGAACCGATTAATAAAATGTGGCAGACTGGGAACTATCAGGCTTTTCCAGTGCGCTATGCCTATATCACAATTTTCTTTGGTTTGATTTTACTTGCTGTCGTCATTTCAGGTATCAATGAGGAACACTGCCTGACCGCAAGCTATCCGTTTTCTTTATTTGGAGGAATGCTGGTTGTTGGTGCTGTGTTTGTCGCCGAATGCCTTCTGATTTATAAAGATTATAAGATTATAACAATTTATACGAAGACATTATGGGGAGATAAACAAAGTTTTGCATTACTGATGGCATTCTCTGTTACTGTAGCACTCGCATATTTTGTTATTTTGCTGCTCTATAAATTTCAACGCTTGGGGAAAACGGCGTTTTCTGTTTTTCTTTGCATGATTGTAGTGCTTGAATGCGTATTTAACTCATGTGTTTATGTTGCGTCCGCAGCGAACAACGCTGAAAATGAGTCAGCTGTAATTGATCTGAGCGGAAAAATTCATGATGACAGCTTATACCGTGTAAAAACAAATCAAAAATATTTTGATGTAAACCTTACCGGAAGTCTCGGATATAACACGCTGAGCCACTACACTTCGCTGACGGGCGAAAATTTTATGTACACTATGAAAAAGCTTGGCTACTCATCGTACTGGATGGAAGTTAATTCAAATGGTGGGACAGAGCTAACCGACGCAATTCTGGGCAATAAATACAGTATTATTAAGGCAGAAGAACTAACAAATGCCGATCATGTGGTTTATCAGAACAATAAATATGCCATCAAACAAAATATCTTTACACTTCCGCTTGGTTTTATGATGCATTCCAATCAAATTGCGTCATTAAAAAATCTGCCTGATACAACTCGGCTCAACAGACAACAACAGCTTTTCCAATCTCTGTTTAACTCAGATGAGAAATTATTTATCAATTATGAACCAACTTCATTTTTTAATATCAGTTACACGCCGGACGAATACTATGGTCTTTCTTTTTCAGGCGAAGCGACGAATGGTTCCGTCGAATATCAAATACCGGTTAAAGGAAAGCAGACACTGTATCTTGATTGTTTCGACAGACTGACAAACAGTTTGATTGAGCATATTA
>DAMDEB010000103.1:0-11404 GCA_032090075.1 Caproiciproducens sp.
TTAAATGCCCTTATAGGGCTTAATCATGCCTCCGGCTTAGCCGGAGGTTTTGACTATAAACTAATTCTCGTTAAACCTTGACAAGAAAGAACGGGTACGTTCATTTTGCGTGTTTCCAAAAAGTTGTTCCGGGCTGCCTTGTTCAACAATGGCACCGTTGTCCATAAACACAACATAATCCGCAACGTCTCGTGCAAATTTCATCTCGTGTGTGACGACGACCATCGTCATATGCTCGGCAGCGAGTTCACGGATAACCTTTAAAATCTCACCCGTCAGTTCAGGGTCAAGCGCACTGGTCGGTTCGTCAAAAAACAGGATATCCGGGTTCATTGCCAACGCACGCGCAATGGAAACACGCTGTTGCTGTCCGCCGGAAAGCTGGCAGGGGTAGGCGTCGGCCTTGTCGGACAAGTCCATTTTTTGAAGCAGTGCGCGCCCCGTCGCTTCGGCTTCCTGTTTCGTCTTGTTGAGTACGCGCATAGGCGCTTCGATGATGTTTTGCAGCACTGAAAAGTGGGGGAAGAGATTAAAATTCTGAAAAACGAGGCCGATATGCAGTCCGATTTTACGGCACGCTTCTTTGCCAGAATACACAGCCTTTCCATTTTTACCGTTCTTTACCAACGTATCGCCACAGATGACAATTTCGCCCGAATCTATCGTTTCCAGTTGTGATACACAACGCAGAAACGTGCTTTTCCCCGAGCCGGAAGGCCCGATGATTGCAAGGACTTCTCCTTTTGTGACGTCAATTGAAATTCCATTAAGCACTTCAGTGCCGTCAAAGCTTTTATAAATATTTTCAGCAGTTAAAATATGCATCTTAATCCTCCTAACGATAGTAGCTGAGGCGCTTTTCAGCAACGGTGAAGCAGCGCGTAACAACGCCGTTCATCACAAGGTAGAACGCGCCGGCGATAACCAGCGGGGTCATGTTGACAGCGGAGGAGACCCAGTTCGAGGTTACCTTTAAAAGCTCGATAATGCCGATTACCTGTGCCAAAGATGTATCCTTTACGAGGGTAATGAATTCATTGCCCATCGGCGGAATGATATGCTTAATTACCTGCGGCAGGATAATACGGAAAAAAGTCTGCTTGCGGGTAAATCCGAGCACTTTGGCTGCCTCATGCTGCCCTTGCGAGATTCCCTCAATGCCGCCGCGAAAAATTTCCGCGAAATACGCCGCATAATTCAAAGAAAAGGCGACCTCCGCCGCCAAGACGCGTTCTAGCTGGATTCCGAATAATGGCTTTAAAGCGTAGAAGAAGAATAAAAGCTGAAGCATCAGCGGTGTGCCGCGCATCAATAATATGTACAGTTTTACCGGCAGATTGATGATTTTAAGCTTAGACATGCGCCCCTTCGCGACGAGCAACCCGAGTGGCAATGAAAAGATCAGTGTAATAAAAAATATGCGGAGCGACATGAGCGTTGCTCCCAGCATCTGTGTTAAGAGCACCTGATAATTCATGAGCGCGCACCTCCAAAATTGATAGTTTATAAAAAAGCCAAAGGCACAGAGCCGGAAAAATCCAGCTCCGTGCCGTGCAGTACCGTCGTTAAGTCTTTATTTACCAACCGTGTTTACATCCTTGTCAAACCATTTTTTTGAAATCGTGGTTAATGTTCCGTCAGCGGCCATTTCTTTCAAAACACCTTCGATTTTCACTTTTAATGCATTGTCGGCTTTGCGGAACCCAATTACATAATCTTCGGTGGCAAGTGAAGCGTCTTTGCCGCCGTCCTGAAGGACTTTGTAAGCATTCGGGTTATTGGTCAGGTAGTAACGGGCTACAACTTCATCAATTGCGATTGCGTCAATGGTTCCGTTTTGCAGCTCAAGAACTGCCTTAGAGTAGTTATCAATCTGTACAACGGACTTTAAGGTTTTTTTGAACGCATCATTGGAATTAAGAGCAGCTTCGGCAGAGGAGTCCGATTGTACGCCGATTGTCTTACCGCCAAGGTCGGCAAGGCTCTTATAGGGGGCGTCTGTTTTGATCAGAATGATCTGTTCGTTTTTCATATAGGGAATACTTAGATTAAATTCCTTGTCCCGCTCCGCAGTTTTACTGAAGCCGTTCCAGAGGCAGTCAATGTTTCCGTTGTTCAGTTCTGCAGTTTTATTTTCCCAATCAATCGGCTGTGTTTGTAATTCGATTTTGAGCCGTTTGCAGGCTTCTCTTGCAACGTCAATATCAAATCCAACCAGTTCACCTGTTTTTGGATCGACAAATCCCATTGGCGGAAAGGAGTTGTCAAGACCGAGCACAAGTTTACCGGCTTTCTCAACGTTATTCCACGATTCCGCCGGTGCAGACTGTGTGTTGGCGGTGGACTGCGCCGCCGAGGTGGACGTTGCCGTATTGCCGCACGCAGCGAAAGAAACGGCCATTGCCGCAGCTAATAATATGGATAATAGTTTTTTCATCATAATACCCCACTTCATTTCTGTTCATTGCTCATGTGATATTAGTATTTTACCTTATTAGCACGCTAAAGTAAAGAGCCAATTTAAAATTCGGTAAAATTTCATGATATTGGATGCCGAGCTTTGCGGTTCCATACAGCAATATCAACAAAATGTGCATTTGTATTTTCTCTTGCCATTTGGTATTCAGCGCGGTATGATAAAGATAGATTTCTATTGGCAGCTACCCGCTGTGCGGGCGAACGCCAATATACCTAACAAATTATTATTTTAAGGAGCAAGAAAATGGAAGCTTTAAAATTGACTGCACCCTGTAAGGATTATTTGTGGGGCGGCACAAAACTAAAAACAGAATATCATCAGCAAAGCTCCGCACAAAAGCTTGCCGAAAGCTGGGAGCTGTCCTGCCATGAGGACGGCCTGTCAGTGATTGCGGAAGGTGAATTTGCGGGGTTAACGTTAAAAGAATATATTGACCGTACTGGCAGGGGCGTGCTCGGAACTGATTGCGACAAATTTGAGCAGTTTCCGATTTTAGTCAAGCTGATTGATGCGAAGGACCGTCTTTCCGTGCAGGTGCATCCAAATAATGAATACGCCTTGAAAAATGAGGGCGGCTACGGTAAGACCGAGATGTGGTATGTTGTGGAAAGCGAACCGGATGCGAGCCTCTACTACGGATTTGAAAAACAAATTTCCAAGGAAGAGTTTGAGCAGAGGATTCAGAATAACACTCTGCTTGAAGTTTTGCACAAGGCGGAGGTACATCCCGGTGACGTGTTTTTTATCGAGTCCGGTACCCTTCATGCAATCGGTGCGGGCATTTTAGTGGCTGAAATTCAGCAAAGCTCTAATTCAACCTACCGTATTTACGATTATGGCAGAATCGGCACAGACGGTAAGCCGCGCGAGCTACATATTGCAAAAGCGCTTGACGTTACTAAACTTGAGCCAAGCCCGGCAAGGCCGCTCAACAAAGCGGAAGCATTTGACGGTTACAGCCGCACATTGCTTGCCTCATGTGAGTATTTTACAGTGTATGAAATGGAACTTACCACGAAGGCGGAGATGAATGCGGACAGCACAAGCTTCCATTCCATCCTGTGTCTTGACGGCGAAGCAGCTTTATGGAACGGAGAGAAACAACTGACTTCCATTGAAAAGGGTGGCAGTGTTTTTGTTCCCGCGGGCATGGGCAAGTACACCATCAAAGGGGATTGTAAGATTCTGTTTACAAGAGTATAAGCAATACTTCCATATTTCCAATATGGCGCTTTATGGTTTTTCAGTAAGAAAAATCGAATCATAATCATAATCATAATCATAAAAAGGGACACGGCGAAAAATTCGCTGTGTCCCTTTTTTGAAAAATTGCATCCTACGAAAGCAGCATTCTGTCGTTATCCATTGCGTCTCCGCTTGCGGTTTCAAATTTTTGCAGTAAATCTTTGACCTGTAAATCCTTTTTTTCCTGTCCTTTGATATCCAGAATAATTTTGCCCTCATGCATCATAATCAGGCGATTGCCCACCCGAATGGCATCCTTCATATTATGCGTAACCATCAGCGTAGTAAGATTGTCCCTGTCGACTATTTCGTCGGTCAGTTCCAGTACCTTTCGCGCGGTTTTGGGGTCGAGCGCTGCGGTGTGTTCATCCAAAAGCAGAAGCTTCGGCTTTTGCAGGGTCGCCATCAGCAGAGTAAGAGCCTGACGCTGACCGCCGGAAAGCAAACCGACCTTGCTGGAAAGTCTTGTTTCAAGACCAAGCTCCAGTGTTTGGAGTTTTTCTTTATACAAAGCGCGTTCCTCGTTCTTTATACCCCAACGGAGCCCGCGCTTTTTCCCTCTGCGGAATGCCATCGCAAGGTTCTCTTCAATACCCATTTCGGATGCGGTACCCATCATCGGGTCTTGAAAAACACGACCCAAAAGTTTCGCACGTTTGTATTCCGGCTGCCTGGTCAAATCAACGTCGTCTGAAACAATTTGACCGCCGTAACATGGGAAAACACCCGCGATGAGGTTGAGCAGGGTGGACTTTCCCGCGCCGTTGCCGCCGATTACTGTGATGAAATCGCCGGTTTCAATTGTAAGGTTCAGATTAGCCAGCGCTTTTTTTTCATTGATCGTATTGGCGTTAAATGTTTTATAAACGTTTGTCAGTTGAATCATTCTGCTCACTCCCCACTTTCATCGGATTTGTGCTTTCTGTGAAGCTTCTTAATCAAAGGCTGAAAGATTCTGTTCAGCATTCTTCGCACTGGCTGCAATAACTGATCCAGTTTTTTCTTCACCGGTTGCAATACTCTATTTAGTACCGGAATTGCCAAAGCAATCGCTACCATGACGGCAGTCAACAGCTTTAGGTCGGTGGATTTTAAACCAAGCCACAGAACCAAAGCAATAATTACACGATAAAGGACGGAACCGACGACTACGGAAATCAATTTGTAAGCGAATGAGAATCGTTTCCCCATCAAGACTTCTCCGATGATCACGGACGCGAGTCCAATCATGATGGTGCCCGTACCCATGCCCACATCGGCATAGCCCTGACTTTGCGCGACCATCGCGCCGGAAAGCGCGACCAGACCGTTGCTGAGCACCAAACCGATGATTTTCATTTTATCGGTGTTCACGCCCAATGCGCGTACCATATATTCATTGTTGCCGGTTGCACGAATGGCGCAGCCGATTTCTGTGCCGAAAATCCAATACAGCAGAAGAATGACGATTGCTGCGATGATGAGGCCAAGAATCAAGGATACGATATTTGTGCTGAGCGCTGGAAACAAGACGGAAATTGTTGTGAGAATAGTGGAAACACCAAGAAGCGGAATGTTTGCCTGACCCATGATCCGTATATTGATGGAGTACAAAGCAATCATAGTTAGAATTCCAGCTAAGATACCCGGTATTTCAAGTTTTGTATGTAAGAATCCCGTGATGAACCCGCAAGCCATGCCTGCAATCAGCGCGATCAGCAGGGACAAAAAAGGATTCATGCCATGTGAAATCAAAACTGCCGAAACTCCGCCGCCGGTCGCAAAGCTGCCGTCAACGGTCAAATCGGCAAAGTCCAAGACTTTAAATGTGATGTATACGCCGAGCGTCATAATACTCCAGAGCACACCCTGTGCGACCGCGCCCTGCATTGACGAAAAGATACCCATGAATGATTCTCCTTAACGCAACATGAGCGATAGGGTAAGTACCCTATCGCCACGCAGCCTCGTTTTTGTTTTTATTTACTGGATGTGCCGGCTTTATCCAGTAGTTCCTGTGGAATTGTTACGTTGATTTTGGCGGCGACCTCTTTATTCAAGGTTAAGTCACAGTTGGTGGAATATTCGATCGGCATGTCAGCCGGTTTCGCGCCGTCCCTTAAAATCTTGACAGCCTGTTTTGCAGTGAGAAGACCAAGGTTATAATAGTTAATGCCGTATGTTGCTAATCCTCCATTTTTCACCATGCCGGATTCACCGACGATGATTGGAAGCTTTGCCGGCTGCGCTACCATGGAAACTGTTGCCATGCCGGCGGCAATCATGTTATCGGTCGGTGCGTAAATTGCATCTACTTTGCCGACAAGGGATTGTACGACCTGCTGAATTTCATTGGAATTGGAAACCGTTGCGTCAACTGTTTCAAGCCCAAGAGCCGCGGCGCTTTTCTTAGCAATTTCAACCTGAAACTTTGAGTTGGTTTCACTGGAACAGTAGAGCATCGCAACCTTTTTAGCGGTCGGAATCAGCTGCTTTAACAGTTTCATCTGCTCGTCAACCGGAGTTAAATCGGAGGTGCCGGAAACATTTCCGCCCGGCGCTTTGTTTGAAGCAACCAGTTTTGCATCCGCCGGGTCGGTTACTGCCGTGACCAGAACCGGAATATCCTTAGTGGTGTTCGCAACCGCCTGCGCGGCCGGTGTTGCGATTGCAAGAATCAGGTCGGATTTATCATTGACCAGCTTGCTCGCAATGGTTTGGCAGTTAGGTTGTTCGCCCTGCGCGTTTTCATAGTCAAGCGTAATGTTCTTACCATCCACATAACCTTCTTTTGCAAGCCCGTCGACAAAACCTTTGTAGGCTGCGTCCAGTGCGGGGTGCTCAACAAGCTGCACAACGCCGATTTTAAATTTCTTTTGATCTGCTGTGGAAGCAGCCTGCGACGCGGCGCTTGCGTTGCTTGATGCAGCAGTGGTGCTTGTTGCGGAACAAGCCGAAGCGGAAAGTGCGATGACGCCCGCTAAAAGAAGCGCAATTGTTTTTTTCATAATACCCATCCTCTCACTATTGCAAATACATTTAATACTTTAAAGTCATAAATGCTTTATCACTTTAAACTGATAAGTAATTTTAACTTATTTTAATGCATTCGTCAACCTTTAATTTCACAAAATCTTTCGAATTGATTTAAAATATATTGTGAAATAACACTTGGTTTATAGCAGTTGCTGCAAGCCGAATTTTATATAATCGTCAATCCGGCACAGCTTCTCAAAAGTTTTGTTTGGCGAAGAACAGCAATATCGGTACATGTGTATATTTTATTTAAATTCAATCTAAACTAAGCTTAACATGAATTTAACATTGAAGCTTTAATATATAAACTGTACTAAAAAACTGAACAAAATTTATAGGGGGATTACCAAGAATGAGAAAGATCGTATCTTCTATTTTAACAGCTGCACTCCTGCTTTCTACTGTGGCGTTTGCGGGTTGTAGCTCCGAAATTCAGGGAACCACTTCAACACCTGCTCCGCAAAGTGCGGCTGGTTCTCAAGCTTCGGCGGCTGCTTCAGCAGCGGACTTGAGCGGTAAGCTTACATTAAACGGTTCAACTTCAATGGCAAAGGTCTGTCAGGCGCTTGGTGAAGCCTTCCAGGCAAAGTACCCGGGCGTAACAGTGGAAAAGAGCGGAACAGGCTCCGGCGATGCTGCAAAAGCAGTCAGCGCGGGCACAGCTTTAATCGGTGACCTTTCCAGAAACATGAAGGACGAAGAAAAACCCGGCGACTATGAAATTGTACAAATCGCAATCGATGGTATTGCGATTGCAGTTAATAAGGATAACAAAGTTTCCTCATTGACCAGCGATCAAATTTCTAAGATATTTACCGGTGAAATCACAAACTGGAAAGCAGTCGGCGGTGCGGACCAGAAAATCACAGTGCTTGGCCGTGAGGCTGCGAGCGGTACGCGCGACGGTTTTGAATCTATTTTTAAAGTTGCAAAAAAGACCAAGTATGCCGCTGAACTTTCTTCTACCGGCGAAGTTGTGACAAAGGTTGGCAGCGATAAAGGTGCCATAGGCTATGTATCACTTGACTCTGTAAACGATACAATCCAGGCAGTCAGTATCGACGGCGTAAAGGCCAGTGAAGAAAATATCATTAATAAAACTTACAAAGCGCAAAGACCATTCATTGAAATCTACAAAAAAGGTACCGACAGTGATTTGATAAAAGCATGGTTCGAATACATCAAATCGGACGAGGGACAGGCAGTTATTAAGAAAACGGGTCTGGTAACTGTAAAATGAGCATATCAATGAAAAGCGCAGAAAGCGCACAAAGAGATATAAATAAGAATAAAGTGAAAAAGGGCTTAGCAGTTTTGTTAGGCCTTATTTCCGTTTTAGTATTCTTTTTTCTTCCTTACATTCGGTTTGTCTTTAAAAATACGACATACATTGTAAGTGGTTTCCAGCTTGCAACAGTCAAGGGATTTCGCGTACAGGGGCCGGAATTAAGCGGACTTGTAACGATACCTCTTTTAACAAGGATATCTGTTATAGCGGGCGTTTTAATGGCGATTGCGGGAATTGTGCTGCTTCTCTGCAAGAAGCCCGCACTTGCCGGCGCGGCCTATGTAATTTCAGGCATTACGCCGCTGATTGTGCTGATTACCACTTCCAACATACAGACGGCGGTGACTCAGCTGAACATCAGCAAAATTACAATCGACTACCTCTGGCCGGCAATTTACGTGCTGATTGGCGGAATTGTCTGCTCCGTCTTATCACTTTGGACACAGGGTACAGAACGGCTTGCCGAATCAATTTTTCTGGTGTTTTCCTGTGTATCCGTTGGCTCTGTCATCATGATCACCGTCTATATTTTTGCGGCGGGTGCTCCTGCAATCATGAAAATTGGTCTGGGCCACTTTGTATTGGGAACCCAGTGGAACGCGGAAGCCCAGCTGTTCGGTGTTTTGCCCCTTATTCTGTCATCCATCGCAGGGACAATCGGTGCAATTGTTCTCGGCGTGCCAATTGGAATTTTAACGGCGGTTTTTCTTGCGGAAACAGCTAAGCCGCGAGTGGCAAAGCTTGTGCACCCGGCAATTGAATTGCTCGCAGGTATTCCGTCCGTTATCTACGGCTTTTTTGGAATGCTTGTCATTGTTCCGGCAATCCGCAATTTTCCGCCGTTCCAAAACAATACCATTGGGGACAGCCTATTAGCTGCCATTTTGATTCTTGCCATTATGGTGCTCCCCACGATTGTCAGTGTAACCGAAACTTCATTAAAAGCGGTGCCGCAGGCTTACCGTGAAGCCTCGCTCGCGCTGGGTGCCACACCGACAAAAACTATTTTTAAGGTGAGTATTCCCGCGGCAAGGTCAGGAATTCTTGCAGGCGTCATTTTGGGCGTTGGGCGCGCAATCGGCGAAACCATGGCAGTCATCATGGTTGCGGGCAACGTTGCCAACATGCCGTCCCTTTTGGGAACAGTACGGCTTCTTACCACCGGAATCGCCATGGAGATGAGCTATGCGTCCGGTTTGCACCGTGAGGCGCTGTTTGCCATTGGTTTGGTACTGTTTGTATTTATCATGATTGTTAATATTAGCTTCACCTATATTTCAAAGAGAGGGGTGCAGATGGATGCCGAGTAGCTCACTTTACGGAAAAAAGAAGCGTTCCTCCGACACCGTTCTGAAAATTTTGATCAATGCGGCGGCGGCAATTACTGTAACCACGCTTTTAGGAATTATTTTATACATTTTGTTTAACGGCGTACCATATATTTCATGGAGCTTTATCTCAACGGCATACTCTGAAACGAATGACAAATTAAAGGGCATTCTTCCTATGATTATCAATACCATGTATATTGTGGTCATCACGCTGCTGATTTCCGCGCCGATTGGTATTTCTTCGGCGATTTATCTCACTCAGTATGCGAAACAGGGAAGGCTGGTCAAAGCGATTCGCTTTACAACGGAGGTACTGTCCGGTATTCCGTCCATTATTTTCGGACTGTTCGGCTACACGGTGTTCTGTATCCTGTTCCGGCTGCAAACCTCGATTTTGGCCGGCTGCCTTACCATGTCACTGTGTATTCTGCCGACGATTATCCGTACGACCGAAGAATCGCTTTTGTCCGTTCCAAGCAACTACAAGGAAGGCGCAATGGCGCTCGGTGCGGGAAAACTGCGTGTCGTAATGGGAATTGTGCTGCCCTGCGCCATGCCCGGTGTGCTGACTGCTGTCATCCTTGCCATGGGGCGCATTGTTGGAGAGAGCGCGGCTCTTTTATTTACCTCCGGTTTGTCCTATAATATGCCTAAAGGCTTTTTTCAGCAGATTTTCGCCAGCGGCCGTACTCTGACCTTACATTTGTACCAAACGGCGCGTGAAGCCGCATCACCCGACGCGATGCACATCGCGTTTGCGACGGCGGCGGTGCTGCTGATTTTAGTGTTTCTACTCAACCGCCTCGCAGGATTGCTGTCAAGGGCGCTCAGGAAAGGATAACGATATGGAAAGTAAAATATCAATTCAGAACTTAAATCTATATTACGGAGATTTTCAGGCACTTAAAAATGTAAATATGGAGATCCCGTGCAACAAGGTAACTGCTTTTATCGGCCCTTCGGGCTGCGGCAAATCTACCTGTCTGAAAACACTTAACCGTATGAACGATATGATTGAAAACTGTAAAATAACAGGGAAAGTTACAATTGACGGCGAGGATATTTACGACCCACGTACCGATGTGACCTTATTGCGCAGGCGAGCGGGAATGGTGTTCCAAAAACCAAATCCGTTTCCGATGACGCTGTATGACAACATTGCCTATGGGCCGCGTGTTCATGGCATTAAAAACAAGCAGCAGCTTGACGAAATTGTGGAGCAGTCCTTAAGAAGTGCCGCGCTTTGGGAAGAGGTTAAGGACAGACTTAAAAAATCCGCCCTCGGGCTGTCGGGCGGGCAGCAGCAGCGCCTTTGTATTGCGCGCGCGTTGGCTGTGGAACCTGATATTATTTTGATGGATGAACCCACCAGTGCGCTCGACCCGGTTTCCACCCTGAAAATCGAAGATTTAATGGACGATCTGCGTGCAAAATATACCGTTATTATTGTAACGCATAACATGCAGCAGGCCGCGCGTATCGCGGATGAGACCGCCTTCTTTTTATTGGGTGAAATTGTTGAGTTTACCGACACGCTCACCATGTTTAATAATCCTAAGGATGAACGCACCGAGCGCTACATTACCGGACGATTTGGTTGATTTACCGACTACATAAAACGATTTATGTTTTTTGTAGCTATCTTTTACATTTATATGTATAATACAGGGAGGAACTATCATGTCGAGAAAAATCTTTGACCGCGAGCTGGAGAGCCTGATTTCGCAAATGACCGATATGGGAAATACCGTTGACCAGCGTATTGAAGAAACAATTGCGGCACTTCGCACCATGGACTTGGAGAAGGCCGCCGAGGTTGCAAACAGCGATAATGAAATTGATCAGACGGAACATGCCATTGAAAAGCTCTGCATGAACCTGATTGCTTTACAGCAACCAATTGCCACCGACCTGCGTGTGATTGCAGCATGCTTGAAAATTCTTACCGATATCGAGCGTGAGGCCGACCAGTGCGCGGATATCTGCGAAATTTTAACGGTTGGCGAACTGAATACGAATAGCCTTGCCATTACCCATGTGGTACAG
>DAMDEB010000103.1:11439-11649 GCA_032090075.1 Caproiciproducens sp.
TATCGTTGATGCGATGTTTTCGAAGATCATACTGGAGGTTTGCGGCATCATCACGGAAAGTCCGCAGAACGTGATGCGTGAGGTAGACCTGCTGTTTATTATTAAATACGTTGAACGCATGGGCGACCACGCGACCAATATTGCCGAATGGGTTATTTATATGGAAACCGGAGTTCATCCCGACCTGAACACAAAAGAAGATTAATGGAG
>DAMDEB010000104.1:0-3621 GCA_032090075.1 Caproiciproducens sp.
AAACTTTATCAATTTAACAGCAAAGGAGAAAATAACAATGGCTAAAAAATTAGACACCGCAGAGGTTAAAAAACTTACGGAAGAGTTGCTGATTAACCGCAGGAACGGTTATTTTCAGGTATCGGATGACAAAATCAAAAAGGCGGATGACTTTTGTGAAAACTATAAGAAGTTTTTAAATCTGTCAAAAACTGAGCGTGAAGCGGTAAGCTACACTGTAAAAGCAGCTGAAAAGGCAGGTTTTGTCCCGTTCGATTCTGAAAAAAAATATGAAGCAGGCGACAAAGTCTATTACAACAATCGCGGCAAAGCGATTATTCTTGCGGTTATTGGCAAAAATGGCTGTAAAAACGGCGTACGTATTGCCGCTGCACACATTGATTCCCCTCGCCTCGATTTAAAACCGCATCCTCTTTACGAAAAGGACGATATCGCACTTTTTAAAACACACTACTATGGTGGCATAAAGAAATACCAGTGGCTGGCAATCCCGCTTTGCATGCATGGTATTGTTGCCCGTAAGGATGGTGCTGTTGTTGAAATCAGCATCGGTGAAGAAGAGGGCGAGCCGCAGTTCTGTATCACTGACTTACTTCCTCATTTAAGCTCCGAACAAATGGAGAAAACACTTTCCAAGGCGATTGAGGGCGAGAATCTCAATATTCTTATTGGCAGCCGTCCCGTCAGAGCTGACGAAGGCGATAATTTAGTAAAACTGAACACAATGAAACTGATTCACGAAAAATACGGCATGACCGAAGAAGACTTTGTATCCGCAGACATTGAGTTTGTGCCGGCATTTAAGGCTACGGATATCGGCTTTGACCGCAGTATGATTGGTGCTTACGGCCACGATGACAGGGTTTGCGCTTATCCGGCGGTAATGGCTGCAATCAACGCAAAAGCTCCGGAAAACACAATTGTCACTGTTCTGGCTGATAAAGAAGAAATCGGAAGTGACGGAAACACGGGCCTTAATTCTGAATTTATGCGCTATTTTATCGCGGATCTCGCACAGGCAGAAGGCTTGGAAACACGCCATGTTTTAAGCAAGTCAAAGTGCCTTTCAGCCGATGTTTCAGCTGCATTTGACCCAACATACGCCAGCGCATATGAGGCAACCAATTCCTGCTATATCAATAACGGTGTCGGTATGGCCAAGTACACCGGTTCCAGAGGAAAAAGCGGCTCAAGCGAAGCAACTGCTGAATTTGTTGCTTCGGTTCGCAATATTTTTGACCAAAATCAAGTTCTGTGGCAAATCGGCGAGCTTGGAAAGGTAGACGGCGGCGGCGGCGGTACAGTTGCGGTTTATATTGCAAATCTAAATGTCGATGTTCTGGATGTCGGTGTTCCGGTTCTCTCCATGCACGCACCTTTAGAGGTTGTTTCTAAACTGGATGTTTACATGACATACAAGGGTATTAAAGCGTTTTACGAAGCAAAATAAGACTTAAAGGCAGAGTCCCATGAAAAATACCCCATTCGTTAATCAGTATGGTCACTGAAATAACGAATGGGGTGTTTATTTATGCCAAAGGGAATACTTATAATAACGTTCAGTCTTATTTTGAAAAGACCGGTACAACATAGGTGTTAAAATAATGTTTGACAGAAGCAGTGGTTACGCTCTTCGACTCACCGTCGCCAATTTTGACGCATACGCCATCGTTTTCGCATTTACCCATGCAAAATGCGGCTTTCACACATACACGGTCATTTAGCTTGCTTTCCTCAATCATTTGCTGAAAGGCCGCAATAACATTATAGCTGCCTTTCAGGTGGCAAGCAGTGCCAATACATACGCTGATTTCCATCATTTCTGTTTCTCTCCTTGGTATTTCACATGTAACAGCTTGTGAACTTTACCCTTGAGTAAACCGGAATACAAGGACATAATAACTGGATTTTCTTCGGAACGTTTGATACTGCACATTTTATCTGTTGCATAAAGACCCGCGCTCCGCTTTTTCTTGCCTTCTAAATTCATAATCGGTTGGCCTGCGCCGCATACACATCCGCCCGGGCATGCCATTACTTCAACAAAATCGTAATGCGATTCTCCGCTCTGAATCTTCTTGATCAGACTCTCTGCGTTTTTTAATCCGCTTACGACGGCAATTTTTACTTCGCGTTCGCCATACATAATCGATGTTTCTTTTATCCCCTGCATGCCTCTCACACCGTTAAATGCAATTGCACGCAAAGCCGAAACGGATTTATTATCCGATAGACGGCGGATGACCGCTTCGGTAACGCCGCCCGTAACGCCAAAAATAACGCCCGCGCCGCTTTGTGTACCAAACGGCATATCAATTGCCTCCGGCTCCAATTCTGAAAAAACAATACCGGCTTCGCGAATCATTTGGACAAGCTCCTGTGTCGTGATCACATAATCAACATAGGGCACGCCGTTTTCACTGAATTCTTCCCTTGCCGCCTCGAATTTCTTAGCGGTGCACGGCATAACCGCGACCACGACAACCCGACGGCTGGATTGCTTATATTCCTCTTTCAGTACAGAACCGAACATTTCCATTGGGAAACGGCAGGTAGAGATATTCGGTAGCAGTTCAGGGTGATTTTTTTCTGCATATTGAATCCATGCAGGGCAGCAGGAAGTGAACAAAGGCAGCTTTTCTTCTGTCTCCAAACGGCTTAGCAGTTCATTCGCTTCTTCCATGACGGTCAAATCCGCTCCGGTTGCCGAGTCAAATACTTGATCAACACCCAAACGTTTCAGTGCGGCAACAATTTTGCCCATTAGATTCTCGCCGTTTTTCTGTCCTAATTTATCGCCGATGCCCACACGTACGGCAGGTGCAATCTGAACGACAACCTTTATACTGGGATCATTCAGCACCTTCCAGATTTTACCGGTGTCATTTTTTACTACAATTGCGCCGGTCGGGCAAACCGAGGCACATTGTCCGCAGCCAACACATCTTGTTTCGGAAATGGGTACATTAAAAGTGGTGCCGACCGTCATTTTTGATCCTCTGTACATAAAGTCGATTGCGCCGACATTCTGCACTTCATCGCACATTCTTACGCAGTCGCCGCAAAGAATACACTTATTGGAATCTCGCTCAATACAAAGGGAAGAGGTGTCCAATTTGGGCTTTTCTGCAGTATTGTCAAATCTAACGCGGCTGATACCAAATCGCTGCGCCAGCTCCTGCAGCTTGCATTCGCCGTTTTTGCTGCAAGTGGTACAGTCTCTGCAATGGTTGGAAAGCAGCAACTCCAATATCATTTTGCGGTATTTTCTAAGCTTGGGTGTGTTCGTGTAAATCTCCATACCAGCTTTAGGCGGTGTGGAACATGCAGCTTCCATGCCGCCCCATTTATTTTCTACCATGCACATGCGGCAGGCGCCATAAACGGAAAGCTCCGAATAATAGCAAAATGTGGGGAGGTCAATCCCTGCTTTACGAATCAGACTCAATAAATTCTTTTCGCCGTCTATTTCTACCGGTATATTGTCAATTAACATAAATTCGCCGCTCATCGTTTAGTCCTCCTTTACTGCCTTGAAAGCACATGCTTCCAAACAGGCACCGCACTTTATACATTTGCTGCTGTCAATCATGAATGGTTCTTTTACTTTACCTGAAATCG
>DAMDEB010000104.1:3631-11604 GCA_032090075.1 Caproiciproducens sp.
GGGCAATTGCGTGCACACTTGGAGCAGCCTTTGCACAATTTCGCGTCAATGTAAATTTTTCTAAGCTTCTTGCAGTTTTTGGTTGGGCAGCATTTTTCGTTAATGTGCGCTTCGTACTCATCCCTGAAATATTTCAGTGTGCTCAGTACAGGTGATGCCGCAGTCTTACCAAGTCCGCATAATGCGGTAGCAGAGATCGTTTCTGACAGCTCCAACAGCAAATCAATATCACCGGATTCACCGTTTCCTGCCACGATGCGTTCCAGTATTTCAAGCATACGCTTGGTGCCTTCCCGGCAGGGAACACATTTTCCACAGGATTCATTTTGTGTAAAACTCATAAAGAATCTTGCCACTTCAACCATACAGGTATTTTCATCCATCACAACCAAACCACCGGAACCGATCATAGCACCGACTTTTTTGAGGCTGTCAAAGTCCAAAGGTAGATCCAAGTGCTCTTTAGTCAGGCATCCGCCGGATGGGCCGCCGATTTGAACCGCTTTAAATTCTGAGCCGCCTCGCATACCGCCGCCAATATCAAAAATGATTTCACGGAGTGTCGTACCCATTGGAACTTCGATTAACCCGGTATTCATAATATTACCGGTCAACGCGAATGCCTTTGTGCCAGGGCTGTTTTCAGGGCCGATGGATCGGAACCACTGTCCGCCGTTGGCAATGATACCGGGTACATTGGCAAAGGTTTCGACATTGTTTAAAACAGTAGGTCTGCCGTATAAACCTTTCTCCACTGTTCTGGGCGGTTTTACGCGCGGCATACCGCGTTTTCCTTCAATGGATGCAGTTAACGCACTGCCCTCGCCGCAAACAAACGCACCGGCACCGCGACTGATTTTAATATCAAAGCTAAAATGTGATCCTAAGATGTTTTCTCCCAGCAGACCGAGTTCTTTTGCCTGATCAATAGCAATGCTCAGGCGTTTTACCGCCAATGGGTATTCCGCTCGAACATATATGTATCCTTCATCCGCACCGCAGGCATAGGCTGCGAGCATCATTCCCTCCAGCATTCTGTGGGGGTCACTTTCCATTACGCTTCTGTCCATAAATGCGCCCGGGTCGCCTTCGTCGCCATTGCACACCACGCATTTTTTTTCGACTTTCTGCCGCTTTACCTGTGACCATTTGCGTGCAGCGGGAAAACCGCCGCCGCCGCGTCCCCTAAGATTTGAAATTTCAACTTCATTCAGAACTTCTTCGGGGCTCATATCAAAGAGCGCCTGTTCCAGTGCTGAATAGCCGTCCACCGCGAGATATTCGCCAATAGAGGTTGCGTCTATGCGTCCGCAGTTTTCCAAAACAACACGCTTTTGAAGCTTGTAAAACGGAATGGACTCCTGGTGTTTATGCATTTCTCCGCCTTTTTGATAAATAATGCGATCCACACAATCATCATTCAAAATACTCGTTTCCAAAATTTCCAGACAGTCTGACGGTTTTACCTTAACATATAAATAGCCCTTTGGTTCAATGCGAACCAGGGGACCCATTTCACAAAAACCGTGACAACCACTTTGCTTAATCCCAATGTGATCTCCCTCAGTTTCGTGCTGTAAATCAACAGAACAGTTGATGCCTTTCTCATTGATCAATTTAACAAACTCGTCGTAAATCGCTAAAGAGCCGCTGGCAACGCAAGCAGTGCCGGCACAAATCAGTATCTTTTTCTGCTGTTGATCCAAGCGCTTCTTATAGTCATTTCTGATGTTTTGTAAATCTTCTCTATTTTTCAGCATGAACGTTTTCCTCCTTGAGCTTTTTAACCAGTTCTTTCGCTTTTTCCGGAGTCATCATGCCAATGACCTCATCGTTTACAGTCAAAGCAGGAGCAAGCCCGCAGGCGCCAAGGCAGGAAACGGTTTCTACTGTGAATATTAAATCATCCGTTGTGGCTTTGTGATCAGACAAACCAAGGTCTTTACGCAGCTGATCTAAAATAGGTACGGATTTTCTAACATGGCAGGCGGTACCGTTACAGACTTTAATCACATATTTCCCCTTTGGTTCTAAGGAGAAATTTTCATAAAAGGTTGCAATGCTGAAAATTCGTGCACGGCTCATACCTAATTTCTCAGAATAGTAATCAAAGATTTCTTTTGGAAGATAACGGTAAACCTCCTGAGTATCCTGTAAAATACCAATAATACTGCCGGAGCTATATTGGTGTTTTTCTAAAATTTCATCCAGCTTTTTAAAGTCACATGATGCGCTCATGAATCTGCTCCTTTCAAATAACAAGTCTTTTCCGAAGCTTATAGTATCATGTTGATAAAAAATAGTCAATCGTATAAAATTAACAGTTTGACTGCTTTAATTTGATACAAGATAAACATTTTCTCTGGAAAAAATTGTAAATTTAATTAAGAGTAAGTATCAAGCTAATTTAGGGATTATATTTCTTTTCAATGAGTGAGGGTTGCAATCTGCATTAAAAAAGGCGGAGCAAACGCTCCGCCTTGGAATTAAAATCAAAATCTAACCACCTGAAACAATAGATTCCAAACAATTTATTAAATCTTGAATAGTGTACAGTTTTACATCTCGTTTCAGAATCTCATTCTTTAGATCAATGGACAAGGACTCAAAGCGGCTGCGAAGTTTTGGGTCAATATAAGACATAAAATCACCTCATCAATAGGATTTCCCGATTGATGTAAAATAATACAAAAATTAGCTTGCAAATCGCTGCTGTGGAGAAGACCGTCCCTTTTACGGGACGGCACAAGCTATTCTTTTTTTATGCGCTGACTGATACGCTTATGAAATTCTTCATAAGAATGACTTCCGTTTAACAATTTTAATTGTTCATCATCCGTAAGCGCTAAGAAAAGATTTTTTAATTTTGCATCTTCGTCAGAAAGTTCAGAAGGGAACGGAAATTCATAAAACCCTGTATAATCCAAAACGATCACCTCATAATTAGTTTATGAAAATAATCCAAAAAAATACAGGAATATTACCATATCGTAAACATAAATAAAAGCCGCCCTTTTACAGGACGGCAGAAAATCAATTTTGGTTAGCACATCATATTTATAAATAGGATGAAAGCAGTCTTCGCTACAAATCAGGACGGACTGCAATATTATTTAGGGGGATATCATTCTTACGTGATGAGTTCAAAATTTCACGAATGCAGCGCAGAGACCCATTTTACCCGTAGAATTAGGATAATGGAGATTATCGCCGCTACATAATTGGAAAACAGATTGCCCCAGAATACAGAGTAAAACTGTAGAACATGTTCGGTAGCCAGAATAAAAATATACCGCAGAAGCCAAATTCGTAGGATACCGATCACCATCGGCACACTTGTCTTTCCAAGGCCGATAAATGCGCCCTGTATTGCCATGCAGATTCCGAAGCCTACCACGGAATAGGTGTAAATATGTAATGCTTTGTTGGCAATGGTAAGCACGTCCGCCCGCTGAGTAAACAAAACTGTGAGATGTGGTGACGATGGGACGATGATACCAATAATTGCAATAGCTGTGATTACGCTGGCAATACAGCCGATCAGGCAGGAACGCTTTGCTTTGTCCGCCTGTTGGGCACCAATATTCAAACTGACCATCGTAGTCACCGCGGCACCAAAGGATGCCGGCAGATTGAAACAGACTGCCGTGATATTGTTGGCAATACCTTGTCCGTTCAAAACGACGGCCCCGTATTTCTGGGTCTCATGATTAATCAGGAAGAAGCCAAGATTCAGCATCAGGCTGGTAAGCATGGCGGGAATACCCACTCGAATCAATTGCCTGATAAGCTTATTGTCGAACTTGTACCCTTTCAGTGAAAGCGTATCGTCCCCTTTTTTAACAAAAAGCTCATAGAACATCCACACACAAATGAGTACATTCGAAAAGAAGGAAGACAGGACGCAGCCTATCACTTCCATTCGCAGCCAAGAAACAAACACAAAATTAAAAATAATTTTTAGCATTAGCATAATCAACATACGAAAAAAAGTAGCCTCCGGTTTTCCAGTGGCATTTTTAATTGCATTGTAGATGCTCTCTAAAAAAGAAAAAGGTAAAACGAAGGCGTATAAACTGATGTACAGCATTACGTTATGGGATATCTCCGCATCCACATTGGCCGAAATGGGGAATGCCACCAGTGCCGATATTGGTGCGATACAAAAGCCCATAATAAAGGCGAAAACAACAATCTGTGAAGAAATTTTCTTGACCCTTTTAAAATCGCCCTGGCCGTTCGCTTGGCCGATAATCGCCATTGCCGCCACACTTAGGCCCTGTGCCAACGCAGTCATCATATTGATGACGGGTTCACTGTAAGTAACCGCGCTGGCTACCAGAGTTCCAGCTGAATTGTTAATGAACAGGCCATCTGATAGAGGCATAAGGGACTGAATAACACTCATCATCAGTGTGGGAAGAGAGAGCATCATCAGCGTTCTTACAATGCTGCCATGAAGGATCAGATCTCGTCGCTGTTCGGTACTTTGATGTAAAAAGTCAATTTTCAATATTAGCCTGCTTTCTATGTCATAAGTATTTATTTTACCATCATAGATGTCAACTTTCAAGGTTTTTTGTCTGTTACATACCATTTTATAAAAAATGAAGAAACCAAAGTATAACAGCCGATCAATCCGGTCATTCTACAGACAATTAATGATCCGAAGCCTAAGATATTCCAAGCTTCTACGCTTCGCAAGACTTGACTTTGAATAATATAGGTATAGAATCAAAGAGGAGACTAAATAATTTTCACAGATAATGGCGCGAAGCCAAAAGGAGAGTTTTTTATGGAAGAGATAATTTTAAAGGCGCTGGCACGAAGCGAAAAACCTAAAAAAGTCAGGAACGCGGGTTTTATCCCGGGCGTTCTTAACGGCCCTGGTACAACTTCTACCTCCGTAAAATTCGAGAGCGTAGCGCTGAACAAAATCATCGCGAAACATGGTACAAATGCTAAATTATGGGTTATGTTAGGAGACGAAAAGAAATTCGGCTTCATTAAGGAAGTTCAAAAGCACCCTGTAGAGGGAAAAGTCATTCATGTTGCAATCCAATTAGTTTCGAAGGATCAAGATGTTAAAATGGCTTTGCCAATTAGTTTCCGTGGTCATGTTGAATTGGAACACAGATTGTTGCAGGTACAGATTTATAAATCGGAGATTGAAGTTTCGGGAAGGGCAGAGCTTATGCCCGATGAAATCATAGTTGATGTCTCTGAAAAAGAATCTGGAGAAAATATCACAGCTGCTGATTTTAACCTGCCTTCAGAAGTGAAAATACTTGATCCTGAACATGAAATTTATGCTGCTATCAAGGCTGCCAAAGAAGAGATTGTTGAGGAACCTGAAGAAGTTAAGCCAACCGAAGAATAAAGAAAATTAATATGACAGTCTGAATTATACAGATAAAGGACATGCCCGCTGATGACTAAATCAGCGGGCAATTTTTGTATGATGGGATTTAAATGAGGGATTGCCATGGGTGAAATACGGTATTCCTAAGAAATTGGAGCTGAAAATAGTGCGATGTGTGCCAGTCAGAAAGTAGGTATGACGAAACACATAGACGTACTGGAATAGATTTAAAAATACGAAATCGTTTCAAATGGCCACAAAAAACAGCAAAGATTTTTTTATTGCAATTCAGATATTGTTCTTTTATAATAATGCTAATATTATAATTTGAGGAAGTATATAAAATGACGGATAAAATGACGGATAAAAAGACGAAGATTGAACTTGCAAATATTATTCTTGGCGATAACCGTGATAAGTCACTTGAAGAGGAAGAAATCGTACATCTTCTGTTGGAAGAAAAAGTATCAAAAAATATAAATAAAGTTCAACATGAGAATCAGTCGCTTGGAGCAAAAATGGCAGATAATATTGCAAAATTTGCCGGGAGTTGGACTTTTATTATAGCGTTTCTTTCATGTCTGATATTTTGGATCATTTTAAATGCCCTTATATTGTCAAGAGCCTATGATCCGTATCCGTTTATTCTTCTGAATTTAATTCTTTCTTGTGTTGCCGCCATTCAGGCACCTGTGATTATGATGAGTCAGAACAGGCAGGAAGAAAAAGACAGACTGCGTGCACTAAATGATTATAAAACAAATCTTAAGTCTGAAATCATCTTAGAAGATTTACATCAAAAGATGGATCAAATATTGATGAATCAAGAAAAACTGCTTCAAAGAACTGACAAAATCGAAAAGCAAATTAACGCTGAAAACAAGAAATAACAAAAAAAGACTTTAAGACAATTAAGAATATGCTTGAATAGCATAAACTCTTATTTGAACAGCGGACTAATAGACAAAGATATGCTTACTGATAATTAAACCGACAGGCATTTGGGGGTATCAATATGACACAGGAAGAAATTAAAAAGCTTGACAGGAAGGTTCGTGCCGTGCAAGATCCGTTCGGAACCGGCTTTCAAATGGTATATAAAATTTATCATGAAACATCAATAAGCGTGGGAATACCGCTATCTGATACGATCAGACAGTATGTTGTTTGGAAATTAAAATCAATTTAAATATAAGAAATCCCAAATATCCGCATGGATACTGAGAATTTAATGAAGCTGTTAATGCGATTCGAACGCATGACGTCATCTGGGCCGCGCCCGACAAGGAGCCAATCATAGGGGAAGTCGGGCAATATGGGGATAGAATACTGGGTTAATATTTAAAAGTAATTTTATAAATTTATTTGCGGGCGTTTTTTTATGTCCATTTTCATAAAGTAATGAAGATGGCCAAAAACTTTTCCGTGAAGAAACACCTCACCAGATGGTACAGCGGAATAACTTTGAGATAGAAATAGAAATCAGTCTATGCTATAATATGAACTAAATAAATTTTAGGAGCTATTATTAATGACTGATGAAAAATTGATAATGTGTATCGATTGTAAAAGGCTTCTCCCAGCAAGTGAAGAATATTTTTCATCGCAGAAAAAAGGAAAGCATGGTTTTAATAATGTCTGCTTAGAATGCCAATCTCATAGAAGATTTTGCGGAATTGGTAGTAAATGGCGCAAGAACGGGATGCCTCGGCATATTAATCCGATACCAACCAATAGTGGGCTTGGTTACAATCCTGATTTGTCCACAGACGATACGAAAACCGAATAGATGAATAGCATCGGATTAATAAGTCTATATGAATGAACTGATTGAGAAGGAAATGTCCGCCGGCAATTGAACCGGCGGGCATTTTTACTATTCAATCATACTTTCGTATTTTTCTTTTATCCAACCGATCATCTCGGCATGTCCCTCCACATCCAATGTGAATTCAGATTGATCGACTATTTCGCTTTTTTCATAGCAATATGGACCATACCACACTTCAGCTGTTATAGTGCCGCCAGTAGGCTTAATCTTGTAGCGAAACTCTTTGGCGGTCTTACTGACAAAATCATTTACGCTCCCGGTATATGCCGATCCATTCTTAAAATACAATAACCCCGGCAAAGTTCCTTCACCAAACCAATCAACTGGTTTCATGTTTTTATTACCTCTTATTCATTCATTATATGTATTCCTGATACCGACCTATAAAAGCAATGCCCATCAAACGTACATGGCCGGGGAATCTCCCGCAACTGTGCACCAACACTGCACGACCTACTGGTCAAATAGATATCTAACCCCTTATCTTTATAACATCGAAAGATGTGGATGTCAATAAATTGACAGCCCGGGTTAAAGAGTTAAGCCAGTCGGTAGCACTGCAGGATTTTTTGTTTTATTAAGATCATAGTTGACTGCTTCATATACTGCAAATTGCCCCCAAATAGCCGCATTGACAAAATATATTTAGATAGAAAAAATCCTCAGCACCCGCATGGATACTGAGGATTTAATGGAGCTGCTAATGCGATTCGAACGCATGACCTCATCCTTACCAAGGATGTGCTCTGCCAACTGAGCCATAGCAGCAAATGGCGACTC
>DAMDEB010000105.1:0-11583 GCA_032090075.1 Caproiciproducens sp.
CCAATTCAAGTCGAATAACCTTAAAAAAGTTGTTTAGTTTTCTGTTGACAATCCAGTTTACTCTATTTGGATATATGATAATGAAATCAGGAGACTTTGACGATGATTATTTACCAGCTTTATTAGATGATGAACTTTTTATTGAAATTAAGTCTGATGAAGGGCTTCAATTAAATGACTATGAAAATATTATAAATTCTTATATATTTGAAATTGATTCTAGCTACAATATAAGTTTGCAGGAAGCCCGGCGACCACAAATAAATTATGATGATGAATACAACGAAGACGACGATGAAACAAAAATCATAACAGACTATAAATTAAGACCATTACTATTCGGTAAGGGTCTTACTGAGGTCGTTAAACTTTACAATAGTGCAACTATAAGTTCTAATCTTGATATGGTAATAATTCAGTATACAAAAGTACTGGAATTCATTTCACAAACTGTTGTAAGACAGAAAACAACCCAAACATTACAAAATAAAATAATGGATTCTCGAGCACTAAATCCTAATGCTGATTTTATCAAAGAATTAGAAATGACATTTGATGATTTGCATCAAAAATATAGTACTGACAGAGATGCTATAAAAGTACTTATTGAAACATGCTGCGATATAAGAAATATAAGCAGATTTGCACCTAAATATTTAAGTAAATTGCGAAAACTAGAAAATACACTAAATGCAATAAAGTCTGATAAAGAAGGTTGCATCAAGGAAAGTTACGAACTATTAGCAAATAGTATATCTGATACAAGAAATTACATCGCACATTCAAAAGCAAATTATACTCTTAAAGGAAACGAATGTCCGGAAGACCAAAAAGATGATTTTGTAAAAATGCTCCGACTAACATCAATTCAGGCAATACGATGGTTTTCAACAATTAGCGAAGAAGGTCGCATTACAAATGAATAGGTTGCAATTCGCAGTTTGAGCACAATGTGCCTTCTCCTCTATATTTTGGCTTCGCATTTTGTTTAAACTTTACAAAGGAAGAAACTATTAATTATTATAATAGGTGATTATATGAAAACAGCCATAATCTTATCCTATCTATCCGATTTGGAATTACATAATGAGAGAGAATGGTACCATGAACATAAAACCCAATATCAAGAAGCCAACGCGGCGTTTACCGATTTGTTACAGCAACTGATTTGGCAAATTGGAAAGACAGATTCAAGCATTTTAAATAATGATCCACGGGAGTTAACTTTCAAGTTAGTACGGGATACGCGCTTCAGCCATGACAAGTCACCGTATAACCCGACCTTCAGAGCTCATATTTCCTCAAAAGGGAAACTGCCTATCCCGGTTGGTTACTATATAAAAATTCAACCGGGAAACCGATCATTCCTAGGCGGCGGATTATTTGCAGGTATGTTTAAAGATGCGACAGCGATGGTTAGGGATTATATCGCCGCGCATGGCACTGAATGGCAAAAGATAATAGATGAAAAATCTTTTTTGGAAGCGTTCAGTGTAAAAGGAGAATGTTTAAAAAATGTTCCGAGCGGATATGATCCAGAGCATCCACAAGCAGAATATTTAAAAAATAAATCTTGGTATTTGGAGTATCCTATTTCCGATGATCAACTTCAGAATGATTCATTTATTAACTTGGCAACCGATATATTCATACGCATGCAACCCTTTAACGCCGTTTTAAACAGAGCACTTTATGAATTTGTGATGCCAGAGCGATAACTTATATTATTTATAAACATGGAAGAAAAGAGAATAAGGGAATGCTAGAATTAAAAACAGTGATTTTGGATTGCAAAGATATTCCTCAATTGCTGGATTTTTATGGACAGTTGTTAAATTGGCCAGTTGTATTTCAAGAAGATACATTTGTGCGAATTCAGTCAAAAGATACAGGTATAGTATTTCAAATATCAGCATATTGGATTATCCTGTCGGAAGAAAGATGGTGTGTAAAAAAGTTTGGGGAAGAGTACATAAATTATATGAATAAAGTAAGGCGTTATATTTAAAAGTTTATAAGTATATTCTTCGAATGAGCAAACTGGAACATTCTGCTATGTTGGCTAACTTCTAGTTCAAAGAGCATAATACGAAGCTCAGAGGCCTCTCTGAACTGCGCATAAGACCAGCTATCATAATAAAATTTAACTTACAACAAGGCTACTAATCGCCTACACAGAGGACTTACTATTGCAGAACTGGGAAAGAGTGAGCTGTATTGATGCTGAGGTAGATAGAAATTGATCACACATAATTCAAATGTTGGGGGCAATAAGCGTGGATAAAAAAATTGCGATTGAGGTAACATGCAGCGGAGTTGTTAACTTTGCAATGCAGCAAAATTATGTTCCAATTATAAAAAGATTGATTGTAAAAAACTTTGATCAAGAGACTCTGCATGACATAGAGATTTCCATTACAGTGGAGCCGGAGTTTGCCTATGTGTGGACGACAAAAATAGAGTCAATTCCACCGCAGCAGTCTGTTGAAGTAAACACAATCAACATAAGGTTATCCCCCAATTATTTGTATAGTCTTACAGAAAAAATGGTTGGCACAATATTCATCAATGTGAAGCAAGGCGAAGAAGTATTAGATAGCATTACACAAGGAATTGATATACTTGCTTATGATGAGTGGAGTGGAACACAAATCATGCCTGAAATTGTGTCTGCTTTTATTACTCCAAATCATCCTAAAATTGCAGAAATTATCGGTAGAGCACGTCAACTACTGGAAAGTTGGAGCGGCAGCCCATCTTTTTCCGGATATCAAACCAATAATCCCAATACAGTAAAAATGCAAATGGCTGCTATTTATGGAGCACTGCAAAAAGAAAACATCGCATATTGCATGCCTCCTGCAAGCTATGAATTAGTTGGGCAGCGGGTACGTCTTTGTGATGCGATACTAGAGCAAAGATTAGGAACTTGTTTGGATTTGTCCTTGCTTTATGCCGGCTGCCTGGAGTTTGTAGGGCTTAATCCACTGGTGATTTTTCTGAAGGGACATGCCTTTATTGGATGTTGGCTAGAGGAAAAATGTTTTGCTGAATGCGTGCAGGATGATGTCTCACTATTAACAAAGCGAATAGTAGAAGGAATCAACGAAATCTGCTTAGTGGAGTGTACTTGTTTTGTGGCTGGGAAAAATATTCAGTTTGATGATGCCATAAAATCAGGAGAAAGTAATCTGAATGATAGTGGACAGTTTGAATTGTTGGTGGATGTGAAAAGAACACGTGGCAGTGGCATTCGCCCTATTCCACTTAGAAAAATTATGACAGATGGTAAAACTGTTTGCAATGATTTGGAATTTTCCAATACAAAAGATTCCACAGGTGTTACAAATGCGCCAAAAGAGATTGAGGTTTTTGAAAGAATCAATCCGGTAGAACATATCGATGTGACGCGGCAACAGATATGGGAACGCAAGCTGCTGGATTTGAGTTTAAGAAATACACTGGTTAACTTCCGTGTAACCAAAAATGCGATTCAACTGATGGCAAACCAATTGAGTGAATTAGAGGATGCGCTCTCCAGTGGTCAAGAATTTCAAATATTGGCAAGACCGAAGGACTTTGAAAATACTTTGCGTGATTCTAAAATATATGCTGCTGAAAATCAAACTTCCATGATTGAAGATTTAGTAAAAACTGAGTTTGCCAATAATAGAATTCGTACCTTTGTTGAAGAAAGTGAAGTTTCCTATCGAATTACAAGTTTATTTCGTCAGGCCAAGGTCAGCTTGGAGGAAAACGGAACCAACACGCTTTATTTGGCGCTGGGATTTTTAAGATGGTATGAGTCGGATGTAAGTGAAAAGGCGCGGTATGCCCCCCTTGTGCTGCTTCCAATTGATATTATAAGAAAGTCTGCTCAAAAAGGGTATGTGATCCGTGTACGCGACGAAGAAACACAAATGAATATCACATTGCTTGAAATGCTGAGGCAGGATTTTGGGATAATGATTGGTGGCCTTGATCCACTTCCGTCAGATGAAAGCGGCGTGGATTTAAGAAGAGTTTTTAACGCCATGAGACAGGCTGTTATGGAAAAGTCCAGATGGGATGTTGAAGAACTGGCGTTTATTGGCTTGTTTTCGTTTAGTCAATTTATTATGTGGAACGATATTCGTAACCGTGCGGATGATTTAAAAAAGAATAAAATTGTGGCAAGTCTGATTTCAGGCAAGATGGAATGGCAGCCGAATGGTGATTTCCCTTCTCCTGATAGCTTGGATACTTCATTTACACCTACAGATTTGGCTGTGCCGATTAGCGCGGATTCCTCCCAACTTTCGGCCATCTGCGCAGCAGGAAAAGGTAACAGCTTTGTGTTGCATGGTCCTCCGGGAACAGGAAAATCTCAGACGATCACGAACATTATTGCCAATGCGTTATTTCAAGGAAAATCTGTTTTATTTATTGCAGAAAAAATGGCTGCACTTTCCGTGGTACAAAAGCGGTTAGATTCTATTGGGTTGGCGCCATTTTGCCTTGAGCTGCACTCGAATAAGGCGAAAAAGAAAGATGTCTTAGAACAGTTGGAACAGGCATTGTCCATTGGAAAGATAAAATCTTCGGAGCAATATGAAGAGCAAGCGCAACGTCTCTATAAGCTTAGGCAAGAATTAAATGAAGTGGTTTTGCAAATTCATAAAAAGCGTAGTTTTGGCTTTTCCTTGTATGATGCTATTACAAAATATGAGCAGTATAAATCCGCTTCCGATTGCATCCACTTCAGCCAACAGCAAATTGAGCAACTGAATCCACAAACATATACTCAATGGAAGGATACGGTCAATCAATTAAAGCTAGCAGGGCTCGAGTGTGGAAAGATTTCGTTAAATCCACTTTGTGAGTTTACAAACAAAAACTACTCACAAAGTAAAAAAAGTGAAATTGGAGAGAATTTAAACCAATATCATGAGGCTGTGTCCGCATTTTCAGCAGAAATAGCAACATTGTGTCAGATTGTCAGTTTCCCAAAGATTGGTTTTACTTACATACAGGTAAAAGTGATTGTGGAACTTGTTAAACTCTTAATGAACATAAATGTTATGCCTGTTGCATTGATAGAAAATCAAGAAATTTCTTCTTTACATGACCAAGTGAAACGAGCTTGCGACTGTGGAAAAAGACGTGACGAGATAGAAAAGCAGTTGCTTTTGGTCTTTTCTAAAGAGATTTTAACCTACGATGATGTTGCTGCTGCACAACAATGGAAGATGGCAACGGCCAGTTGGTTTTTGCCCAAATTATTAGGTCAAAGCAAGGTAATAAAATCACTAAAGATTCTCGCCAACAATCCTAGTGAATATGATAAAACAAAGACAGAAATTTATATCAACTTGGTTGCGGAATATAAGGCCAATGTTAAAGTGGTTGAAGAAAATAGCAGAGATTTATCTGCACTCTTTAGTGTCATCTGGAATGATGCTTTACCAGATTGGAATAGAATTGAAACCTGCTATGGTCAGGCGGTTTTGTGTGACGAATTGTTATCCGCTATCGCTACAGACGCTGAACAAAAACAGGCTTTCCGTAAGGCTTTGATCAATCATGTATTTGTAAATTTGACAGGCTTCCAGCAAGGAAATCAGCATACATTTTCTGAAATTGCGACTGGATATGAGAGGGTAACTCAGCTCGAGGTGATACTCAGCGAACAAACAGGAATTGATTTTAATAAGCAAAAATCCGGAAATAACTGGCTGATAAGAATGCAAACTCTAACACAGAATTGGATTGAACATTTAGATGGCCTGCGTAGCTGGTGCAGCTATCTTTATATAAAAGAACAGGCGCAGCAAATTGGACTATCCAACTTAGTTGAAGCTTTAGAAGCTGGAAAAGTTTCCGAAGAAGATCTGCCTTCTGCATTTTATCGCGGTGTTTCACTTGCCAGCGCCATTTCCATTGTGGACAAAGAAAGTTGCTTATCCAGCTTTAACGGCACCATTTTCGAGGATGAAATCGAGAAGTACAAGCAAACTTGTGGAGAATTTGAAAACCTTACTAAAAACAAACTTGTAGCGAGACTTTCGGCGAAAATACCGGCAACCTCGGCCAGTTTTGCTAATTCTTCAGAAATCGGAATTTTGCAAAAAGCAATCAGAAGCGGCGGCAGAATGCTTTCCATTCGTAAATTGTTTGACAGCATTCCGAATCTGCTTAGAAGGCTGTGCCCCTGCATGCTTATGAGCCCAATTTCTGTAGCACAGTATATTGACCCGAACTATCCTCCTTTTGATTTGATAGTATTTGATGAGGCTTCTCAATTGCCAACCTGTGAGGCGGTCGGCGCGATTGCCAGGGGGAATGATGTAATTGTCGTTGGTGATCCAAAACAACTTCCCCCAACGAGCTTTTTCAGTGTGAATAGGATAGATGAAGACAACTTCGAAAAGGAAGATTTAGAAAGTATTTTGGATGACTGCCTTGCCTTATCCATGCCACAGGAGCACTTGTTATGGCACTACCGTTCCCGCCATGAAAGTTTAATTGCATTCAGTAATATGCAGTACTATGACAATAAATTATTTACGTTTCCATCGCCTAATGATATGATTTCTCAAGTGAAATATATTGCAGTCGATGGCTTTTATGACAGAGGAAAAACGAAACAAAATGATGCTGAAGCAAAGGCTATCATAGCGGAAATTGTAAGAAGATTAAGTGATCCCACGCTTAGCAAACAAAGTATTGGAGTAGTGACGTTTAGCTCCGTGCAGCAAAACTTAATTGATGACTTACTTATGGAAGCATTTGCGAAAAATCCTCAGCTTGAGGAAGTTAACAACGCGATGGATGAACCTGTGTTTATTAAAAATCTGGAAAATGTACAGGGCGATGAGCGTGATGTGATTTTATTTTCTATTGGTTACGGCCCGGATTCAAACGGTAAGGTGGCTTTGAACTTTGGTCCGCTTAACAGGGATGGTGGTTGGAGACGGCTGAACGTAGCAGTTTCCAGGGCCAGAAAAGAGATGATGGTTTTTTCCACGTTACGCCCGGAACAGATCGAACTGTCAAGAACCAGATCAGATGGGATTGCCGGGTTAAAGGCTTTTTTGGAATTTGCACAAAAAGGCAAAAGTATGCTGTCACTGAAACAAATGAGCGTTTTACAGGATGAAGATACAGCAGAAAAATTGATTGCAGAACAAATTAAAACACTCGGATATGAGGTGCAAACTAATATTGGCTGTTCAGAATATAAAATTGATATTGGTGTTGTCCATCCAAATAAAAAAGGAGAATATATTCTAGGTATTATGTGTGATGGTATGAACTACTATTCCGCAAATACAGCGCGTGATCGCAATATTTTACAGGGCGGAGTGCTAAAATCATTGGGGTGGAATATCTACCACTTATGGATATTGGATTGGTGGGAGAATCAAGAATAAGTACTCGATAAAATCAAGGCGGCGATTAAAGTTGCTTTAGAAAGCAGAGGGAAAGAGTTTGAGCCCCAAACAGTCGTACCATCCCCAAATACAATTTGTTCTTATGAAAAGGTAGAAGAAGCCAATGTTGACGACGCTCAGAAAAAATACAAAAAATACGAGTGCTGCTCGATAATCAGTGAAAAACTCGGAGCAGAGGAGTTCTGCTTGCCACAAAATAATCGGCTCATCTTAATTCAGATTAATGAGGTTTTAGCAAAAGAAGCACCAATCAGTAGAAACGCACTGTGCAAACGCATATTATCTGCATGGGGTATTGCACGAATGGGCGCACGTTTGGAAAGACGCTTTGATCAGCTTTTTGCTATGCAGGGATTACAGCAGACGATATCAAGTGGAAACGTGTTCTATTGGAATGAGGAACAACACTCATCAGCGTATGAACTGTTTCGTGTACCTTCTGACGATGCAACGCGCAGAAATATGGAAGATATCTCCGCAGAGGAAATTTCTAATGCGGTCAAATCTATATTAAAAGACCAAGTAAGCCTTTTATCAGAAGATTTAATCAAAGAAGTGTATAAGTTATTCGGATTCGCGAGAAGCAGCTCATCTATGGAAGAAATAATAGGCGCTGGTATTAGCACGGCAATTGATAGAGAATATGTGCTGCGGGATGCTACAGACAGGGTGATTATCCAAGAGTAATTACCCCAGTTGTAAACAGTTAATTTTAATATTGGAGGGATAAATTTGAAAGAATTAAAAGATTATCGTATGTTTACAAAGCCGGCTGAGCTTGATAAAGCTGTAAATACGCTTCGTGGCATTGCTGATGGAATTATGTTGGACGGCAAGGTTTCTAATGATGAATTGATGGAGATCACTAACTGGTGTACATTACATAGAGATTTAATAGACAGACATCCCTTTTCTGAAATAATACCACTTATTGATAAATGTGTTTTGGACGGTGAACTAACCAAGGAAGAAATGTTGGACATTCTATGGGTATGTGACAATATTGCAAAAGACAGCGATTACTATAATTTTATAACAGGGACTATTCAACAGTTAGAGGGAATTCTGCAAGGCGCCTTAGCGGATAATGTACTTAGTGATGATGAAATCTTTCATTTAGCTGATTGGGTTAACGAGCATGACTTCTTGAAAGGGACTTATCCCTTTGATGAGATTGATAGTTTGTTAACGTCGGCACTATCGGATGGTTCAATATCAGATGATGAGAGAAATATGTTAAAAGCCTTTTTTGAAAACTTCATCGATACGACTGTCTCTTACAATATTAATTTTTTAGAGTTACAGGATATAAAGCAAAAGTATTGTGTGGAGGGTATCTGTGCGGTATGCCCGAATATTGAATTTGAAGATAAGTTATTTAGTTTTACTGGGACATCTGAAAAAACCACGAGAGATGAAATTGCAAAATTAATTATTTCTCATGGCGGTCTGTTTAACAACTCTGTCATAGCAAAGACCAATTACCTTATTGTTGGAAATGCCGGTAACCCTTGTTGGGCCGTTGCTTGCTATGGGCGTAAGGTCGAAAGAGCCGTTGATCTTCGTAAAAAGGGTGGAAGTATTATTATAATTAATGAATCAGACTTCTGGGATATTCTTGAATAAATCTTATTCTGCCTTATTATGAATATATTGTCGGTTCAACCCACTGTCCAGATACATTTCGGTCAGGACTTTCTTCTACCCAGATTTCCCTGAAGAGATCGGAGTATATAGGTTATAGGAGCACGTTACAGGCTCTTACGAGGAACAGGAGAAATCTGAACTCTGATGATAAGCGAAAAATCCAAGCACAGAAACGTCAAATATGAAAGTATCGATGCAGGGTTTAGATTCGGAAGAATTCATAGTAGTGATAAAGCTGCGGTATTGGCAGTGGAGCAAGGAATTCTGTTTTCTATACTTCGGAAATGAAACAACCGGAAACGGGAGAATTTCATAGAAGAAGGAAAGCTGTTTGGTTACAATCCGGATGGTTGGAGAACAAGAGCCGAATGAGACTTTCACGTTTGGTTCCGTTAGAAGCTCGGGGTGAAATTCCCCGGTTTTACTCGACTAAAAAGTCACCAATCTCCGCAATTCTATATAAGCTGAGGGAGTAATATGAAAGATTATTCAGAGGCATTGGGAATATTACCTGAAAGAATAGAAAATCATGTAAAGAATGACAAGGGACGGTTAGCTTTTAAGTGTTTGTTTACAGATCCATTGTTTATAGTTCGTGAAGAAACGGATAGTGATTATGGAGTTGATATTTGTATTGAAGCGCTTATTAATAATGGAAAGTCTCCGACAAATATTCGGACCCAAGTTCAATTAAAATCGTCCGGTAAAAAATCTAGCCCAAATGGAGAATATAACTACAGCGTAGCAATATCCAATTTAAACTATATGATTAATCATCCATGCTCATTTTATGCTTTTTATGCCGTGAATGAAGGTAAGTTTTATTATAATAATGCTGATAATGTTTATTTGTTACACAAGCTAAATGAAAATAAGAAAACCAAATCCATTTCTATCAATTTCAGTGAAGAGTTGAATAATGATACTGTAAAACTTATTCATCAGAATCTAATTGATACAGCCATTTTATTTAAAAGCCTTCGCCTCAAGTTACATGAAGGTGGATTCGTACCAGGATCACAATTAGTATATGGTGAATTAGTCTTTGAATCATCAAGTGAGCGTTTCGAAGAATATTTATCAAAAAATAACTTTGCATATGCTTATTCAACAGATGAAAATGGCAAAGTAATCTTTCTGCATAATTTTTTATGGGAATCCGATCATGGACAAATACCGAAAGGTTATCAGGTTTATCATGTTAATGGAAACACTTTGGATAATCGAAGTGTTAATCTTGATATTATGAAGACTATCGACAATTTTGATATTGAAGGTTTCCAAAAGGATATAGAAAAGTCTCAAGCACAAAATATTCTTTCAATAATTCTGGAAGGAAGGAATGCAGAATTGATGGATGTTCCTCCGCCTCCTTGTGCAATGTTTTATAAGATGATAGAAGAATTAGAAAAGAACGGATGGAGTGCAGGTAGCGATGAAATAATCAGAATTAAAAGAGACATGGAAAGAAAATTGGGCATGGAGTTTAGGCAATAAAGCCTTCCAAACTGTGCAGGATTAGACCAGTACCATACTATCTGAAAAGTAGTATGTATTTCACACTTTATGCTATAATATGGAAAAATAAATTGATTGGAGTGATTTCTATGCCACGTGGTCGCAAAGCTGTGAAGGATAAAACAATTGAAGAGCAAATCACTGACATTGATGCTGAAATTGAAGACTACAAACAAAAAATTTCTGATGCACGAGAGAAAAGAAAAGTTCTTATGGAACGAAAAGAAAAAGAAGAATTAGCAGTCTTGTATGAAGCGGTAAAAGCCAGCGGAAAAACCCCGGAAGAATTCCTAAAAGCCTTGCAGGAACAGCAAAAACGAGGCGAGTAATCCTTTTGAACAGAAAATAGGTTATTGTGCTACCCTCTAAGTTGACGCGCAAAAAGCGCATGTCATACCTAGGGGGTATTTTTATGTCCATTATTATAAAGTGATCATGCTTATATTTTAAAAAAGGATGTGATGTTTATGCCGATGGCGGCAACAAAGACGCCCTACACTCTCTTTATTGTTGAGGATGAAGATTCCGTTAATCCCCGTAAGGGTGGGGATTGTTTCGGCAAAATGGTCTGCTTTCATAGCCGCTATAGCCTTGGTGATAAGCACGATTATGAGGAGCCGAGGGATTTTTTACAGAGCCTTTTGTATGAGAAGTATTCGTCCTATCCCGATTCTCAATACAGCAAACCGGTCTACGACTATATCAAGCAAGGCCGGGCAAAGGAAGCAAAGCTGGAATACAACCGTTCCACAAGAGAGTGGGAATTGTTTGAAAACAATTATTGGTCCTCCGGCAAGGATTGGTATGTTTCGTCAAGCTATCCTGCCAATCTGAAGGGCAAGGATATTCCAGATTGGTTTTTAGATAACGCCCTTTCCGCTTTGCGAATGAATGAGCTGATGGAGCTTGTGCAGAAAATGGAAAACATGGTGATTCTGCCGCTGTATCTGTACGATCACAGCGGCATTACTATGAATACCAAAGG